>JAEZLX010000224.1 GCA_023415035.1 Pseudomonadota bacterium | reverse complement strand
TGAAGACCGTTCGGGCATGGCGCGAGTATCGCGGAAGGGGGGCATGTCGTCTGTCGCGGCGGTGAGCGCCGGCGCGTCAGAGTGGCAGGCCGCCCGGGAAGACCCACAGCAGCGCGGCCGTCATCGTCAGGTAGCGCAGGAACTTGCCGATGGCCATGTAACCCAGGCACGGCAGCAGCGGGAACTTCAGCCAGCCGGCCACCGCGCACAGCGGGTCTCCGATCACCGGCAGCCACGACAGCAGGCAGGCCTTGGGGCCGAAGCGCTCCAGCCAATGCAGCGCCCGCAGCTCGGTCGGCTTGCCGTGGCGCACCCGGTCCACCGCGCGGTGGGTGCCATAGCCCATGAACCAGCTGATGGCGCCGCCCAGCGTGTTGCCCGCGGTGGCCACGATCACCGCCGGCCAGAACAGATCGGGATTGAGCTTGACCAGTCCGAACACCGCCGGCTCCGAGCCCATGGGCAGCAGCGTGGCCGACACCAGCGCCACGACAAAGACGGTGCTCAGCCCGTATTCGGGCAGGGCCAGCAGTTGCATCAGCGAGGTGAACCAGTCGGGCATGGGGTGGTGTGGCGGAGTGTCGGATGCGAGAGCATATCGTCTGCTGAAAAAACAGGCAGATACAATGCCCTTCCTGCGCGGCCGGCTGCCGCCGCGCCTGCGTCCGCCCGATTTTCCGCTCCTCCGACTGCCCGCCTCATGCAACTGGGTCCTTACCAATTGCCCAACGCCCTGTTCGTTGCGCCCATGGCGGGTGTGACGGACCGGCCGTTTCGCAAGCTGTGCAAGCGGCTGGGGGCCGGCTATGCGGTCAGCGAGATGGTGACCAGCCGCCCCGACCTGCAGGACAGCCTCAAGACCTCGCGCCGCGCCGACCACAGCGGCGAGCCGGGACCGATCGCGGTCCAGATCGCCGGCACCGACGCGCGCATGATGGCCGACGCCGCGCGCTACAACATCGACCGCGGGGCGCAGATCATCGACATCAACATGGGCTGCCCGGCCAAGAAGGTCTGCAACAAGTGGGCCGGCTCCGCGCTGATGCAGGACGAGGCGCTGGCCATCGGCATCATCGAGGCCGTGGTCGCCGCCTGCGCACCGCACGGCGTGCCCGTCACCCTCAAGATGCGCACCGGCTGGTGCGCCGGCGTCCGCAATGCGCCCGTCCTGGCGCTGGCGGCCGAGGCCGCCGGCGTGCAGATGCTCACCGTGCACGGTCGCACGCGCGAGCAGGGCTACAGCGGCACGGCCGAGCATGACACCGTGGCCCGGATCAAGGCGCAGGTGCGCATTCCCGTGGTTGCCAACGGTGACATTGATTCGCCGCGCAGGGCGGCCGAGGTCTTGCGCCAGACCGGCGCCGACGCCATCATGATCGGACGTGCCGCCCAGGGCCGGCCCTGGATCTTTGGCGAGATCGCGCACTACCTGGCCACCGGCCAGGAGGCGCCGCCACCTGATCTGGGCGAGGTCAAGTCCTGGCTGCTCGACCACCTGCAAGACCACTACCAGCTTTACGGCGAGTACACCGGCGTGCGCAGCGCACGCAAGCACCTGGGCTGGTACGCGCGGGCATTGCCCGTGCCGGCCTCCGAGGCCGCTGCGTTCCGCCAGCGCATCAACGCACTGACCAGCTGCGACGCGCAACTGGCGTGCGTGCGTGAAACGCTCGATGCCTGGGCGGCCGGCGACTGGCTGGCCTCGCCAACGACAGAATCACCAACGACAAACTCCTGGAAGCTCGCCGCATGAGCCAGAACCAAACCCTGCACGACTGCGTCCGTGCCAGTCTGCAAGCCTATTTCCGGGATCTCGACGGCACCGATCCCGCCGACCTGCACGACATGCTGATCAAGGCGGTCGAGAAACCCCTGCTCGAAGTCGTCATGGAGCAGTCCGGATACAACCAGTCGCGCGCCGCGCAGTGGTTGGGCCTGAATCGCAACACCCTGCGCAAGAAACTGCTCGAGCACAAGCTCGTCGACTGACACCCTTTTTCCATCTCCAACGCTGAACCTTTTATGCGCGCACTGATTTCCGTCTCCGACAAGACCGGCATCGTCGAGCTGGCCCAGGCCCTGCACGGCCTGGGTGTCTCGCTCATTTCCACCGGCGGCACCGCCAAACTGCTGGCCGACAAGGGCCTGCCGGTCACCGAGGTGGCCGAGGTCACCGCGTTCCCCGAAATGCTCGACGGCCGCGTCAAGACCCTGCACCCCAAGGTCCATGGCGGCCTGCTGGCCCGTCGCGACCTGCCCGAGCACATGGCCGCGCTGCAACAGCACGGCATCGAGACCATCGACATCCTGGTGGTCAACCTCTACCCCTTCGAGGCCACGGTGGCCAAGCCCGGCTGCACGCTGGAGGACGCGATCGAGAACATCGACATCGGCGGCCCGGCCATGGTGCGCAGCGCGGCCAAGAACTGGAAGGACGTGGCGGTGCTCACCGACGCCGCCCAGTACGCCGGCGTAATCGAGGAACTCAAGGCCCACGGCAAGCTGTCCGACAAAACCCGTTTTGCCCTGTCGGTGGCCGCGTTCAACCGCATCAGCAACTACGACGGCGCCATCAGCGACTACCTCTCGTCGATCGACATCGACGCCGAGGGCGCCGCGCTGACCGGCACGCCCACGCGCAAGGCATACCCCGACCAGGTCAACAGCCGCTTCGTCAAGCTGCAGGACCTGCGCTACGGCGAGAACCCGCACCAGAGCGCCGCCTTCTACCGCGACCTGTACCCGGCCCCGGGCTCGCTGGTCACGGCCAAGCAGCTGCAGGGCAAGGAGCTGAGCTACAACAACATCGCCGATGCCGACGCGGCCTGGGAATGCGTCAAGAGCTTTGATGCGCCCGCCTGCGTCATCGTCAAGCACGCCAACCCCTGCGGCGTGGCGGTGGGCAAGGACGCGCACGAGGCCTACAGCAAGGCCTTCCAGACCGATCCCACCAGCGCCTTCGGCGGCATCATCGCCTTCAACCGCCCGGTGGACAAGGCCGCGGCCGAGGCCGTGAGCAAGCAGTTCGTCGAGGTGCTGATCGCCCCCGGCTACAGCGACGAGGCACTGGCCATTTTCAAGGCCAAGGCCAACGTGCGCGTGCTGCACATCGATCTGCCGCCGGGCGGCGCCACGGCCTGGGACAAGGGCCTGAACCTCACCGATGCCAAGCGCGTGGGTTCCGGCCTGCTGCTGCAAAGCGCCGACAACCACGTGCTGCAGCGCGCCGACCTCAAGGTGGTCACGAAGCTGCAGCCCACCGAGCAGCAGCTGGAAGACCTGCTGTTCGCCTGGAAGGTGGCCAAGTTCGTCAAGTCCAACGCCATCGTGTTCTGCAAGGACGGCATGACCATGGGCGTGGGCGCCGGCCAGATGAGCCGTCTGGACTCGGCACGCATCGCCAGCATCAAGGCCGAGCACGCCAAGCTCAGCCTGCAGGGCACGGCCGTGGCCAGCGACGCCTTCTTCCCGTTCCGCGACGGCCTGGATGTGGTCATCGACCACGGCGCCACCTGCGTGATCCAGCCGGGTGGCTCGATGCGCGACCAGGAGGTCATCGACGCCGCCAACGAGCGTGGCGTGGTGATGGTCTTCTCGGGCGTGCGCCACTTCCGCCATTGATGGCCACGCGGTGAGCTTTGACACCCTGGGCCTGAATCCCGCGTTGCGGCGCGCGGTGGCCGGTCTGGACCTGGCCGAACCCACGCCCATCCAGACTCAGGTGATGGCTCCCGTGATGCAGGGGCGCGACGTCTGGGCGGTCGCACCCACCGGTTCGGGCAAGACCCTGGCGTTTGCCCTGCCCATCGTGCAGGGACACGGGCGTGCTGCGCGCCGCGATGGCTACCGTCGTCCGGTGCGCACGCTGGTACTGCTGCCCACGCGCGAGCTCGCGGTGCAGGTGGGCCAGGTGTTCACGGACCTGGCCTGGCCGCTCTTCCTGCGGGTGGGCGTGGTGCACGGCGGCGTGTCCATCAACCCGCAGATGATGGCGCTGCGTGGTGGCGCGGACATCGTGGTGGCCACCCCCGGGCGCCTGCTGGATCTGGTGGCGCACGGTGCCGTGCGTCTGGGCGATGTGCGGCAGCTGGTGCTGGACGAGGCCGACCGCCTGCTTGATGCCGGTTTTGCCGACGAGCTGCAGCGCGTGCTCGCGCTGTTGCCGGCGCAGCGGCAGACACTGCTGTTTTCGGCGACGTTCGCGCCCGAGGTTCAGGCACTGGCCGAAGCCGTTCTGCGTGATCCCCTGCGGCTGAGCGTTGAGGCCAACGACAACAGGCCAGAGCGTGGCGAGGGCGCCTCACACCCCTACATCTGCCAGCACGTCGTGGCGGTCGATGCGCACCGGCGCACGGCCTTGCTGCGTCACCTGCTGGCCACGCAAGGCTGGCCGCGCACACTGGTGTTCGTGGCCACCCGATACGCCTGCGAGCATGTGGCAGCCAAACTGGCGCGCGCCGGTATCCCGGCCGCACCCCTGCACGGTGAACTGGCACAGGGCGCGCGCCAGCGGGTGCTGGATGACTTCAAGGCCGCACGCCTGCGCGTGCTGGTGACCACCGATCTGGCCGCGCGCGGCATTGACATCGCCCAACTGCCGGTGGTGGTGAACTACGACTTGCCGCGTTCGGCCACCGACCACACCCACCGCATCGGGCGTACCGGCCGCGCCGGTGCCCAGGGCGAGGCCTGGAGTTTCGTGACTGCCGAGACGCACGCTCACTGGGGCGTGATCTGCAAGCGCACCGGAGCCGATCTGGCGCCGCAGCCGGTGCCCGGCTTCGAGCCGACGCAGGCGCCCGTGCCCGTTGTAGCCCGGGTGGCCCCCGATGGCGGTGGCATCAAGGGAAGGCGGCCGAGCAAGAAAGACAGGCTGCGTGCTGCGCAGGCCGCTGCCGCCAGCCGTTCAGATCCCCAGCGGGGCTGATCAGGAGGCCGACGGTTCTGCCGCCGGTGCGTCGTCTTTCGGGGGGCGGGGCGTGCGCACCCCGTGCTTGACGAGGATCTCCACATACACGGCTTCGGCGCCCGAGCGGGCCAACGCATCCACGGTGGCAATGACCTCGCTCGCGCGAACGGAGTCGGCGCTGTCGGCGGTGGTGCCGACCCGGCAGTCGAAATCCCAGAAATCCACCCCTGCCGGCAGCGCACGGTCACGTTCGCGCCGGAAGTAGCGGTGGATGTCGTGTTTCACCGCGTCCAGCACCCGGTCCGGGTGCTTCTTGCCTTGGGCTTGCAGGGAGTAAGTTTTGCGCATGGGGATCGTCCTTCTCGGGTAGCCACGGCCCGGGATGGACGTGATGCAGTCACTGCATTATCGCCGCCGGGGCGTGGCAGTGCCGGCGCCCCGGCAATGCCTCAGGCGCCCAGGCGGGCAAACACCTCGCGAGCCGCGGCCACCGTCGCCGCGATGTCCTCTTCGGTGTGCGCCGCACTCACGAAGCCCGCCTCGTAAAGTGCCGGCGCGATGTACACGCCGCGTTCCAGCAGGCCGTGGAACAGCACATTGAAGCGGGCGCTGTCGCTCTTCATCACGGCGGCGTAATTCTGCGGCAGTTCGGGCAACAGGAAGAAGCCGAACATGCCGCCTTGGCAATCGGCGCTGAAGGGCACGCCCTCGGCGGCTGCCGCAGCCTTCAGGCCATCGACGAGCGCGCGGGTGCTTTGCGACAGCGCCTCGAAAAAGCCCGGTTTCTGGATCTCGCGCAGCGTGGCCAGGCCGCAGGCCGTGGCCACCGGGTTGCCGCTGAGCGTGCCGGCCTGATAGACCGATCCCAGCGGGGCCAGCTGCTCCATCACGGCGCGCTTGCCCCCGAAGGCTGCCAGCGGCATGCCGCCGCCGATCACCTTGCCCATCACCGTCATGTCGGGCTCGAAGCCGGGAATCAGGTCCGCGTAGTGACCCTGGGCGCTGCGCAGGCCCACACGGAAGCCTGTCATCACCTCGTCGAAGATGAACAGCGCGCCGTGCCGGGTGCACAGCTCGCGGATGCGCTTCACAAAGGGCACGCTGGCGCGCACGAAGTTCATGTTGCCGGCGATCGGCTCGATGATCACGCAGGCGATGTCGGCGCCGTGGCGCTCGAAGGCGGCCTCGATCTGCTCGACATTGTTGTATTCCAGCACCAGCGTGTGCTGCACCACCTCGGGCGGGACGCCGGCACTGGTCGGGTTGCCGAAGGTCGCCAGACCCGAGCCCGCCTTGACCAGCAGGGCATCGGCGTGGCCGTGGTAGCAACCCTCGAACTTGATGATGGTCTTGCGGCCGGTCGCGCCGCGTGCCAGCCGGATCGCGCTCATGCCCGCTTCGGTGCCCGAGCTCACCAGGCGCACCATTTCCAGGCTCGGCATGAGCTTCACGATTTCTTCCGCCAGTTCCACCTCGCGCTCGGTCGGCGCGCCGAAGGAGAAGCCGTCCACAGCGGCCTTTTGCACCGCCTCCAGCACGGCCGTATGGCCGTGGCCGAGGATCATCGGTCCCCAGGAACCGATGTAGTCGATGTAGCGCTGCCCGTTGGCGTCCCAGAAATAGGCGCCCTGGGCGCGCTGCACGAAGCGGGGCGTGCCGCCGACGGCGCGGAAGGCGCGCACGGGCGAGTTCACGCCGCCCGGAATCAAGGTCTTGGCTCGTTCGAACAGGTCGAGATTGCGGTCGGTCATGGGTTCTTCTGGCTATTGTTGCGGTCGTTCGTCAATGCTTGGTGGTGTCCAGCGGGAAGTCGTCGTCGTCCAGCCGGCTGTCGGCCAGATCATCCGTCTCGGCGCCGGCTTCCGCTTCCGGTTCAGCGCCGGCTTCCTCGTCGTCGTGTGCCCAGAACATCCGGTCGGGCAGGGCGTGGCCCATGCCGGGCTGGAAGCCTGCGTTGAGGCACTGGTCGAGGTAGTTCAGGGCTTCGGCGCAGGCCGATTGCAGGTCGCTGCCGCCGGCGATCAGCGCGCACAGCGCGGCCGAGAGCGTGTCGCCGGCGCCGCTGAAGGTGGCCTCGAAGCGCTCGTAGCGAGCGGAGGCCAACACTTCCTCGGGGCTGGCCAGGTGGCTTTCCAGGAACTGGTCGGCGGCGTTGAAACCGGTCACCAGGGTGTAGGCCACGCCATGCACGGCTGCGGCACGGGCCACCTCGCGCGCGTGGGGCGGGCGGTCGCCTTCCCATTCGGGCATCAGCCAGCGGCACAGCGTGCTGTGGTTGCCCACCAGCACCGTGGTTTGCGGCAGCAGCAGCTCCGTCATGGCGTCCTGGTAGGTTTCGATGTCGATATCGTCCCACCACGACAGGTCAGGCATGTAGGTGATGACCGGCAGATCCGGGTAGTCGCTGGCGATGCCCGCGATGGCGCTCAGGTTCTCGGGCGAGCCAGCGAAGCCGACCTTGATGGCGCGCACCGGCATGTCCTCCAGCGCGCAGCGCGCCTGGTCGGAGACCACCTCCTCGTCCAGCGCGACATGGTCATGCACCTCGGAGGTGTCGCGGATGTAGGTGCCTGTCACCACCGCCAGCACATGCACCGAGGCGCTGGACATGGCCGTCAGGTCGGCGCTCAGGCCGCCGGCGCCGCACGGGTCGTTCGCATTGAACGCCAGGACGCAGGGCAGGCTGGCGCCAGCATTGTCGATGGCGGGGGGGGAGTCGGACATGGCAGGCTATCGTTCGGGCCCTGGCGGGCATGACCCGGCGGACGGCGGGACGTGGGAGACCGCCGGGTCGGCACAGAAGAAGTGTCCTGCCCGGGGGTCGATACAATGGTTTCATTCTATCTATCTGTCTACGACCACGATACCGATGAGCGAGAGCAAGACCTGGATGTGCCTGATTTGCGGCTGGATCTACGACGAGGCGGCGGGCGACCCCGAGAACGGCATCGCACCCGGCACGCCCTGGTCGGAGGTGCCAATGAACTGGACCTGCCCCGAATGCGGCGCCCGCAAGGAGGACTTCGAGATGGTGCAGATCTGAGTCCCGAATAGTTGTTCGGCGACCCGTGGGCGATGGTATCCTGACGGGTTGTAACCAATCCCACGGTTGTAACCAAATCGAAACCTGCCGCAGGAGACGGCTGCAAGCCTGGAGAACCTATCCGTGAGCACGACGACCCCCCTGAAGGTCCTGGTGGTTGACGACAGCAACACCATCCGGCGCAGTGCCGAGATCTTTCTCAAGCAGGGGGGGCACGACGTCCTGCTCGCCGACGACGGTTTCGATGCGCTGGCCAAGATCAACGACTACCAGCCCGATCTCGTTTTCTGCGACATCCTGATGCCCCGTCTGGACGGCTACCAGACCTGCGCCATCATCAAGCGCAACGCCCGTTTCGCCGACATCCCCGTCGTCATGCTGTCATCCAAGGACGGCGTGTTCGACAAGGCGCGCGGCCGTATGGTCGGCTCGCAGGATTACCTCACCAAACCCTTCACCAAAGACCAGCTGCTGCAGGCCGTGCAGCAGTTTGGCGTACACCACCACGGAGCCCAGTGATGCCTATCCAGAAAGTGCTCGTTGTCGACGATTCCAAGACCGAACTGATGGTCCTGTCGGACCTGCTGGGAAAAAATGGCTACACCGTGCGCACCGCCGAGAATGCCGAAGAGGCCTTTCGTCGGCTCAGCGAGGAAAAGCCCGACCTCATCCTGATGGACGTTGTGATGCCCGGTCAGAATGGCTTTCAGTTGACCCGGGCCATCACCCGGGATCCCCAATACGCCAGCATCCCGATCGTCATGTGCACCAGCAAGAACCAGGAAACCGACCGCGTCTGGGGGATGCGCCAAGGTGCCCGTGATTACGTCACGAAACCGGTGGTTGCCGACGAGCTGCTGTCCAAGATCCGGGCCCTGGGCTGACGCCCTCCCTTTAGGTGACCGCATCGCTCCAGAATGGCCAACCGACAGTCACTCAAGGAACTCCAGGAGCGCCTTGCCCAGCGTCTGACCGCCGCCCGAGCCGAGGCCTCCACGGCCTCGTGGCTGGCCGTTGAATCCGGTGGGCGGCAATTCCTGCTGCCGCTGGTGCAGGCCGGCGAAATCTTCCCATGGTCGACCGTGCAGACGGTCCCGTACACCAAACCCTGGTACGTGGGCGTGGCCAACCTCCGGGGTGGTCTCAATGGTGTGATCGACCTTGCGCAGCTCATGGGCAGCGGCCCGTCCTCCGCCGAGCGGGTCACCTCCGAATCGCGGCTGGTGAGCATGCACCCCGCGCTCGGTGTCAACGCGGTGCTCTGGGTGGACAGGCTGCTTGGCCTGCGAAATGCTTCCATGTTCAATACCGTCGGTGAACGTCCGGCCGATGCCCCTGCCTATGTCACGCGCGTCCTGACCGACGAGCAGGGCAAGGCCTGGCAGGAGCTCGACCTACAGCGGCTCGCCGGCGAACCCGAGTTCCTGGCCATTGCGGCCTGAAACATGATTCTCGGATGCGACTGCCAGGTGGGCGCGGTCGGGGGTGCCCGGCGGTCTGCAGGGATTGCTTTGGTTTTTCTGTTGGAAGGTTGATTCATGGCCATCTTCGATACGCTGTTCAAAAAGAAGAATTCCGGGGCGGATGAGATGGATCTGTCCGTCGCATCGGAACAGGACATTGCCCGCCTGGCCGCCGAAAGCCTCGCCTCCGAGGCCGGTCGCAATGACACCACCGTGGACAGTATGGTGGCCGGCACCGAGGAGGCTCGCCTGGCCGAGGAAGGCCTGGTGGCGCTGCCGCTGCTGGGTAGCAAGCCTGCCGCCAAGCACCAGCGTACGCTGACCGTTATGCTGGGTGCCGGCATTCTGGTGCTCGGTGCCATTACGCTGTACGTGCTCAGCCAGACCGAGAAGGTCAGCCAGCAAGTGGCGGCCAGCGGTCAGGCACTCATGCAGTCGCAGCGGCTCGCCAAGAGCGTGTCGCAGGCGCTGGTGGGCAGCCAGAGTGCCTTTCGGGAGGTGCGCGAAAGCGCGAAGGTGCTGGCCGGCACCGTGCGCGCTCTCAAGAATGGCTCGTCCGAGCTGGGTGTCGATGCGCTGGGCGCCGGATTCGGCCCGCAGCTGGATGCCCTGCTGCCCAAGGTCGATCAGGCCGAGCGTAACGCCAACGCGGTGCTGGCCCAGGAAAAGATCCTGACGCAGGTGGGTGACGCCCTGCGCACCATCAACCGCCAGTCGTCCGACCTGCTGGAAATCGCCGAGACGGTCTCGTCGCTCAAGCTGCAGCAGAACGCGCCCGCCGCCGAAATTTCCGCCGCCGGCACGCTCGTGATGCTGACCCAGCGCATCGGCAAGTCGGCCAACGAATTCCTGACCATGGAAGGCGTGAGCCCCGAGGCCGTGTTCCTGCTGGGCAAGGACCTGAACACCTTCAAGGAAGTCGCCGAAGGCCTGCTCAACGGCAGCGAGGAGCTGCGCCTGACGGCCGCGCGCGATGCGCAGGTGCGCGAGCGCCTGGAAGCGCTGCTGCAGCTGTATGAACAGACCCGCACCGAAGCGGGCGCCATTCTGGGCAACCTGCAGGGTCTGGTATCGGCCCGTGAGGCGCAATCGGGCATCGTGGGCGACAGTGAACAGCTGCGCCTGGGCTTGCAGCAGCTGCAGGATGCCCTGTCGGGCAGTTCCGGTCTGGGCGGCGGAGAGCTGATTGCCCTGGTGCTCGCGGCGCTGTTCTCACTGGCCTGCGGTGCCGGCCTGGCCTATGTGCAGCTGCAGGACAGCCGCCAGCGCCAGCGCCTGGCCGAGGCGCAGCGTCTGGCAGCCGAGCAGCAGGAGCAGGAAGCCAAGCGCATCAACGACGCCAACCAGGCGGCCATTCTGCGACTGATGAACGAACTGCAGATGGTGGCCGAAGGTGACCTGACGCAGGAAGCCACGGTGACGGAGGACATCACCGGTGCCATCGCCGACTCGGTGAACTACACGGTGGAAGAGCTGCGTTCGCTGGTGGGCAACGTGCAGGCCACGGCCACCCGGGTGGCGCAGACGACGGCCGTTGTGGAAAGCACCTCGACCGAGCTGCTGGCTGCCTCCACCGAACAGCTGCGCGAGATCCGCGAAACCGGTCAGTCGGTGCTGGACATGGCCTCGCGCATCAACCAGGTGTCCGGCCAGGCCCAGGAGTCCGCCGAGGTGGCGCGCCAGTCCCTGAAGGCTGCCGAGTCCGGTCTGCAGGCCGTGCAGGACGCCATCGGCGGTATGAACGCCATCCGTGACCAGATCCAGGAAACCTCCAAGCGGATCAAGCGTCTGGGCGAATCCTCGCAGGAGATCGGTGAAATCACGGAGCTGATCTCGGACATTACCGAACAGACGAACGTGCTGGCCCTGAACGCCGCCATCCAGGCAGCGTCGGCCGGTGAGGCGGGTCGTGGCTTCTCGGTGGTGGCGGAAGAAGTGCAGCGGCTGGCCGAACGCTCGGCCGACGCCACGCGCCAGATTGCGGCACTGGTGAAGGCGATTCAGACCGACACCCAGGATGCGGTGGCCGCCATGGAGCGCTCCACGCAGGGTGTGGTGGAGGGAGCCAAGCTGTCCGACAACGCGGGCACGGCGCTGTCCGAGATCGACCGCGTGTCGCGCCGCCTGGCCGAGCTGATCGAGCAGATCTCCAACGCCGCGTCGCGCGAAGCCGAGTCCGCCAACGAGGTGGCCGGCAACATCCAGCACATTTTTGCCGTGACCGAGCAGACCGGCGAAGGCACGCGCTCGACGGCACAGCAGGTG
>JAEZLX010000216.1 GCA_023415035.1 Pseudomonadota bacterium | reverse complement strand
CCCCCCCCCCCCATCACCCGGCCCTGGGGCGCGCCCGCCGGGGCGCCCGGCTGGTCTACGGTGGCGGGCGCAACGGCCTGATGGGCATCGTCGCCCAGGCCACCCTCGCTGCCGGCGGCACGGTGGTGGGCATCATCCCGCAGGCCCTGGTGGACCGCGAGATGGCCAACCACGACTGCACCGAGCTGCACGTGGTGCAGACCATGCACGAGCGCAAGCGCCTGATGGCCGAGCATGCCGATGCCTTCCTGGCCCTGCCCGGCGGCATCGGCACGTTCGAGGAGTTCTACGAGGTCTGGACGTGGCGCCAGCTGGGCTACCACGACAAGCCGATCGGGCTGCTCAACACCAACGGCTACTACGACAAGATGCTGGAATTCCTGTCCACCGCCGTGGAGGAACAGTACATGGGCCCCTGGCAGATGGAGCTGATCCGCGTCGACCGCGAGTGGCAGCGCCTGCTTCCCCTTCTGGTCCAGGAAGGCGGCGTGACGCCTGCCGACCGGCTGGAAAGCGTCTGAGGACTTCCCCTGCACCGCTGGCGCAGGGGGCGTTCTTCAGATCGCGTTGTCGTCCAGCTCGCCGGTGCGAATGCGCACGACGCGCTCGACCGGCGTGACGAAGATCTTGCCGTCGCCGATCTTGCCCGTGTGGGCGGCGCGGATGATGGCGTCGACACAGCGATCGACGCTTTCGGTCTTGACGACCACTTCGATCTTGATCTTGGGCAGGAAGTCGACGACGTACTCGGCGCCGCGGTACAACTCGGTGTGCCCCTTCTGGCGGCCGAAGCCCTTGACCTCGGTCACCGTCAGCCCGGTCACACCCTGTTCGGCCAGCGCTTCACGCACCTCCTCCAGCTTGAACGGCTTGATGACGGCGGTGATTTGTTTCATGAGGATGGCTCCGGATCGGGGAAAACAGAGATGACTACCCGGGTGAATTTACCATGCGGGCCGCACGTCCACAGGCACGGGCCGCGCTGCCCGAGTCAACTCAGGTGACTTTCTCCGATGGTCCGGCCGACCGGCTTCACGCCCGGTATTTGCTCGTGATCGGATAGCGCCAGTCCTTGCCGAATCCGCGATGCGTGACGCGAATGCCGATCGGAGCCTGACGGCGCTTGTATTCGTTGATGCGAATCAGGCGTACCACCTTGTCCACGTCGGCCTGCTCGAATCCGTCGGCCACGATGCTGGCCGGGCTCTGGTCGTTCTCCATGTAGCGCTCGATGATGGCATCCAGCACCTCATAGGGCGGCAGGCTGTCCTGGTCCACCTGGTCGGGACGCAGCTCGGCGCTCGGCGGGCGCGTAATGATGTGCTCGGGGATCGGGTCGACACCGGTGCCGTAGGGGTCGTGGGCGTTGCGCCAGCGCGCAAGCCTGAACACCGTGGTCTTGGCCACGTCCTTGATGACGGCAAAGCCGCCGGCCATGTCGCCATATAGCGTGCAGTAGCCAGTGGCCATCTCGCTTTTGTTGCCGGTCGTCAGCACGATGCTGCCGAACTTGTTGCTCAGTGCCATGAGCAGGGTGCCGCGTATGCGTGCCTGCAGGTTTTCCTCGGTCGCATCCTCGGGACGACCCTCGAACAGCGGTGCCAGCGATGCCTTGAAGGCCTCGAACTGGGGCGCGATGGCGATTTCGTCGTAACGCACGCCCAGGCGTGCGGCCATGTCGCGAGCGTCGATCCAGGAAATGTCGGCCGTGTACGGCGATGGCATCATGACCGCGCGCACCCTGTCCTTGCCCAGCGCGTCGACGGCGATGGCCAGCACCAGGGCCGAATCGATGCCGCCTGAAAGGCCGAGGATGGCACCGGGAAAGCCGTTCTTGCCGATGTAGTCGCGCACGCCCAGCACCAGGGCATGCCAGAGGTCGGCCTCGGGGCTGTGCGGGCGGTCGATGTCGGCCTGCAGGGACCAGCCCGCACCCTCGCGCGTGAAGCGCACGTCAAACTGCGCCTCCTCGAAACTGATGGCACGCCCCGCGAGGCTTCCGTCGGCCGCGAGCGCAAAGCTGCGGCCCTCGCACACGATCTCGTCCTGCCCGCCTACAAGGTGGGCGTACACGAGCGGCAGGCCGGCGGCCTGCGCGCGCTCGCGCATGGTGGCTTCGCGCTCGCCGCCCTTGCCGGCATGGAAGGGTGAGGCATTGATGACGGCCAGCATCTCGGCACCCGCCGCCTTGGCTTCCGCAGCAGGAGCTTCGAACCAGGCATCCTCGCAGATGAGCAGACCCACGCGCGTGGCTTCGCCCTCTCGGTTGCGGACGTCGAACACGCAGGGCTCGCTGCCGGGCACGAAGTAGCGCCGTTCGTCAAACACCTGGTAGTTGGGCAGCTCGCGCTTGGCGTATCGGGCGACCACCTTGCCCTCGCAGAGCACGGTCGCAGCGTTGTGCAGTCCGGCGACCGACACGCTGCGCTCGCGCTTGCCCGCCGACACGCGCGCCGGATGACCAACGACGATGTGCAGACCATCCAAATCGGCCGTTTCGGCAGCCACGGTCTGCAACGCCTCATCGCAGGCATCGATGAAGGCCGGGCGCAGGAACAGGTCTTCGGCGGCGTAGCCGCACAGGGCCAGCTCGGGCGTGAGCAGCAGGGACACACCGGCCCGGTGCGCATCACGGGCAGCCTGGACAATGCGGCGGGCATTGCCCTGCAGGTCACCCACGACGAAATTGAACTGGGCGGTGCGGACGACAAGGGACATGGTGAAGGTGGACGGAAAGGGAACGGCGAAATGTCGCGTGGAATGCCTGCCGCCGATTATCGATGAGTGCGGCACGTGCCCTAAGATTGCCCGCACATGACCATGGACGCCTGAGACCGTCCAACAGACGAAGAGCCCCCCACCACTTCCCATGAGCGCCGACGCCACCCTGGTTTTCGCCCTTCTGGCCATCTGCGTGGCCTGCTTTGTCGCGAACCGTCCGCGCATGGACGTCGTGGCGCTGGCGGCCATGGTCACGCTGGTATCCACCGGCGTGCTGAGCGTTCCGGAAGCGCTGGCCGGGTTCAGCGAGCCCAGTGTGATCCTGATCGCCGCCTTCTTCGTGATCGGCGAGGGGCTGGTGCGCACCGGGGTGGCCTTCCGGATGGGGGAATGGCTGGTCCGCAGCGCCGGAGAGAGCGAGACGCGGCTGCTGGTGCTCCTGATGGTGTCGGTGGCCTTGCTGGGTTCGGTGATGAGCTCGACCGCCGTGGTGGCCGTGTTCATCCCGGTCGTGCTCGGCGTGGCCGCACGCATCGGCGCCCCGCCGGGGCGGCTGATGATGCCGCTGGCCTTCGCCAGCCTGATGAGCGGCATGCTGACGCTGGTGGGCACGCCGCCCAATCTCGTGGTCAACGGCGAGCTCACGCGCGCCGGCTTCGCGGGCTTCGGTTTTTTCGACTTCACGCCGGCTGGGCTGCTGATCCTGGCCTTGGGCACGGGCTACATGCTGCTGGCCCGCCGCTGGCTGGACAGCGGCGTGACCCAAGCACCGGTGGCCCGCCGCCGACGCCGGCTGCGCGATCTGGTGAGCGACTACGGGCTGCAGGATCATGCCCGGCGCCTGAAGGTGATGGCAGGATCGCCGCTGATCGGCCACACGCTCGGCGAGATGGAGCTGCGATCGCGCTACGGCGCCAACGTGATTGCCATCGAGCGCGAGCGACAGCTCGGCCGTGTGCTGCTCACCACCTCTGCCCAGCGCGACATCCGCGCGAACGACGTGCTGCTGGTGGATTTCAGCTGCGGGCCGCAGGAGCTGGCGCGCTTCGTCGACGACATGCGTCTGAAAGACCTGTGGATGCGCAGCGACTACCTCACGGGCCTCTCCCGCGAGATCGGGTTGGCCGAGGTGTTGGTACCCCCCGAATCCGCCCTCATCGGCAAGAACATCGTGGAGCTGCGCATGCGATCACGGCGCGGGCTCAATGTCATCGGCCTGTGCCGTGCGGGAGAGTCGCTGCGGGACAACTTGCTGGGCGAAAAGCTGCGCCTGGGTGACACCTTGCTCATCGCCGGCACCTGGAAGTCGATCCGGCAGCTGCATACGCAAGCCAGCGACTTTCTGGTCCTGACGCTGCCAGCCGAACTGGACGAGGCGGCGCCTGCCGCCAGCCGCGCGCCGCTGGCCCTGCTGGCGCTGGCCATCACGGTGTGCCTGATGATCTCCGGCGTGGTGCCCAACGTGGTGGCGGCACTGATCGGCTGCCTGCTCATGGGCGCCTTCGGCTGCGTGGACGCCGAGGGTGCCTACCGCAGCATGCACTGGCAGAGCCTTGTCCTGATCGTCGGCATGCTGCCCTTCGCAGTGGCACTGCAGAAAACCGGCGGCATCGACACGCTGGTCACCGGCCTGCTCGGCATCACGGGTGATGCCTCGCCACGCGTGGTGATGGCGGCGCTGTTCGTGCTGACAGCCGTCGTGGGCCTGTTCATGTCCAACACCGCAACCGCCGTGCTGATGGCCCCCATCGGCCTGGGGCTGGCCGCCCAGCTCGGAGTTTCGCCCTACCCGTTTGCCATGACCGTCACGCTGGCGGCCTCCGCCGCCTTCATGACCCCGGTGTCGTCACCGGTCAACACGCTGGTCGTCGGTCCAGGCAGCTACCGCTTCATGGACTTCGTGCGCATCGGCGTGCCGTTCACGCTCATCGTTCTGATCGTGTGCGTGGCCGTGTTGCCCTGGCTGTTTCCGCTGTAGGCTCGGAGCCCATGAGCGCATCGAAGAACGCTGCCCCCGAACCGGAATTGCGCGTCCACGCCGACCCGTGGGAAGTCGACCAGCAAGCCTGGAATACCCTGCTGGCGCTGGAGCCTGATCCCAGCCCGTTCATGCAACTGGCCTATCTGCGCGCCCTGCACGACAGTGGCAGCGCCACGCCCGACAACGGCTGGGCGCCACGCTTCGTGACGTTGTGGCAGGGCGACAGACTGGTGGCCGCCTGCCCGCTGTATCTCAAGGCCCACTCCTGGGGGGAATACGTCTTCGACTGGGCCTGGGCCAATGCCTACGATCAGCATGGCCTGCCCTACTACCCGAAAGGCCTGGTCGCGGTGCCCTTCACGCCCGTGCCGGGCGCCCGCCTGCTGGCCAGGGATGCCACCGCCAGAGTGGCGCTCGCGCGTACCCTCATCGCGCTGGCGAAGGACTGGCGGCTGTCGTCGATGCACCTGCTGTTCCTGCAATCACAGGACGCGCAGGCCTGCGAACAGGCCGGCATGATGCGGCGCCACAACGTGCAGTTCCACTGGCGCAACGACGGCTGGGCCGATTTCGATGCCTTTCTGGCCAGCCTGCAACAGGAGAAACGCAAAAAGATCCGGCAGGAACGCCGAAAGGTGGCAGAAGCCGGCGTCACCTTTCGCCATGCGCAGGGCACGGCCATCACCGAAGCCGACTGGGATTTTTTTTACCGCTGTTACGAGCGCACCTACCTGGAGCATGGCAACGCGCCCTACCTGAGCCGCGACTTCTTCGCCCGCATGGCGGCCGACATGCCGCATCACTGGCTGATGTTCATCGCCGAGCGCTGTGGCCAGCCGATCGCCAGCAGCCTGATCGGTATCGACGAGGCGCACCGGGTGGCCTACGGCCGCTACTGGGGCGCTCTGGAGCGGGTGGACTGCCTTCACTTCGAAACCTGTTACTACCAGCCCCTGGTGTGGTGCATTGCCAACGGCTGGCAACGGTTCGAGGGAGGGGCGCAAGGCGAGCACAAGATGGCCCGGGCACTGCTGCCCTCGGCCACCACCAGCGCCCACTGGCTGGCGCACCCGGCCTTCGCAGATGCCGTTGAGCGCTATCTGGCCCGGGAAACCGACCACATGCAGGCTTACATGCAACACCTGGCGGCACGCTCGCCCCTGAAGTCGGACGTGCACAATACGCCCAAGGGAGCCCCCGCCGATCCGGCATCATGAGACGCGCCCTCGGCATGACTTTCCTTGGCCTGCAATGCCCTGCCACCATCCGTCCATGAACGACAACGACGCCTTTTTCACCCGCACGATCGTGGGACCGCCCGTGACGGTCGTGCTGGGCCGTCGCCAGCGCAAGCCCGTCAGCCGTGTCGGCGGCCTGGAGGTCTCCCTCAGCGGACCGGTCGAGCGACTGGCGCAGGCCTGGCGCGACTGGCTGGTGCTCGACCACACCCAGGATGCGCCCGGCATGCCCAGGCGGCGCCCCGGCCCCTTTCGCCGCTGGCTGGAGCGCCATGCGCTGGCCATCGCCCTGGCGGGCATCCTGGCCCTGCTCGGCGCCCTGATACTGACATTGACGACATACGCCCCATGGAGCTGAAACCGCAGCAGGACACACTGACGATCGACCCGATCGCGATGCAGGTGGTCAACCGGGTGGCCGCTGGCAGCCGGCTGGACGGCCAGCTTGACTTTCAGGGCGGCCTGCTCGTGCAGGGCGAGATCGGCGGCCAGATCCGCATCGACGGGCGCCTGATCATCTGGCGCGGCGGCACCGCCAGGGGCAAGATCCTGGTGGGCGGTGATTGCTACCTGTTCGGGCAGCTGGGCTCGGTCAACGGCAACCCGCAGGAGACGGAGCTCGAATGCCGCGGCACCGTCTACGTGGCGCACAGCGGCGTGTCCACCGGCACCGTGCTCGCGCGCCGTCTCCAGCTCTATGAGGGCGGTGACCTCCGGGGGCCGTTCCGCACGCTCAAAATTGACGGTACCCTACCGGTGTTGCGCACCGTTCAGGCACCGCCCGCTGCCGGACCCACCGGACCACGCCCATGAAAGCCCGTCGCTACATCAGCCCCGACCGCCCCACTTCGACAAGGAACGCCATGTCCGACACGAACGACGTCCCCGTGAACACCGACAATGCCGCCACCAGCGACGAAACGCCGAACGAGAGCCTGCCGCAATCGATCGAGGTCGATGTCGGCCGCGCCATGCCGCCGACGCTGTCGCAATCACTGCCCACGCTGGGTAGTGGCACGGCGGCGGTGCCGGTGGTGGACGCCACCGATGCCAATCAGGCGCGCAGCCTGCTGGCCGAAGGTCTGCACTTCATCGGCAACGCCGTGCTGCGCGGTCCCTGCAGCGTGGCCGGCCAGGTGGACGGCAACCTGACCCAGGCGCCGGGTGTGCAGGTGTCGGTGGTCGTGACCGAGACCGGACGCGTCAAGGGCGACATCGTCGCGCACAAGATTTCCGTGATGGGCCACACCGACGGCCTGCTCGACTCCGGCGAGGGCGAGGTGTCGCTGCACGACTCAGCCAGTGTGCATGGACTGGTGCGCTACGGTCGCATCCAGGTCAATGGCGCCGACCTCAATGCCACGCTGGAGCGCGTGCCTTCGGCCCGGCGCAATGGCTGATCCCCTGCCACGGATACCCACCGTTTCATGCAGGGCAAGTCCAAGCGTGATGGCAATCCCCTGCCGGACACCGAGTCGGTGCGGCAGGCAGCCCTGGCCGCCAGCTGGCGGCGCGACCGCGTCGTGTCGCGCCGGCGCCTTGCCTGGCGCTGGTTCCTCTGGTACCTGTGGCGCAGCCTGCCCTACCTGCTGGCCGCCTGCGCGCTGGTGGCAGCGGGCAGTCATCTGTGGCGCGCCAGTGCCGCTGCGCCAGAACCGGCGCCAACCGCTGCCACATCGCGCTAGGGCCATTGAAGTCCCGCAGACCCCTTCCAACACTCACTCCAACAAGTCACCGCATCGCCAGGAGCCTTGACATCATGAACAACGACAATCCCGCATCCACCCGCCTGGTACCGGCCGAGCGCCTGGGCGACATCAACAGCCTGATCGCCGAGGGCGCGGAGTTCGACGGAAATTTCCACACCACCCGCGACCAGGGCATCAAGGTGGACGGTCACCTCAAGGGCAACATCACGTTCGAGACCGGCGGCACGCTGCACGTGGGCCCGACGGGCGTGGTCGAGAACACCCGGCTCGAAGCAGACTATGTGTTCATCGAAGGCAAGGTCGTGGGCACCGTGATCGCCCGCAAGGCACTCGAGATCACGGGAACGGCCACGCTGCTGGGCGATGCCAGCTACGACGAACTGATCGACATGCACCCGCGGGCACGCGTGCGCGGGAAGATCGAATACCGCGGCGAAATCGAGGAGTAAAAACAGAAAGGCGCCCCCGCGCATCGGCATGCGCGGCGTGGCGCCCCTTGTCGCCAGTCCGCGCTGACCGCGGCTGGCGTCATCAAGCCGCGGCTTACGCCGGTGTCTTTTCGTAGGCTGCGATGCCGTCCACGATTTCCTTGTGGGCCTCGGCCTTGTCGCCCCAGCCCAGCACCTTGACCCACTTGCCGGGATCCAGGTCCTTGTAGTGCTCGAAGAAGTGCTCGATGGCCTTCAGGCGCATCGGGTTGAGGTCTTCC
>JAEZLX010000210.1 GCA_023415035.1 Pseudomonadota bacterium | reverse complement strand
CCACAGTGGCCTGTCCTGCGGAAAGCGTGTGGGGAAGTCCGCCGGGTCGATGCCCACCACCATGCCGGCGTTGGCGTTGCGCTCGGCGCGCGAGTACTGGCTCATGCCGTTGGTGACGACGCGGCCGGGTTCGCTGGTGGCCGCGACCACCGTGCCGCCCGGGCACATGCAGAAACTGTAGAACGTGCGGCCGTTGCTGGCGTGGTGCACGAGTTTGTAGTCGGCGGCGCCCAGCAGGGGGTGGCCGGCGTGGCGGCCCCAGCGGGCGCGGTCGATCACGCTTTGCGGGTGCTCGATGCGCACGCCGATCGAAAACGGCTTGGGTTCGAGGAACACGCCCGTGTCATGCAGCATCGTGAAGGTGTCGCGCGAGCTGTGGCCGAGCGCGAAGATGGCACGGCGCACCGGCATCTCCCGTTGTTCGCCCGTGTCCAGTCGCTCCACGGTCAGCGCGGCCAGATGCTGGCGGCCGTCGGTGCCGGTGGCCAGACGCACGCCGCGCACCTGGTGCTGGAAGCGGATATCGCCGCCCAGCGCGATGATCTTGCGGCGCAGTGCCTCGACCACCTTGACCAGCTTGAAGGTGCCGATGTGCGGGTGCGCGGTGTACAGGATTTCGGGCGGCGCGCCCGCCTCGACGAAGGCCTGCATCACGCGGCGGCCAAGGAATCGCGGATCCTTGATCTGGCTGTAGAGTTTGCCGTCTGAAAACAGGCCGGCGCCGCCCTCGCCGTACTGCACGTTGCTCTGCGGGTTGAGGCGGCGCTGGCGCCACAGGCCCCAGGTGTCCTTGGTGCGTTCACGCACCGGCTTGCCGCGCTCGAGCACGATGGGGCGCAGGCCCATTTCCGCCAGCGTCAGCGCCGCCAGCAGTCCGCACGGGCCCAGGCCGACGACCACCGGGCGGTCTTCCTCGCTGGCGGGCCAGCCGTCCGGCGCATGGCCGGGCGCGCGCCAGGCCATGTCGGGTGTGGGCTGGATGTGGGGGTGGGCGCCGATGCGCGCCAGCAGCTGCGCTTCCTGCTCGGAGCTGGCCAGTGCCACGTCGACGATGTAGACCGCCATCAGGTCGGCCTTGCGTGCGTCGAAGCTGCGCTTGAAGACGTCCAGCCGCACGATATCGCCGGGCGGCACGCCCAGGGCCTGGGCCGCCAGCCGTGTCAGGGCTTCGACGGGGTGGGGCGGCGGCGCGCGGTCTTCGTCGGTTTCCTGGGGGGCGTCGGCGGCACGGCGCTGTTCATGGGGCACCTCGGCCAGGGGCAGCTTGAGTTCGGCGATCCGGATCATGTTCGTGTGGCTTGTGTTGATCAAGCAGGTCGGTCAAGCCCCTATTGTCCCCGTTCACGGGCTTCGTCCGCCGGACCTTGCCCGTAAAATCCGCGTCCTGCCAGGGTCGGACGAGGCCCTGCCGGCGCGGGACGGCGCCGGCCGCTGTGGGTGGATCACCTTGTCCTGACCATATGACCACAAAGCACCTTCCCGACAAGCCCGCGCCGCTGTGGCGTGTGTACATGATGTTCCTCGGGCCGATGATCCTGTCGAACATCCTGCAGGGGCTGTCCGGCACCCTCAACGGCATCTTCATCGGCCAGATGCTGGGCACGCATGCCCTGGCCTCGGTGGCCGGCATGTTCCCGATCGTCTTCTTCTTCGTCTCGCTGGTCATCGGCCTGGGGGCAGGCTCCTCTGTGCTGGTGGGGCAGGCCTGGGGCGCGCGCGACCCGGCCAAGGTGCGTGCCATCACTGGGGCGGCGCTGGCGCTGGGCGCCCTGATCGGTCTGGCGGCGGCGGTGCTGGGGGCGCTGTTCGCCCGCGAGGCCATGATGGCGCTGGGCACGCCCGCCGACGTGCTGGAGGACGCGCTGCGCTATGCACGCGTGATGATGCTGACCATGCCCTTCCTGCTGGTCTTCATCCTGTTCACCCAGCTGCTGCGTGGCGTCAGCGACACGGTGTCACCGCTGCTGGCGCTGATGATCTCCACCGCCGTCGGACTGGTGCTGACGCCGGCCCTCATCCAGGGCTGGCTGGGGCTGCCGCGGTTGGGCATCCTGAGCGCGGCGGTGGCGAGCCTGCTGGCCACGCTGGCGGCGATGGCATTCCTGGCGGTGCGGCTGCGACGCCTGGGTCATGTGATGGCGCCCGACCGCGCATTCCTGGCGGCCTTCCGGCTCGACCGCGCGATCCTGGGCAAGGTGCTGCGCATCGGCCTGCCCACCAGTGTGCAGATGGTGATCATCTCGGTGTCCGAACTGGTCATCCTGGCGCTGGTGAACCAGCACGGCTCGCAGGCCACGGCGGCCTACGGCGCCGTGACGCAGGTCGTCAACTACGTGCAGTTCCCGGCGCTGTCGATCGCGATCACGGCCTCCATCCTGGCGGCGCAGGCCATCGGCGCGGGCGCCACGGAGCGCCTGGGCGCCATCCTGCGCACGGGCCTGTGGCTGAACGTGGCCATCACCGGCGGTTTCGTGCTGCTGGGCTATGCGCTGTCGCACGCGCTGCTGGGCCTGTTCCTCACCGACGAGGCCGTGCGCGTGCAGGGCGAGCACCTGCTGCACATCATGCTCTGGAGCCTGCTGGTGTTCGGCTTCCAGGCGGTGTTGGGCGGCATCATGCGCGCCAGCGGCGACGTGCTGGTGCCCACCGGCATCACCATCTTCTGCATCCTGGTGGTGCAGATGGGGGTGGCCTGGGTGCTCAACTGCAGCATGGGCCTGGAAGGCATCTGGATCGCGTTTCCTGTCGCCTACCTGGCGATGCTGGCGCTGCAGACCACGTATTTCCGGGTGGTCTGGCGCCATCGCAAGATCGAGCGGCTCGTCTGAGCGAAGGGTGGGATAATCGGTGGCGTGAAGCCCGCTAGGCCGCCGCTGGCACGAGACCCGAAAGGGTGTGCTGGAGGAACGTCCGGACTGCATAGGGCAGCGTAGGAGGTAACACCTCTCCACCGACCAGCCGCAAGGCCCTAAGGTGAGGATCAGAGCAACAGAGACGAGTCCGGTGGGAGTGCCGCAAGGCAGACCAGCCGGGGTGAAACGGGCAATCTCTACGCGCAGCAATGCCAAATAGGCCAGCGATGATGTGGCTCCGCGGAGCTGGCGGGTAGGCAGCATCGAGCCGGGTGGGCGACCCCCGGCCCAGAGGAATGGCGGTCACGTTCCGGGCAACCGGAATGCACAGAATCCGGCGTATCGGCGGGCTTCACACTTATTCCGGCGACATCCGGCCAGGCTCAGGCATTGAAGCCGCCCAGGCTCTGGATGCGCTCGACGTGCGCGAGCATGGAGCGCTTGGCCACCGGCCACAGCCGCTCGGGCACGTCGTCATAGGCGATCTTCACCCAGTCATCCAGCGTCCCTTCCGGTACCACCTGCATGGCGCGGGCCACCTTGGCCTCGCGTGCCAGGCGGTGCGCCTTCAGGTGGGCAATGGCCGCGCGCGCGCCACCCAGCTCCGGCGCGCTGGGGGTGTTGGGGCCGCGGCGCAGGTCGCCCAGCACGTGGCCGTGGGCGGGCAGGATGAACTCGACACCGTACTGCCCGCACAACCGGTCGAGCTTGTCCAGCGAATCCAGGTAGTCGCCCATGTGGCCGTCGGGCGGGTCGATCACCGTGGTGCTCCCGTTGAGGATGTGGTCGCCAGAGAACAGCAGGCCGTCCTCTTCAAGCAGCAGGCAGATGTGGTTGGCCGCGTGACCGGGGGTATGCACGGCCTGCAGCGTGTGCGTGGTGCCGTCGGGGGCGCGCAGTGCCAGACGCTCGCCGTCGGCCAGCGGGCGTTCGGGCGAGAACTGGCTGTGCGCGCGGGCAGTGTCGGCGCTGGCCAGGCCCAGGATGGGCGGACGGCCCTTGCCGGCCTGCTCGCACAGTGCCTGCAGTCGGGGCGCCCCGGGCGAGTGGTCGGGGTGCGAGTGGGTGCAGACGATGTGGCGGATGTCGCCGCCGGCGGCACGCCACAGGCGTTCGATGTGCGCTTCGTCGTCCGGTCCCGGGTCGATGGCGATGTAGCCGGTGGCCGGGTCACCCACGAGGTAGCTGTTGGTGCCGGGGCCGGTCATGTAGCCGGGGTTGGGCGCGGTCAGGCGCTGCACGTTCCTGAGCAGAGGCACAGGGCGTTCGTGTTGCCAGGCCAGCTCGTGCACGATCTGGCCGTCGGGGCTGACCAGGGCCAGCTCGCCGAACGGCGGTTCGTGTTCCATGTGGCGCGATTCGTGGCCGTTGAGGAAACCGGCGCGCGGGCTGCTGATCCACAGCGGCTCATCGTTTTTCGCGCAGGCAGCGAGCACGGCCTCGACCGAGGGAAAGGCCTGCAGGCGTTCGAGCGTGCGGATGGTCGGAAAGATGATGAAGAAGGTGCCGGCCTTGTGGCGCTCCAGCGCGTCGGCGGGACGCACCCACACGGGCTCGAACTGCTCGGCCTCGTCGGCCACCGGCTCCTGTCCTTCGGGCATGCGGGCGACGAGGAAGGGCACGTCGAAGCGGCGCGGCAGGTCGCGGTCGGTGATCCAGTGCGCCAGCACGAACACCTCGTCGGCCGCCAGGCACAGGCCGCGGGCCTGGCACTGCGGCGCCAGCGGGGCCTTGCGGTCCAGTGCGGCGATGTCGGCCGCATCCGCGAAGCGGCCGTCGGCGTGCCGCGCCAGCAGGATGCCCAGTTCTTCGAAGCTCTCGCGGATGGCGGCAATGGCTTGCGTCAGGCGCAGGTCCGACTGCGTGGGCCGGCGCCGTGCCAGCGCGTGGGCCAGGGTGTCGGCGGCGTCGATGCCGCCGCCCGGGAACACGTAGGCGCCGGGCGCGAAACTCGCGGTCATCGAGCGTCGGGTCATCAGCACCTCGATGCCGGGGCGCGCCGGATCTGTGCTGTCGCGCAGCAGCAGCACGGTGGCGGCGGGGCGCACACTGGCGGGAGGGCGTTGGGGGTACAGCAGTTGGTTGGGACGGACCATGTGGCGATTGTGCCTGTGGGCGGATAATTCCGCCATGCGAGTGCGATTCACCAAAATGCAGGGCGCCGGCAACGACTTCGTCGTGCTGGACGAGACGCGCGGGCGCCTGGGCCTGAGCGCGGCGCAGTACCGTTTCCTGGCCGACCGGCACTTCGGGGTCGGCGCCGACCAGATCCTGATCGTGCGCCCGTCGCCGGCGCACGGCATCGACTTCGAGTACGTCATCCACAACGCCGACGGCGGCGAGGTCGAGCATTGCGGCAACGGTGCCCGCTGCTTTGTGCGCTACGTGCGCGAGAAGGGGCTGACCGACCGGGACACCGTGCGCGTCAAGGTTCGCCACGGCGTGATCGTCCTGACCCTGGGCGCCGACGGGCGCGTGACGGTGGACATGGGGGCCCCGGTGTTCGATCTGGAGCGTGTGCCCTTCGAGCCGGGCGATCTGCAGCCTCGGCCCTCGGGCGACTTCGAGAACTGGCCGCTGCCGCTGGCAGACGGTCAGGTGGCTCCTGTCGCTGTGCTGTCCATGGGCAATCCGCACGCTGTGCTGGTCGTGCCTGACGTCGAGACGGCGCCGGTGGCCGGGTGGGGGCCTCAGATCGAAAGCCATGCCTGCTTCCCCAGGCGCGTCAACGCCGGCTTCCTGCAGGTGCTCGGGCGTGACCAAGCGCGGCTGCGCGTCTACGAGCGAGGTGCCGGCGAGACGCTGGCCTGCGGCACGGGCGCCTGTGCCGCCGTGGTGGCGGGTATCCGCCAAGGCCTGTTCGACACACGTGTGGATGTGCAGACCCGTGGCGGTCTGCTGACCATCGAGTGGGCCGGCAACCCCGAGGCCTCTGTCATGATGACAGGGCCCGCCACCACTGTCTTCGAGGGCGAGATCGACGTCCCGGACCTGCCCTGACCCGTCCATCTTTTCACGGCTCCGAACGAGCACTTACCGCCACAACGATATGTCCCTGTCCAGCATTCCGCCGATTACCGAAGACGACATCGCCAACTACCTGGCCAACACGCCCGACTTCTTCGAGCGTCATGCCGACCTGCTGGCGGCCGTGCAGCTGACCAGCCCGCATGGCAACCGCGCGGTGAGCCTGCAGGAACGCCAGGTCGAGATGTTGCGCGAGAAGATCCGCAACCTCGAGCTGCGTGCGGCCGAGATGATCCGCCACGGTGGCGAGAACTCGGTGACTGCCAGCCGCCTGCAGCGCTGGACGCTGCAGCTGCTGCTCACGCGAGACACCGGCGAGCTGCCCGAGGTGGTCGTGCGCGAGATCTCCTCGGAGTTCCAGGTGCCGCAGGTGGCGATCCGCCTGTGGGATGTTTCCCCCGAGTACGCGGAGCAGCCCTTCGCGAGCGGCGTCTCGGACGACGCGAAGACCTTCGCCGGTTCGCTGGCCAAGCCCTACTGCGGTGGCAACCCGGGCCTGGAGGCGGCCCAGTGGCTGGTGCAGCCGCAGGCGGCCGCGTCGCTGGCCCTGATCCCGCTGCGCAAGCTCTCGGGTGACGAGGTCTTCGGCCTGCTGGTGCTGGCGTCCGACGATCCCGGCCGTTTCGTGGCCGACATGGGCACCGAGTTCCTGGAGCGCATCGGCGAGCTGACCGGCGCGGCGCTGTCGCGCCTGCTGCCAGCCTGAAGCCGGGAGGGCCGATGTCCGCGCCCGCCGACGATGCCCGCCTGGTGCGTGACTATCTGGAGCACGCCCGGGTGCAGAAACGGCTGGCCGAGCGCAGCCTGGCCCTGTACGAAGCCGCGCTGCAAGGCCTGACGGCCCTGGCGCAGCGTCACGGGGTTGGCCTGCAGGAGATCGGGAGCCACCATATCCGCCAGGGTGTGGCCGGCATGCACGCGGCGGGACGCTCGCCCAAGGGGATCGCCCTGGTCCTTTCGGGCTGGCGAGGCTTCTACACCTGGCTGGGCCGGGAGGGACTGGTCAAGGTCAATCCGGTGGCCGACGTGCGCGCGCCCAAGGTCGGGCGGCCGCTGCCCAAGGCCCTAGGCGTGGACGACGCGGTGCAGCTGGCGTCTCACGTCGGCGAGGACGACGATCCGGTGCGCGAGGCGCGTGATGCCTGCATCGTCGAGCTGCTCTACGGCTGCGGCCTGCGCATTGGCGAGCTGGTGGGCCTGGATGTGGCAGCCGGTGCCCAGGCCCGCGGCTGGCCGGACCTCGACGATGGCGTGGTTCATGTGCTGGGCAAGGGCGGCAAGCGGCGCAGCGTGCCCCTGGGCGCGCAGGCGCAGGCGGCCTTGCGTGCCTGGCTGACCGCTCGGGCGGCGTGGGCCGGCGAGGCGGCCGCGCTCTTCATCAACCCGCGCGGCGGACGCCTGACGCCGCAGCACATCCGCGGGCGTCTGCGCCGCCGCTCGGCACAGGCCGGGCTGGCCTCGCCCGTGCATCCGCACATGCTGCGCCATTCCTATGCCAGCCATGTGCTGCAATCCAGCGGCGACCTGCGGGCGGTGCAGGAGCTGCTGGGACATGCCAGCATCGGCACCACGCAGGTCTATACCCGTCTGGACTACCAGCATCTGGCTCGCGTGTACGATGCCGCCCACCCCCGCGCCGGCAAAAAGCCGGACAAGGGCTGATCTTCAGCGACGAGCGCTGCCATCACCACAACCCGAGGAGTCACACCATGTCCCGTTTCCTGCTTGCCTGCAAGGCGCTGCTGCTGTCGGCCGTCGCGGCCCTGGCCCTGCCGCAGGCCTTTGCCGCCGATGACGACGCCATCAAGGTCGTCTACCACATGAGCGAAGGCGTGGCCCAGGCCACGCGCTCGATCAACAACATACGCAACCACCTCAATGCAGATCCCAAGGCGAAGATCGTGGTGGTCACGCACGGCCCGGGCATCGACTTCCTGATCGAGGGGGCCACCAACCAGGCCGGTCAATCCTTTTCCGGCGGCATCGGCGAGCTGGCCGGCCGCGGCGTGGAGTTCTACGTCTGCAACAACACGCTGACCACGCGCCAGCTCGATGCCAGCAAGCTGGTCATGGAGGCCAAGGTCGTGCCCTCCGGCGTCGCCGAAGTGGCCCGCCTGCAGGCCCGCGAAGGTTACGTCTACCTGCGCCCCTGACACCGGCGCTGCCTTGACAGCCCCGCTACACTGTGGAGGGTAAACCCTGCCCGCGGTGGGCGGGGTTCTTGCTTTCAGGTTTGGAAAGACTGCCATGGCCCTGATTCCCGCCACCATCCTCACCGGCTTCCTCGGCTCGGGCAAGACCACGCTGCTCAAGCGCGTGCTCACCGAGGCACACGGCCAGAAGATCGCCGTCGTGGAGAACGAATTCGGCGAGGAGAACATCGACAACGACATCCTCGTTGCCGACACCAACGAAAACATCATCCAGATGAGCAATGGCTGCATCTGTTGCACCATCCGCGACGACCTGCGCGTGACGCTGTCGGACCTGGCGCGCCGGCGCGCCAAGGGCGAGCTGGATTTCGAGCGCGTGGTGATCGAGACCACCGGCCTGGCCGACCCCGGTCCGGTCGCGCAGACCTTCTTCATGGACGACGAGGTCGCCGAGCAGTACCTGCTGGATGCCATCGTCACGCTGGTGGATGCCAAGCACGCTGCCCAGCAGCTCAACGACCGCCAGGAGGCGCGCCGCCAGGTGGGCTTTGCCGACCAGATCTTCATCAGCAAGGCCGACCTGGTCAGCGCCGAGGAGCTGGATGCGCTCACGCACCGGCTCAAGCACATGAACCCGCGCGCGCCCATCCGCACGGTCCACTTCGGCGAGGTGCCGGTCAAGGACGTGCTGGACCTGCGCGGCTTCAACCTCAACGCCAAGCTCGACATCGACCCGGATTTCCTCCAGGCCGACGACCACGATCATCACCACCATGATCACGACCACGAGCATGGCGAGCACTGCAACCACCCCTCGCACCAGCACGAACACGGCCACGGTCATCACCACCATCACGATGACGACGTGAAGAGCTTCGTGTACCGGGCCGATCGTCCGTTCGATCCGGCCAAGCTGGAGGACTTCCTGGGCGCGATCGTGCAGGTCTACGGCCCGCGCATGCTGCGCTACAAGGGGGTGCTGGACATGAAGGGCACGGAACGCAAGGTGATCTTCCAGGGCGTGCACCAGCTCATGGGCAGCGATCTGGGGCCGCTGTGGGCCGAAGGCGAGCCCCGGGTCAGCAAGATGGTATTCATCGGCATCGACCTGCCACGCGACATCCTGGAGCAGGGGCTCAACCAGTCGCTGGCCTGACGGCGGCGGGCGCGCCCGTGCCGGAGCGGGCGTGCTGTTTGTCTCACTTCTCCAACGATTGCGGGTTTCCCCCGTCCGGCTTGCAAGGTGTTCGGGGGCCGACCTCTATACAATCGCGGCCCGAACCGGGCACCCCGTGGCCCGGGGACGAGCATCTCCCTGACCTGCTTCTGGCGTTCGGGGAGCCGTCGGACAAACCGGGTATAACGTATGCCTATTGGCAACCGCTCCCGGCGCATGAGGCGCCGCAGGGGAGCAGGGAGGTGGGGAGCCTCCCGTGTGCCAGCCCGCCGATGTCCGTGCACAGTCAGGATCTGAGAGGAGACCCGTTGTGAAAGCTCCGGCCAGCAAGACCGCCAAAGTCCGACCGGCGCCTGCGAAGGCGTCTTCCCGGTCGGTTGCCAAGCCGGCTGCCAGCAAGCCGGCGGTCAAGGCAGTGGTCAAGGCCAAGGCGGTGACCACCAAGCCGGCGGCCAAACAGTCTTCTCCCAAGAAACCTGCCGCTGCGGCAACCAAGGTCGCGCCCACCAAAAAGGCGGCGCCAGCCGGCAAGACCGACGTGAAGGCCGTGCCGGCCAAGAAAGCCGCGCCGGCCGCAAAGGCCGTGGCAGTGAAGAAGGCAGCGGTGTCCCAAAAGGTGGCCGCGGCTCCCGTGGCTGCCAAGCCGGCACCGAAGAAGATGACCCGGTCCGCCGCCACGGCAAAGGCCGCGGCTCCCGTCAGGCCGGCCACTTCCCCGGCTGCGGCAGGACAGGTCACAATGCACCCCAAGGACGTGCCAGTTCCGGCCCCCGTGGCGCCAGCCGCAGGCTTCGCGCTGGCACCTGATGCGGCCAAGGCCACGTTTACACCCATCAACGAACGAACAGCGAGTATTCCCGTGACCATGACCGTCCAGAAAGACCCCAAGCGGGCAAACAATTGGAAAAACCTACCGGTCGAGCAACTGACGGACCAGGATGTTCTGGCCATGCCCGACAGCGAGTACATGAACGATGTTCAGCTGGCGTTCTTCAAGCGCAAGCTGGAGCAGCTCAAGGCCGACATGCTGGCCAACGCCGGTGAAACCACCGAACACCTGCGCGAGGACACCGTGGTCGTGCCCGACCCGGCCGACCGCGCCACCATCGAGGAAGAGCACGCGCTGGAGCTGCGCACGCGTGACCGCGAGCGCAAGCTGCTCAAGAAGATCGAGCAGGCGATCGCCCGCATCGATTCCGGCGACTACGGCTATTGCGAGGAAACCGGCGAGCCGATCGGCGTCGGGCGCCTGATGGCCAGGCCCACGGCCAGTCTCTCGCTGGAAGCTCAGCAGCGGCGGGAGCTCAAGCAGAAACTGTTCGGCGACTGAGGCGGCCCGGGATGGCCAAGGACGATTCCAGCGGCGGGTTCCTGTCCAAGGTGGCCAGATTCGTGCGTCATCCGACCACGAGCTGGGCCGACCTCGACACCCGCTCGGCAGACCGGGAGAGCGAGTACAGCAAGGCCGCTCTGAAGGAAATGATCGAGCGCAAGCGGCGCAACGACTTCGTGCGCAAGCGCGAGTTCGACATGCTGCGCAAGATCCGCAGCCGCGAGGCGCTTGGCACCGACACGCCGGGCCTGCGCCCCTCGTTCTTCCAGAGCTCCATGCCTTCCAAGCCCGACGACCGGGCCATGACGCTCAAGAAGATCGACGAGATCGAGGCCCAGATGTCGATGCAGTGGTGGAAGACCAAGAGCTCGGACTCGTCTTCCGGCCGCACCACGCGCTCGTCCTCGCTGTCATCCCGTGATCGCGATTCCGGCGCCTCCGAGGCGGATGCCCGCCGCCGCAACGCGCAATACACCGAGACCGAGGGGTCGCTTCTGGACCAAGCGGCCATCGCCGACCTGCCGACCATGCCCATGGATGCTGTCCAGGTGCCGGCCACCCCGCCTGTGACGGCGCCGGCCCCCGCGTTCACCACCCGCCAGAGCGCTCCGTCGCGACCGGAGGCGGTGCCGGACGCTGCTTCGCCGGCACCATCGCCCTCTGGCGGCGGCAACTCGTCACAGCAGGGCCTGCGCACCGGCCTGGTGGCGCCGAAGGGCGCTGGTGCCGCGGAATCGTTCTCGGCCTCGCACTTTTATGCGCTCGACGTGCAGGAGGTCGCGCAGGACCCCGAGGTCGAGGAGGCCGCGATCCGTTTCGCCAATGGCGACGACGCCGGGGCCGAGCAGGGGCTGCAGGAAGCGGTGGGCGAGAACGGTTCGCGGGTGAATGTCGTCGACGACTGGCTGGCGCTGTTCGACCTGTACCGCGCCACCGGCCAGCTGGCCCCGTTCGAAAGCCTGGCGATCGACTTCGTGAACCGCTTCGGCCGTTCGGCGCCCCAGTGGGTGGACATGCCTGCCGCGGTGGAGAAGCTGGTGGGCAAGCCCTTGCCGCCCACGCCCGCCTCGACGCGCGCGGTCTGGGTCTGTGACACCGAGCTCGACGCCTACGCCGTCGGGACGCTGCAGAACGTCCTGCTGCGCGCGCCGCAGCCCTGGGTGCTCGACTGGTCGCCGCTGGAGTCCATCGATGTCAAGGCGGCGCGGGCCCTGGTGGGGCTGTTCAGCGTCTGGGCTGACCAGGATGTGGCCCTGCGCTTCATTGGCGCGGCCCATCTGCGGGATGTGCTCAAGGAAAAGACGCCCTCGGGCAGGCGCGATGTCGAGCAGCTCTGGTGGGAGTTGCGCATGGCGGTGCTGCGCCTGATGAACCGGCCCGACGAGTTCGAGCTGACGGCCCTGGACTTCTGCGTGACTTACGAGCTGTCGCCGCCGGGCTGGGAGAAGCCCGTCTGCCGCTACGAGGCAGTGTCCGATGGCGAAAGCGAAGGCGTCACCTCGGTGCTGGGCGAGTCCGTGCTCGAGCGCATGCCTTCCAGCTTCATGGGCGATTCCGTGCCGGAGGCCGGTGCCTCCGACTTCAACCACCTGGGCTTGGTGGAGCTGTCGGGCGAGATCCGCGGCGATCCGCAGGCCACGCTGGACCAGCTGGAGGCCAAGCTCTCCGGAGCGGACGTGATGATCATCTCTTGCCGCAACCTGATCCGCGTGGACTTCTCGGCGGCGGGTACCTTGCTGAACTGGGTCTCGGCCCATCATGCGCAGGGACGCACGGTGCAGTTCGTTGACGTGCACCGCCTGGTGTCGGCCTTCTTCCACGTCATCGGCATCACCGAGTACGCGAAGGTGGTCCTGCGCAACGACTGACCAGCGGCGGCTTGAGATTTCCCGGGCCGCCCCCATCTGCGAGCCCTTATGGAATCTTTTCACGGAACAACCATCGTCTGCGTGCGCCGGCAGATGCCCGATGGTGGTGTGCAGGTCGCCATTGGCGGCGATGGCCAGGTCACCCTGGGCAACATCGTCGTCAAGGGCACGGCCCGCAAGGTGCGCAAGCTCTACCATGGCAAGGTCCTGGCCGGTTTCGCCGGCGCCACGGCCGATGCCTTCACCCTGTTCGAGCGTTTCGAAGCCAAGCTGGAAAAGCACCAGGGGCACCTGACGCGCGCGGCGGTCGAGCTGACCAAGGACTGGCGCACGGACCGCGTGTTGCGGCGCCTCGAGGCCATGCTGGCCGTGGCTGACCACAGCGCCAGCCTGATCATCACGGGCAATGGCGACGTGCTCGAACCCGAGCACGGAATCGTGGCCATCGGCTCCGGCGGCGCCTATGCCCAGTCGGCGGCCAAGGCACTGATCGACCACACCCAGCTCAGCGCAGAGGACGTGGTCCGCGAATCGCTCAAGATCGCCGGCCAGTTGTGCATCTACACCAACATGAACCACACCGTCGAGGTGTTGTGATCAACCCATGTCATCGATGACCCCCCAGGAGATCGTCTCCGAGCTTGACCGTTTCATCATCGGCCAGGACGGCGCCAAGCGCGCCGTGGCCATTGCGTTGCGCAACCGCTGGCGCCGCCAGCAGGTCGACGAGAAGCTGCGGCCCGAGATCACGCCCAAGAACATCCTCATGATCGGCCCCACCGGCGTGGGCAAGACCGAGATCGCGCGCCGGCTGGCGCGTCTGGCCGATGCGCCCTTCATCAAGGTCGAGGCCACCAAGTTCACCGAGGTCGGCTATGTCGGCAAGGACGTGGACAGCATCATCCGCGACCTGGTCGAGATCGCGGTCAAGCAGACGCGCGAGGCCGAGATGCGCAAGCAGCGCATGCGCGCCGAGGACGCCGCCGAGGAGCGCATCCTCGACGTGCTGGTGCCGGCGCCACGCGGCATGGGCGGCGAGCCGCAGCCTGCGCCCGACAGCGTTGCGCGCCAGTCCTTCCGCAAGAAGCTGCGCGAGGGGCTGCTGGACGACCACGAGATCGAGATCGACCTGGTCGAGCCGCGCCCGCAGATGGAAATCATGGGGCCTGCCGGGATGGAGGAAATGGCGGAGCAGCTGCGCAGCGTGTTCAGCCAGATGGGCCAGGACCGGCGCAAGAAGCGCAAGCTCAAGATCCGCGAGGCGATGAAGCAGCTCATCGACGAGGAGGCCGGCAAGCTGGTCAACGAGGACGAGATCAAGGCGCGCGCGCTGCAGGTGACCGAGCAGAACGGCATCGTCTTCATCGACGAGATCGACAAGGTGGCATCGCGCAGCGAGGGCAGCGGTGCCGAGGTGTCGCGCCAGGGCGTGCAGCGCGACCTGCTGCCGCTGGTCGAGGGCACGACCGTGTCCACCAAGTACGGCATGGTCAAGACGGACCACATCCTGTTCATCGCCTCGGGTGCCTTCCACCTGAGCCGGCCCAGCGACCTGATCCCCGAGCTGCAGGGGCGTTTCCCGATCCGTGTCGAGCTGCAGTCGCTGTCGGTTGACGACTTCGAGGCCATCCTCACCAGTACCCACGCGAGCCTGATCAAGCAGTACCAGGCCCTGCTGGCCACCGAAGGCGTCACGCTCGAGTTCGCGCCCGAGGGCATCCGGCGTCTGGCGCAGATCGCCTGCGACGTCAACGAGCGCACCGAAAACATCGGTGCGCGCCGGCTGGCCACGGTGATGGAGCGATTGCTGGACGAGGTCAGCTTCAACGCCACGCGCATGGAAGGGCAGTCGATCGTGATCGACGCCGCCTATGTCGACGGGCGTCTGGGTGAACTCAGCCACAACGAGGACCTCTCGCGCTACATCCTCTGAGCATCTCCGGCAGCCCGCCCGAGCAGGCCGCGCACTCCCCGTCGGAGGCGCGGCCTGTGCGTTTGCGCACGGAAACCCGTGCCAGTTATCGGCTGGTTACAAAGGTGGTTTCACCGGGGGGTTTTGAAGCGATACATGCACTGAGTTTTGTAAGTGCTTGCTTTTGCTTCACTTTTTTCTGGTTCTTGCCTGATGAGACGGTGCTAAGTGGTTGATTTCATTGTGAAAAGAAACCGTTTGCACGCTTGCGGCCCTTCGTTTTCCTGCTACAGTGGGAGAAAGTGCAATTAAGTGGTGAAAAGTGTCTTCCTAAGGCTGATCCGTGTTCCAGGGTGCATCCTCTCTCCATCTCGACGCCAAGGGTCGGCTCTCCGTGCCGACCCGGCTTCGCGACGCCCTGGGCGAGGATGAAGGCCGGCTGACCGTCACCAAGCACCCGCACGGTTGTCTGATGATTTTCCCCCGCCGGGAATGGGAGCAGTTCCGCGTGCGCATTGCCGCGCTGCCGGTGAGCGCGCATGGCTGGAAGCGCCTGTTCCTGGGCAACGCGATGGACGTCGAGATGGACGGCACCGGCCGCGTGCTGATCTCGCCCGAGCTGCGTGCAGCCGCTGGCCTGACCAGGGAAGCGATCCTGCTGGGCATGGGCTCGTATCTGGAACTGTGGGATGCGCACGCATACGCCGCCCAGGAGGCAGAAACGCTCAAGAGCGAGATGCCTGACGTGTTCAAGGACTTTTCCTTCTGAGGGCCGCCGTGGGAGAAACCTGGACACACCAGACCGTGCTGCTGGAGGAGGCCGTCAATGCGCTGGCCATCCGTGCGGACGGGCACTACGTGGATGCGACCTTCGGTCGCGGCGGCCACTCGCGCCACATCCTCTCCCGGCTCTCGCCGGCAGGCCGCCTGACGGTGTTCGACAAGGACCCTCAGGCCATCGAGGCCGCGCAGCAGCTGGCCCGTTCGGATGGGCGTGTGACCGTGCGGCACGAGGGGTTCCGGCATCTGGGGGAACTGGGGGGCGGGAGCGCCGACGGGATCCTGATGGATCTCGGCGTCAGCTCTCCCCAGATCGACGACCCCGCACGGGGTTTTTCTTTTCGCAACGACGGTCCTCTGGACATGCGCATGGACACCACGCGCGGCCAGAGCGTGGCCCAATGGCTCGAAACCGTCGATGTTTCCACTTTGGCGGAGGTCATCCGTGAGTACGGCGAAGAACGGTTTGCTCAATCGGTTGCAAAGGCGATTGATCGTCGCCGACAGGAACGGGGCCCTATTCGAACCACCGCCGAGCTGGCCGAAGTCGTGGCTGGCGCGGTCAAAACCCGCGAGCCGGGCAAGGACCCTGCAACGCGCACATTTCAGGCTCTTCGGATTTTCATCAACGCCGAGCTTGAAGAGTTGCAGGAGGCCCTAGAGGCGAGCCTGCAGGTGCTGCGTCCCGAGGGCAGGCTGGTGGTGATCAGCTTCCATTCGCTTGAGGACCGCATGGTCAAGCGGTTCATGACCGGGCATGCCCGTGCCGAGGTGGATCGCCGCGTTCCCTTCGCCGAGCCGAAGCCGGTGCGCCTGAGGGATGTGCATCGTGTCATGCCGTCGGAGGCCGAGGTGCAAGGCAACCCGCGCGCGCGCAGCGCCGTGATGCGGGTGGCCACACGGACCGACGCGCCGGTGGAGGTGCGGGCATGATCAGGCTGAACCTCATGCTGCTGGTGGCGGTGCTGGCCAGTGCCTTCTATCTGGTGCACACGCAGTATGAGTCGCGGCGCCTGTATGCGGCCGTGGACAAGGCGCGATCGCAGGCCACGCGGCTGGCGGCCGACCACGAGCAGCTGGTGGTGAAGAAGCGCGCGCAGGCCGCGGCAGCGCGCGTGCAGCTGATCGCCACGCGGCGCCTGAAGATGCGCGCGGTGACGCCGGGCATCACGCATTACGTTCATGACGGCGCGCAGCCTGCCGCGCAGGGAGGACGTCCGTGAGCCGCAAGCCTTCCGTCAGTCGCAGCATCAACTATGGCGCCAGCCCGCTGCTGGCGAGCAAGACGCCTGTCTGGCGCAGCAAGCTCATCGTGGCGGCCCTGGCCGTCGCCTTCATCGGTCTGGCGGGTCGGGCAGCCTATGTCCAGGTGTTCGGCAACGCCTTTTTCCAGAAGCAGGGCGAGGTGCGCTACGCGCGCACGATCGAGCTGCCCGCCAACCGCGGCCGCATCTTCGACCGCAACGGCATGCTGCTGGCCTCCAGCGTCGTGGCGCAAAGCATCTGGGCCGATCCGAGCGACATGGACCAGCCGCCGGATCCGAAGCTGCGCGACGTCGCCAAGCTGCTGGGGATGAAGGAAAGCGAGCTGCGCAAGCGCGTGTCCGACCGCGAGAAGACCTTTGTCTGGATCCAGCGCCAGGTTGACGAGTCCGTGGCCAGGCAGGTGGCCCAGCTGGGTGTCAAGGGCATCCACCAGACGCGGGCATACAAGCGCCTGTACCCCGAGGGCGAGGCCGCGGCCCATGTGGTGGGCTTCACCAACGTCGAGGACCGGGGGCAGGAGGGCGTGGAGCTCGCCTTCAACCAGCAGCTGGCCGGCAAGAACGGCTCGCGCCGCGTGATCAAGGACCGCCTGGGCCGCGTGGTCGAGGATGTGCGCGATGTCGTGCCGCCGGTGGACGGCCCCGACCTGCAGCTGTCGATCGACGCCAAGGTGCAGTACTTCACCTATCAGAAGCTGCGCGAAGCGGTCCTGGCGCACAAGGCCAAGGCCGGCAGCGCCGTGGTGCTGGACGTGCAGACTGGCGAGGTGCTTGCGCTGGCCAACTACCCGAGCTACGACCCGAACAATCGCAAGAACCTCAGCGGTGACCAGCTGCGCAACCGCGCGCTGACCGACAGCTTCGAGCCCGGCTCCTCGATGAAGCCCTTCACTGTCGCGCTCGCGCTGGAGAAGGGCATCGTCAAGCCGACCACGGTCGTGCACACGGCGCCGGGCCGCATCAACATGGGCGGCTGGACGATCTCCGATACCCACCCGAAAGACGCGCTGACGGTGGAGGAGGTGATCCAGAAGTCGAGCAACGTGGGCACGGTCAAGCTGGCCATGCAGACGCATCCGCGCGAGATGTGGGAGGTGTTCGCGCAGGCCGGGTTCGGCCACAAGCCGCAACTGCCGTTCCCCGGCGCGGTGAGCGGGCGGCTGCGCCCGTACAAGACATGGCGTCCGGTCGAGCAGGCCACCATGAGCTATGGCTATGGCCTGTCGGTGTCGCTGTTCCAGCTTGCGCAGGCCTACACGATCTTCGCCCGCGACGGCCAGTACATTCCGGTGACGCTGTTCAAGGCCGACGGCCCCACCGATGGCGTGCAGGTGTTCAGCGAGAAAACGGCGCGCGCCGTGCGCAAGATGCTGGGCATGGCCGTAGGGCCGGGCGGCACGGGCACGCGCGCGCAGACGGTCGGCTACTCGGTGGGTGGCAAGAGCGGTACCGCGCGCGTGCAGGCCGGCAAGGGTTACGCCATCGGCAAGTACCGCGGCTTCTTCGTTGGCCTGGCGCCGCTGGAGCAGCCGCGTGTGGTCGTTGCGGTGATGATCGACGAGCCGTCCAACGGCCAGTTCTACGGCGGCCTCGTCGCGGCGCCCGTGTTCAGCGAAACCGTGCAGCAGACGCTGCGCATCCTGGGCGTGCAGCCCGACATGAATGTCAAGCCGCAGATCGTGGCCGATTTCGTGGAGGAGTCGTTCTGATGCGGCCCGCCCTGCGCCATCCCGCCGAGATTGCCGAATGGCTGCGCGCACGCGTGCGTGGAGACCTGTCGTGCGACAGCCGCCAGGTGGGCGCCGGAGACGGCTTCGTGGCCTGGCCCGGTGCCGCCACCGATGGCCGGCGCTTCGTGGCAACCGCCCTGGCTGCCGGTGCATCCGCGGCGCTGGTCGAGCAGGACGGTGCCGAGGCTTTCCACTTCACTGACGAGCGCGTGCTGCCGGTGCCCTCGCTCAAGACGCTCTCGGGCGCCATCGCCAGCGCGTTCTATGGCGAACCCAGTTCCGAGCTGGACGTGGTGGCGTTCACGGGCACCAACGGCAAGACATCATCGTCCTGGTGGATGGCGCAGCTGCTCACGGCCGTGGGCCGCCCCTGCGGGCTGGTGGGCACGCTGGGCATCGGCCGTCCGCCCCTGGCCGGCGAGGACCGGGGCACGCTGGTGAGCACGGGCATGACCACGCCCGACCCGGTCCTGCTGCAACGCCGCCTGCGCGGCATGGCGGAGGAGGGGCTGAGCGCCTGCGCGATGGAGGCCTCGTCGATCGGCATGGCCGAGGCGCGTCTCAATGCCACGCGCATCCGTGTCGGCGTGTTCACCAACTTCACGCAGGATCACCTGGACTACCACGGCACGATGGCGGCCTACTGGGACGCCAAGTCAGTCCTGTTCGACTGGCCGGGTCTGGCTGCCGCCGTGGTCAATATCGACGATGCCAAGGGCGCGGAGCTGGCGCAAAGGCTGGTTCAACGCGAGGAACTCGATCTGTGGACCGTGTCGGTGGGCGGTGAGGCCCGTCTGGTCGCGGCGGATCTGGCGGTGACGCACGACGGTGTTCGCCTGCGTCTGACCGAACGCGATGTCCAGGGCGGCGCAGGACAGGACCTTTCCGTGTCGTTGCCGCTGGTGGGCAGCTACAACGTGTCCAACCTGCTGGGCGTGCTGGCCGCGGCGCGCGCATTGGGCGTGCCGCTGGCCGACGCGGTGGCGGCACTGCCCCGGCTCACGCCGGTGCCGGGTCGTCTGCAGCGTGTGGGCGAGGGTGTTGACGGTCCGCTGGTGCTGGTGGACTATGCCCATACCCCGGACGCACTGGAGAAAGTGCTGCAGGCGGTGCGGCCGCTGGCGCGCGCGCGCGGCGGCGCGCTCACTGTCCTGGTGGGCTGCGGTGGCGATCGCGATCCGGGCAAGCGGCCGCTGATGGCTGCCGTGGCCGAGCGAGAAGCCGACCGCGTGGTGCTCACCAGCGACAACCCGCGCAGCGAAGACCCGCTGGCCATCCTGGCGCAGATGCAGGTCGGTCTGAGCCGGCCGCAACAGGTGCAGGTCGAAGCCGACCGCGCCGAGGCGATCGCCCGAACCGTGGGGTCGGCCGACGACCGTGACGTGGTGCTGCTGGCCGGCAAGGGACACGAGGATTACCAGGAAATCCGGGGCGAGCGTCGCCATTTTTCGGATCTCGAAGAAGCCGCCCGGGCGCTGCAGGCACGCCGGGCCGCGAGAGGACAGACGACATGAAGGGCCTGGCTGATCTGCTCATCCGCCTGGATGGCGCCCGGCCGGTAGGACGGCCCGGGGTCACCATTGAGCGCGTGCACACCGATACCCGCAGTCTGCAGTCGGGCGACCTGTTCGTGGCGTTGCGCGGCGAGCGTTTCGATGCCCACAGCTTCCTGGCGCAGGCCAGGACCGCGGGCGCGGTCGCTGCACTGGCCGAGCATGGCCTGGCCGAAGCGGGCTTGCCGGGGGTCGAGGTTCCGGACAGCCGGCGAGCGCTGGGCGAGCTGGCGCGCCTGTGGCGCGAGCAGTTCTCGCTGCCCCTGATCGCGGTGACGGGCAGCAACGGCAAGACGACGGTGACGCAGATGATCGCCTCGATCCTGCATTGCGCGGCCGGTGACGCGGCACACGCCACCCGCGGCAACTTCAACAACGACATCGGCGTGCCGCTGACGCTCTTGCAGCTGCGCGACGCGCACCGCTATTCGGTGGTCGAGCTGGGCATGAACCACCCGGGCGAGATCGCCAGCCTGGCGGCCATGACCCAGCCCACGGTGGCGCTGGTCAACAACGCGCAGCGCGAGCACCAGGAATTCATGACCACGGTCGAGGCCGTGGCGCGCGAGAACGGCGCGGTTTTCGCGGCGCTGCGGGAGGGTGGCACGGCGGTCTTCCCGAGTGACGACACGGCACATACGCCGATCTGGCGAGAGCTGGCCGGCGCGCGCAGCGTGCTGACATTCAGCGACACCGACACCTCTGCCGATGTGCATCTGGTTGACGCGCGCTGGGCAGCGGGGGCCTGGCAGATGCGCTGGCGCTGCGCGTCGGGCGAGCAGTCCGGCCTGCTGCGCATTGCGGGTCGCCACAACCTGCGCAACGCGATGGCGGCGGCAGCCTGCGCCCTGGCCGCCGGCATTCCCGCGGACACGGTCGCGCGCGGTCTGGCGGCGTTCGAGCCCGTGGGCGGACGCTTGCGCGCCTTGTCGCTGCGGCTGGGCGGACGGGACATCACGCTGGTGGACGACACCTACAACGCCAATCCGGACTCGGTGATCGCGGCGATCGAGGTGCTGGCCGGCTTGCCCGGGCCGCGCCTGCTGGTGCTCGGCGACATGGGTGAAGTCGGTGAGGAGGGGTTGGCCTTCCACCTCGAGGTGCTGCGCCACGCGCGCACCCGGGGCATCGAGGACATCGTCTGTGCGGGTGACTGGATGCGCCAGGCCGTGGCGGCGCTGGGCTCGATGGGCGAGACGGCTCCCGAACACTGGGACGACGTCGACGCACTGGCTGCCCATGTGGTGCGGCATGTGGCCCAGGCGCAGGGGCCGGCCAGCGTGCTGGTCAAGGGATCGCGCTTCATGCGCATGGAACGGGTGGTCAAGGCCTTGCAGGCAGGTCGGGAACAGGAAGAGGTGAACCAACATGCTGTTTAGCCTGACCCAGTGGCTCCAGGGGCTGGGCCCCGAGTTCGGATTCCTGCGGGTGTTCCAGTACCTGACCTTCCGCGCCGTCATGGCCGCCATGACGGCCCTGATCGTCGGGCTGGTGGCGGGACCCTTCGTGATCCGGCGTCTGGCGGCGCTCAAGATCGGCCAGCCGATCCGCGAGTACGGCATGCAGACGCACCTGAGCAAGGGAGGCACGCCGACCATGGGGGGCGTGCTCATCCTGTTCTCGATCGCGCTGTCGACGCTGCTGTGGTTCGACCCGTCCAACCGCTTTGTGTGGATCGTGCTGGCGGTGACGCTGGGCTTCGGTGCCATCGGCTGGGTGGACGACTGGCGCAAGGTCGTGCGCAAGGACCCGGAGGGGATGCCCTCGCGCGAGAAATACTTCTGGCAGTCGGTCATCGGCCTGGTGGCCGCGTTCTACCTGGCGTTCAGCGTGTCCGAGAGCAGCAACACCAAGGTGCTGGCGCTGTTCTGGGACTGGGTGGCCTCGGGCTTCACGCTGCCGCTGCCGCCGCAGGCCGGGTTCATGGTGCCATTTTTCAAGGAAGTGGCCTACCCGCTGGGCGTGTTCGGCTTCGTGGTCATGACCTACCTGGTCATCGTCGGGTCGAGCAATGCGGTCAATCTCACCGACGGTCTGGACGGTCTGGCGATCATGCCGGTGGTCATGGTGGGCTCGGCGCTGGGCGTGTTCGCCTACGTCACCGGCAACGCGGTGTTCGCGCGCTACCTGCTCATGCCCTACATCCCAGGCGCAGGGGAGCTGCTGATCTTCTGCGCCGCCATGGCCGGAGCGGGCCTGGCATTCCTGTGGTTCAACACGCATCCGGCGCAAGTGTTCATGGGTGACGTCGGTGCGCTGGCGCTGGGTGGGGCGCTGGGCACCATCGCCGTGATCGTGCGCCAGGAGGTGGTGCTGGCTGTGATGGGCGGGATCTTCGTTGTTGAGGCGCTGTCGGTGATGCTGCAGGTCAGCTGGTTCAAGTACACCAAACGCCGTTACGGCCAGGGTCGCCGCCTGTTCCAGATGGCGCCGCTGCACCACCACTTCGAGAAAAAGGGCTGGAAGGAGACCCAGGTGGTCGTGCGCTTCTGGATCATCACCATGCTGCTGTGCCTGGTCGGCCTGTCAACCCTGAAACTGCGATGAGCGCATTGAAGGATCAAACCGTTCTCATCCTGGGCCTGGGCATCTCCGGCCTGGCGATGGCACGCTGGTGCACCCGGCAGGGCGCCCGCGTGGTGGTGGCCGACACGCGCGAGAACCCGCCGCACCGCGAACGCCTGGCGGCCGACTGCCCGCAGGCCGAGCTGGTGTGCGGCTGCGCGTTCGATCAGGCCCTTCTGGCACGCGCGGACTGGAACCTGATCGCGCGCAGTCCCGGGTTGCAGCCCGGGCAGCTTGAGCCCGTGATGGCGCATGCGCAGGCGCGCGGCATCGCGGTTGTGGGCGAGCTGGACCTGTTCGCGCAGGCGCTGGACGAGCTGTCGCGGCGGGAGTCGCCATTGCCTTACCGGCCCAAGGTGCTGGCTGTGACCGGCACCAACGGAAAGACCACGGTCACCTCGCTGACGGGCCTGCTGCTCCAACGGGCCGGATGGCGTGTGGCGGTGGCGGGCAACATCGGTCCCGCGCTGCTGGATGTGCTGGCTCAGGCGCTGGGCCACGAGACCCAGGCTCATGCCGAGGACGAGGCGCGCCGTGCGCAGGAGGAAGTCCAGACACCTGAGATGGCGAGGATGGAAGACGTGGCACCACCGGTGGACACGTCAGTCGAGGATGTTGCGGATGACGAGGCAGAAGCCGAGCCGGTGGAGGATGGCCCCGCGCCGATCGCTCCGCCTCCGCCCGAACCACCGCAACCGCCGTATCTGCCCCAGGTCTGGGTGCTGGAGCTGTCCAGCTTCCAGCTCGACGGCACGGCCGAGGGTGCCTGGAATCGCATTCCGACGGCGGCCACGGTGCTGAACATCACCGAAGACCACTTGGACTGGCACGGTTCGATGGCGGTTTACGCGCAGGCCAAGCAGGCCGTGTTCGGCAGCGGCGCGCTGATGCTGCTCAACCGCGATGATCCGCTGGTGATGGCCATGCAGCCGGGTCTGGTCACTGTCAAGATCAGCGGACGCAACCGTCAGGTGCCCGCGCGCGAATGGGTCAGCTTCGGGCTGGATACGCCTGTGCGCGCCGGAGACTGGGGCATCAAGGCGGTCAACGGCATGGAGTGGTTGGTGCGGGCACAGCCGATGGACGAAACGCGCAAGCGCGGCCGCGCAGCGCAGGACGAAGAGGAAATCTGGCTGCAGCGCCTGATGCCGGTCGACGCGCTGCGCATCCGCGGCCGCCACAACGCCGCGAACGCGCTGGCGGCGCTGGCGCTGGCCTCCTCCACCGGCGCCACGCTGGCGCCCATGCTGCACGGTCTGCGCGAATACCGGGGCGAGCCGCACCGTGTCGAGCCGGTGGGCATCGTCGATGAGGTCGAGTACTTCGACGACAGCAAGGGCACCAACGTGGGTGCCACGCTCGCCGCCATCCGGGGGCTTGGTGCGGAGCGCCGCCTGGTCGTGATCCTGGGCGGCGATGGCAAGGGACAAAACTTCGAGCCGCTGGCCACGCCGCTGGCGCGCCACGCGCGCGCCGTGGTGCTGATCGGGCGCGATGCATCGCTGATCCGCAGCCAGGTGGCGCAGGACGGACTGGAGATGCAGGAGGCTGCGACGCTGCCGGAAGCCGTCCGGCTGTGCGCGCAGCTGGCGCAACCGGGTGATGCGGTGCTGATGTCGCCAGCCTGCGCGAGCTTGGACATGTTCGACAGCTACGTGCACCGCGCACGCGTGTTCGTGGATGCGGTGGCCGAACTGGCGGCCGAGCGCGGCCAGGTCCTGACGGGGGGGGCGTGATGGCGCAGGAAACTGCCGTCAGGACTCCCCTGCAGCGCCTGAAGGCCATGTTCGGCCTGTCCGGTGGCGATTCGCTGCCGGTACGCCTGTCGAGCCGCCGCTACCAGGGCATGCAGCAGGCACCCGTGAGCGAGCTCGGTTTCGACCAGCCGCTGGTGTGGGTGGTCGTCGCGCTGGTGTCGTGGGGGCTGGTGATGGTCTATTCGGCCTCGATCGCGCTGCCCGACAACCCGCGTTTTGCCAACTACACGCAGTACCACTTCGTCCTGCGCCACGGTCTGGCGGCGGCGATGGGCTTCATCTGCGCCATGGTCGCGTTCCAGATTCCGATGCGGTTCTGGGAGCGCATGGCGCCCTGGTTCTTCACGGCCTCTTTGCTGCTGCTTGTGCTGGTGCTGATCCCGCACGTGGGCAAGGGCGTCAACGGCGCACGGCGCTGGTTTTCGCTGGGCATCATCAACTTCCAGCCCTCGGAGCTGGCCAAGCTGGCGGTGCTGCTTTACGCGGCCGACTACATGGTGCGCAAGATGGAGGTGAAGGAGCGCTTCTTCCGCGCCGTGCTGCCCATGGCCATCGCCGTGGGCGTGGTGGGGATGCTGCTGCTGGCCGAGCCGGACATGGGTGCGTTCATGGTGATCGCGGTGATCGCCATGGGCATCCTGTTCCTGGGTGGGGTGAATGCACGCATGTTCTTCGTGATCGCCGCCATACTGGTGTTCGCCTTCGCGGCCATGGTCTGGCTCTCGCCGTGGCGGCGCGAGCGCATCTTCGCCTACCTCGACCCGTTCAGCGAGGAGCACGCACTGGGCAAAGGGTACCAGCTGTCGCATGCGCTCATCGCCATCGGCCGCGGCGAGGTCTTCGGTGTCGGCCTGGGCGGCAGCGTCGAGAAACTGCACTGGCTGCCGGAGGCGCACACCGACTTCCTGCTGGCCGTGATCGGCGAGGAGTTCGGCCTGGTGGGCATGCTCATCATCACCGGCATGTTCTTCTGGCTGACCCGTCGCATCATGCACATCGGCCGCCAGGCGATCGCGCTGGACCAGGTGTTCTCGGGGCTGGTGGCGCAGGGTGTCGGCCTGTGGATCGGCTTCCAGGCCTTCATCAACATCGGCGTGAACCTTGGTGCGCTGCCGACCAAGGGCCTGACGCTGCCGCTGATGAGCTATGGCGGATCGGCCATCCTGATGAACCTGGTGGCGCTGTCCATCGTGCTGCGGGTCGACTACGAGAACCGCCAGCTCATGAAAGGGGGGCGTTCATGACCGAGCGGAACACCCCTTGCGCGCTGGTCATGGCGGGCGGCACGGGTGGCCACATCTTCCCGGGACTGGCCGTGGCGGAGGCACTGCGCGAACGCGGCTGGCGTGTGCATTGGCTGGGTGCGCCCGGCAGCATGGAAAGCCGCCTGGTGCCGCCGCGCGGCTTCGCGCTGGAAACCATCGATTTCGGTGGTGTGCGCGGCAAGGGTGTCATGACCCTGGCCTTGCTGCCGCTGCGCCTGCTGCGCGCCTTCTGGCAGGCGCTGGGCGTGGTGCGCCGTGTGCGCCCCGATGTGGTGGTCGGCCTGGGGGGCTACATCAGCTTCCCCGGCGGCATGATGGGCACGCTGCTGGGCAAACCCCTGGTGCTGCACGAGCAGAATTCCGTGGCCGGCATGGCGAACAAGGTCCTGGCTGGCGTCGCTGACCGTGTGTTCACCGCCTTTCCGGACGCCATGCCCAAGGGCGAGTGGGTCGGTAATCCGTTGCGCGAGCCCTTCCTGCACCAGAAACCGCCGGCCGAGCGTTTCGCCGGCCGAAGTGGGCCGTTGCGCCTG
>JAEZLX010000130.1 GCA_023415035.1 Pseudomonadota bacterium | reverse complement strand
GCGTTCGACTGACCGATCTGGCGCCCCTGGAACACACCGTCCAAGCCGAGAGTGTGACCCTGGAGAAACCCCGGCTGCATCTGGGCCGCGATGCTCGGGGTCGGCTCAATCTGGCACATCTGACCTCTGATTCTCCTGCACAGGCTCCACGCAGGCACACGGAAGACACCGCCTGGAAGGTCCGGGTCGACCAGCTGGCCGTCCACGCCGGACAGTTGAACTGGAACGACCAGTCTGTCCCGGGCGGTGCCCAGGCACACCTCGATAACCTGACACTGGACGCCCGGCAGATGCGCTGGCCAATGGCTGATGAACTGACGTTCCACGGCGCCACCGGGCTCACCCTTGCAGATGAGGCATCGGACAAACCGGCATCGCTGACGTTCGAGGGACAGGCCAAGGGTGACAGTGGCCAGGTAGGCATCTCGTTGGACGGCCTGGATGTGGCCGGTCTGCATCCCTACCTCGCCCAGTCGCTGCGCACGCGTCTGACCGGGCAGCTTGGACTCAAGGGTGAAGTGCAATGGGGCGAGCCGGGGCTGGTGGCGCGCGTGGCCGACCTGCACCTGAACCAGGCTACGCTGGCCTGTGCCAGCCAAGAGGACTGCACCGCCGCCGCCCAGCTGGTGAAACTGCCGGCCAGGACCGCAGCCACCCTCGCTACCCTTCAGGTCAGCGATGCCGAGGTGGACATCGAACGCCAGCAGGCGCGGGTGGGCAAGGTGCTGCTCGATGGCGCGCGCATGCAGGTCACGCGCGATGCGCAGGGACACTGGATGTACGAGCACTGGCTCGCCGACACAAGTGGCGGGACAGCGGCTGCCGGCAAGGCCAGCGGCGACCCGATGTGGGACCTGCAGCTTGGCGAGGTCACGGTCCGGCAGGCATCGCTGGGCTACCGTGACGAAGCCGCTGCCTCGCCCGTGGCGTTCTCGGTGTCGGACCTTTCGCTCGGCGTGAAGGATCTGGCCCCCCTGGCCCGCCGCTCGGCGCGGCCTTCGCCGTTCCGGTTCAGCGTCCGCATGGGCGCAGGCCGCACCGAGCCGGGGCGGCTGGTGGCAGGGGGGACGATCGCGCTGCAGCCACTGGCGGTGCGCGCGAAGATCAGCGCCAGCCGACTGCCTCTGCACGCGCTCGAACCGTACGTGGCGTCGTCGCTGAACATGGACGTTCGTCGCGCCGACACCGGTTTCAAGGGCGATCTGGCGGTGCGCGACACCCCGGACGGCCTCGACCTGAGCATCAGCGGCGACGCGATGGTGGATGACTTCCGCGCGCGCACCCTCGCGCGGGCGCGGGCCGAAGGCGCGCCCTCTGGCCTGGTACCAGCGGGCGCGGCCGGCGAGCCGCTGCTGAACTGGAAGTCGCTCGCCCTGCAAGGCATCGGTGTGCGACTGCAGCCCGGACAGCCCCTCACGGCCGACATTCGGCGCACCGCGCTGAGCGATTTCTTCGCCCGCATCGTGGTGCAGGAAACCGGCCGGCTGAACCTGCAGGACCTGGTCAGGGAATCCGCGACCGCCTCTGACAACGAGGCCAGCCCATCCCCCTCGCCTTCGCCGGTGATCCGCTTCGGCCCGGTCGAGGTGAGCAACGGCACCGTGGCCTTTGCCGACCGATTCATCAAGCCCAACTACTCGGCGGACATCACCGAGCTGAACGGCCAGTTGAGCGCGTTCTCTTCGCAGGTGCCCGAGGGACAGACCCAGCCCGACATGGCCGACATTCGTCTCGCGGGCATGGTGCAGGGAACGGCGGCGCTGGAGGTCACAGGTCAGCTCAACCCGCTGGCGCAGCCACTGGCGCTGGACATTGAGGGACACGTGAGCGGACTGGAGCTGCCCGCCCTCTCGCCCTACTCCGTCAAGTACGCGGGCCATGGCATCGAGCGCGGCAAGATGAGCATGGACGCGCAATACAAGGTGCTGCCCGATGGCCAGCTCACGGCCAGCAACCGCCTGGTGCTCAACCAGCTGGAGTTTGGCGACCAGGTCGAGGGGGCGCCGGCGAGTCTGCCGGTCAAACTGGCCACTGCATTGCTGGCGGATCGCAACGGCGTGATCGACGTGGACCTGCCCATCAGCGGTTCGCTCAACGACCCCGAGTTCAGCCTTGGGGGCCTGATCATCCGTGCCATCACCAACCTGATCGTCAAGGCTGTCACCGCACCCTTCTCGTTGCTGGCGAGCGCCCTCGGCGGCGATGGCACGGATGCGAGCGTGGTGGCGTTCGCACCCGGTCTGGCCACGCTCGACAATGCGGCCAGGGCCTCGCTGGACAAGGTGGCGCAGGCGCTGATCGACCGCCCGCGGCTGCGCATGACGGTGGGCGGGCAGGCCGACCTCGACCGGGAGCAGACCGCCTGGAAGCGCGCACAGCTGCGGCAGATGGTGCAGTCGGAAAAGCGTCGCCAGGCCGTGCGCGCGGGGCAGAACGCGTCTCAGGTCGGACCGGTGGAGGATGCCGAATACCCCGAGCTCCTGCGACAGATCTACCGACGTGCCGATATCAAGAAGCCGCGCAACGCCATCGGGCTGGCCAAGGATATTCCGGTCGAGCAGATGGAAGCGCTTCTGGTCGAGAGCATCGGCGTGCCGGACGATGCCATGAACACACTGGCCGTGGCACGCGGGGTGGCCGTGCGCGACTATCTGGCCAGCCAGGGGGTGCCGCTGGACCGGCTGTTCCTGGGTGCCGTGAAGCTCGGTGCCGGCGACAACGAAGGCGATGCCTGGGTGCCGCAGGCACACCTGTCACTGGCGCTGAACTGAGTGTGGATGGCGGACGCCCGGTCGGCGGCCGTCTTCACGAAACAGCGTGGCGATCACCTGCCGCAGCCACGCCAACCCCGGGTCCGGCTCGAAGCGCCTGCTCCAGTAAAGCGACACGGTGAAGTCGCGCAGGGGAAAGTCCGGCTCGACCATGGCGCAAGTCTGGCTGAAGTTGAGCGCGATGTTGCGTGGCATGACGGCCGCGAGATTGGTGGCCCGCACGATGGAGGGGAGCACTAGGAAGTGCTCGTTCACCAGGCGCAGACGCTCCTGGAGACCGGTCACCTGCAGGATGCGCAGCGTGTCGGCATGAGAGCGCGTGCCGACAAACTCCAGGTCCTGCAACGCGTCCAGCAGCGCCTTGCCGGTGAGCTTGCGGCGCAGAAAGGGGTGCCCCTTGCGCAGCAGCACGATGTAGCGGTCGCGCAGCAACTGCAGGCTCTGCGTATCCTTGACCATGGGCAGGAAGCCCAGGGCCACATCGATGCGCCCCTGGTCGAGGGCATCGGCGATGGTGTCGCGCGGCAGCGGAAAAGTCTGCAGCCGCACACGGGGCGCGTGCTCGTGCAACCAGGCCATCAGCTCGGGCAGGAAGCGCCCCTCGCCGATGTCGCTCAGGTGCATGCGGAACACGCGGCCGGAGACGGCCGGATCGAAGGTCTCTCCCTCGTTCAGCGCGCTTTCCAGCACGCCCAGTGCCGTGCGAACGCCCGAGGCCAGGCGATCGGCGCGTGGTGTGGGCAGCACGCCGGTGCCCGTGCGCATGAACAGCGGATCGGCCAGCAGCGCACGCAGCCGACGCAAGCCCTGGCTGGCCGCCGGTTGCGTCAGGCCCAGCATCTCCGCGGCACGGCTGACGTTGCGTGTCCGATAGACCGTGTCGAAGAGCCGCAGCAGGTTCAGGTCGATGTCGTTGATATGCATGAATCTAATATGACATAGCCATTTCATTTTATTGATTGATCAATGTATCCGGCCGACACTTGCCCGTTGCCGGCACCTGTCCCGGCTCAATGAACAGAACACGGACACATGGAAGTCTCATTCAGCCGGGAAATCGAAATGCTGCGCCTGGGCCAGGGGCAGGTCTTTCATGGCGAGGGCATCCTCGCCATCACCAAGGCGTTGCTGCAATCGGGCGTGGCCTACGTCGGTGGCTACCAGGGTGCGCCGGTGTCGCACCTGCTGGACGTGATGGTGCAGGCCGAGCCCTACATGAACGAACTGGGCGTGCACGTGGAAGCATGCTCCAACGAGGCATCGGCTGCCGCGATGCTGGGCGCCTCCATCCACTACCCGCTGCGCGGCGCGGTCACCTGGAAGTCCATCGTCGGCACCAACGTCGCGGCCGATGCGCTGTCCAACCTGTCCTCGCCCGGCGTGACGGGCGGCGCGCTGATCGTGGTCGGCGAAGACTATGGCGAAGGCGCTTCGGTGATCCAGGAGCGCACGCACGCCTACGCTCTGAAGTCGGGCATGTGTCTGCTCGACCCGCGCCCTGACCTGCCGATGATGGTGCACCTGGTCGAGCATGGCTTCCGGCTGTCGGAGGCGTCCAACATGCCCTGCATCCTGGAGTTGCGCATCCGTGCCTGCCATGTGCGCGGCAGTTTCAACGCGAAGGACAACGTGGCGCCCCCCGTTTCGACGCGTGCCCTGATGGACGCACCCGCGGGCTTCGACTACATGAAGCTGGCGCACCCGCCCGTCACCTTCCGGCACGAAAAGCTCAAGAGCGAGGAGCGCATTCCTTGCGCGCGCCGCTACATCGCGAGCCAGGGTCTGAACGAGCTGATGCCTGGCGCACTGGAAGATGTCGGCATCATCGTGCAGGGAGGCCTGTACAACGCGCTGATCCGCGCATTGCAGCAAATGGGTCTGTCCAATGCCTTCGGCGAGAGCGAGATCCCGCTGCTGGTGCTCAACGTCACCTGGCCACTGGTGCCGGAGCAGATCGCCGGCTTCTGCGAAGGCAAGCGCGCCGTGCTGGTGGTGGAGGAAGGCCAGCCCGAATACATCGAGCAGGAGATCGCGACCCACCTGCGGCGCCTGGGCATCGGCACGCCGCTGCATGGCAAGGACATGCTTGCCATGGCGGGCGAGTACACGGTGGAGGTGCTGGCCGACGGACTCGCGTCGTTCGCGGCGCGCTACCTCGATGGCCAAGCCGACGTGCAAGCGGGCATCGCGGCCACGCAGACCTGGCTGGCGGGCAACCGGGAACGGCGCGCGATGACCACACGCGAGCTGCCCGCCCCCCTGCCCGCACGCCCGCCCGGCTTCTGCGTCGGCTGCCCGGAGCGGCCCGTGTTCTCGGCGCTCAAGCTCGTGCAGCAGGAGATCGGCAATGTGCACGTGGCGGCCGACATCGGCTGCCACGCCTTCGCGACTTTCGAGCCCTTCTCGCAGGGACACTCCATCCTCGGCTACGGCATGAGCCTGGCCAGCCGCGCGGGCGTCTCGCCGATGATGAAGCAGCGCACGCTTTCCATCATGGGCGACGGCGGCTTCTGGCACAACGGTCTGCTCACCGGCGTGCAGAGCGCGCTGTTCAACGGTGACGACGCCGTGCTGATGATCTTCAAGAACGGCTACACCTCGGCCACCGGCACGCAGGACATCATCTCGACCCCCGACGACGAGGTGAAGGCGCGCGCCGAGGACAAGCAGCAGAGCCTGGTGCACAAGAACGACACCATCGAGTCCACGCTGCGGGGCCTCGGTGTGCAGTGGCTGCGCACCGTCCACACCTACGAGGTCGACACCATGCGTCGCACGGTGAAGGAGGCCTTCACCACCGATTTCGCCGGCCTGAAGGTCATCATCGCCGAGGGCGAGTGCCAGCTCGAACGCCAGCGCCGCATCAAGCCCTGGATCGCCGGCCTGCTGAAACGGGGCCAGCGCGTGGTTCGCGTGAAGTACGGTGTGGACGAGGACGTCTGCAATGGCGACCACGCCTGCATCCGGCTCTCGGGCTGCCCGACGCTGACGCTCAAGGACAACCCCGACCCGCTCAAGGTGGACCCGGTGGCCACCGTCATCGACGGTTGCGTCGGCTGCGGCCTGTGCGGCGAGAACGCCCACGCGGCAACGCTGTGCCCGAGCTTTTATCGCGCCGAAGTGGTGCAGAACCCGCGCTGGCACGAGCGGCTGCTGGCCGGCCTGCGCGCCCGCCTGGTCAATGTGCTGCGCCCCGCGCCATCCCTGACATGAACACGATGAACCCGACACGACCCATTTCCCTGCTGGTGTGCGCCCTGGGCGGCGAAGGCGGCGGCGTGCTGACCGAATGGCTGGTCGAGGCCGCGCACCGGGCGGGCTACCCCTGCCAGAGCACATCGATCCCCGGTGTCGCGCAACGCACCGGCGCCACCACCTACTACGTCGAGGTCTTCCCGCAGCACCAGGACCAACTGCGCGGCCGCCGCCCGGTGTTCAGCCTCAACCCGGTGCCGGGCGCGCTCGACGCCATGGTGTCGTCCGAGCTGCTGGAGACCGCACGCCAGGTCTGCGCGGGCATGGCCTCACCCGAGCGGACACTGGTGCTCAGCGCCTCGGGCCGCACCTTGACCACCGCCGAGCGCATGCAGATGGGCGATGGCCGCATGGACTCGGCTGCCCTGTTGAAGCTCGTGCAGGCGCACAGCCGCGAACATCACGTATTCGACATGGCCACCATGGCACGCGAGAGCGGCACCGTGGTCAGCGCGGTGATGCTGGGCGCCGTGGCCGGCAGCGGACTGTTTCCGATGGACCGCAGTGTCTACGAGGCGGTGATCCGCGCCGGCGGCAAGGGAGTGGAAGCCAGCCTGCGCGGTTTTTCCCAGGCTTTCGAGCACGTCCAGCGCTCGCGTGCACAAACCGGGTATGTGAATGCACTGCTGGCGCCTGAAACGTCGGTGGCCCCTTCCCGACCAGCACTGCCCGCCGAACTGGCCGTGCAGTTTCCGGTCGAGATCCACCCCATGCTCGCGCTCGGGCACGCCCGCCTTTGCGAGTACCAGGGTCCGGCGTACGCTGCGCAGTATGCGCAACGTCTCGCACAGGTGCTGCAGGCCGAACGCGCCGCCCGACCCGACAGCGACCATCAGGGCTTTGCCATCACCGGAGAGATGGCGCGCTGGCTCGCGCTCTGGATGGCCTTCGACGACATCGTGCGGGTGGCCGACCTCAAGAGCCGCGCCAGCCGTTGGCAGAGGATCCGGCAGGAAGTCAAGGCGGGCGAGGACGACCTGCTCATGGTTTACGACCACTTCAAGCCCGGTGTCCCCGAATTCGCGGGCCTGCTACCCGCGGGCCTGGCCAGGCGCCTGTTGGCCTGGGACGCAAGGCGGCAGGCGACAGGGCGCGAACCCTGGTCGCTGCGTCTGAAGATTGGCACACACAGCGTCACCGGCATGGTCATGCTCCGGCTGCTGGCCAACATGAAGTGGCTGCGCGCACGCGGCAGCCGCTTCCAGGAAGAACAACGCCTGATCGCCCGCTGGCTGGATGCCGTCGTCCAGGGCACACAACGCAGCTGGGCGCTGGGCCACGAACTGGCGCAATGCGGCCGGCTCATCAAGGGCTATGGCAGTACCAACGAGCGCGGCAAGGACAACCTGCTGCACATCATCGACCACCTGGCGCAGCTGCCCGATGCCGACACGGCCGCGCACGCGATTGCCAAGGCCCGCAATGCGGCACTGGCGGACGAAGCCGGCCGTGCGCTTGATGCGACGCTGACGGCCCATGGTGCCCCACCCCGCCCAGTGAAGGCCCAGCCCATCCGGTGGACACGTCCACCCAAGGGACTGAACCGAAAGCGCGCCACCACCTGAATCCCGTTGCCTGACCGACCAACCACAAGGAGACAAAACATGAACCGACACCTCACGAGTTTCTCGCGCCGCACCTGGCTGGCATCGGCCGCCGCCATGGCGATGTCCTTTGCCGCGCCGTCGCTGCACGCGCAAACCTGGCCCAGCAAGCCGGTGCGCATGATCGTCAACTTTCCCGCAGGCGGCGCGGCCGACCAGCTTGCCCGCATGATCAGCCAGCCGCTGGCCGAGGCATTGGGCCAGCCGGTGGTGGTCGAGAACCGGGGCGGTGCCGGTGGCAACATTGGCGGCGATGTTGTCGCCAAGTCCGCCCCGGACGGCTACACGCTGCTGATGAGCTCGGGGGGCATGGTGTCGATCAACCCGTACATCTACGACAAGATGCCGTTCGACCCGACCAGGGACATCGTGCCGGTGGCCTCGATCGCACGCGTGGCCGTCTACCTCGTCACCCGCCCGGACCTGCCTGTGAATGACGTCAAGTCTTTCGTGGAGCACCTGCGCCAGAACCCGGGCAAGACCACCTTCGGCTCACCGGGCAACGGCACCTCGCCCCACCTCGCGGGTGAAATGTTCAAGGACATGACCAACACCTTCTCGGTGCACGTGCCGTATCGCGGCGGCGGCCCGGCGCTGCAGGACCTGCTGGGCGGGCAATTCGACTTCTGGTTCGATCCGGGTGTCGGTCTGCAGCATGCGCGCACGGGCCGGCTCAAGATCCTGGCCGTGGGCAGCCCCAAGCGCTCGCCGCTGTTCCCCAACCTGCCCACGCTCGACGAACTCGGCTACAAGGGTTTCGACGCCGACACCTTCTTCGGCCTGTACGCGCCCGCGGGCACGCCGCCGGCTGTCATCGAACGCGTCAACCACGAAGTCAACAAGATCCTGGCCACCGAAGCCATCCAGGCCCGTATCGTCGATGTGGGTGGCGAAGCAGCTCCGATGACGCCCGCCGAGTTCGGCCAGCGCGCGCTGGCCGATGCGGTGCGCTTCGGCAAGCTCATCCGCGAGCGCGGGCTCAAGGGCAACTGAGCACGATGATCGTCGAGATCGTCAGCTTCCGTCATCCACCCGGCGCCTCGCGCGAGGCGCTGGTGGAAGGCGCGCGCAGCGTGCTGCCGCGCTGGCAGGCCAACAGCGACCTGATCCGCAAGCACTTCGCGTGCAGCCCGGACAGGAGTGAAGGCTTTGGCATCTACCTGTGGCCGTCGGTGGCGGCAGCCAGGGCCGCCCACGACGCACAGTGGATCGCCGAAGCCGAGAAGCGCTCGGGCGGACCGGTCCACATCCGCTACCTCGATCTGCTGATGCTGCTCGACAACGAGACGGGCGCTGTTGTCGAACCGTCGCCTTCGCACGATCTGGACAAGGCCTGAGGCGGCGGCACGGGTTCGCACCAGTCGCCGGCGCCGGTGATGAAAGTCATCAAGGCCGGCTGCCCAGCCGCCGGCCGAAGCACAAACTCAGCACCGCAAGCGCCACCGCGCACAGGCTCATCGCCACGGCCATGGGCATGTGGCGCTGGGCCAGCCCGAAGCACGCCACGCCGGCAGCCTGCCCCATGAAAAAGCAGCACGAATACAGCGACATCGCCGCGCTGCGATGAACGGTGCTCATCTGGGTCGCACGCGTCTGCAGGGTGTTGTGCATCATGTAGTAACCCAGTCCGCAAGCCAGGCATGCGAGCAGCGACAACGACCACCATGGCGACCAGGCCATCAATGCGATGCTGCCGGCCATCAGGGCGCCGCCCGCGTATGCCATGCCCCGCTCGCCCAGGCGGCGAACGAAGAAGCCGGAGCGCATCGCATACACCAGGCCACCCGCACCGAGCAGCATCACCATACCGCCAGCCGATGACAGACTGACACCGAGGGCTTGATGGAAGTGCGTGGCGGTGAACGCGATCACCCCGAAAAGGCACGCCCCCTCCAGCGCCGCCACCATCAGGATGAACCTCGCCTGCCTCTCGGCAAGGACACCGAGGACACCCGCGCGCATGCCCGCGAACAGCGGCCCCGCCGCAGCCGGTTTTCGGTCGATGCCCTGGCGCCAGCTCACGCGCAGCAGCCACAGACCGATCACCGCGAACCCACAGGCGATGACCAGAAAAGTCGTTGCTGGCGAGAGGTAGTCGGCCGTCACCCCACCCAGGCCAACGCCCAGTGACATGCCCGCGATCTGACCGATGAGAAACCGCGCCAGCACCGGCTGGCGGACCTGGTAGTCGAACTCGTCACCGATCCAGGCCATGGCCATGGGCACGATGCTGGCCATGGCCACACCACAGGCTGCACGCGCCGCGACAAGCAGCGGCAGGCTCCACGCACCGGCACACGCCGTCGAAGCCAGGGCCGCAGCACAGCAGCTCATGGCAATGCAGCGGATCTTGCCCAGCCGGTCACCCAGCGTGCCCAGCACCGGCAGGGCGAGACCATACGCCAGGCCATATGCCGTGACGACCCATGACACCTCGGTCAGCGATGCCGAAAAGCGCGACGCGAACAGCGGCAGTTGCGCATCGGTGATGCGAAGTGAAAGCGCACTGAGCGCGACGGCAAACGAAAGTGCCAGCAGGATGTCGCGGTGTTGACGGGTCATGCGGACCTGGCTCGTGGCGTTCCTTCAGGCAGACTGAGCCGGCCTGGCTTCGTTCGGGCAACAAAAAAGGACTTGGATCGCTCCAAGTCCTCGTTTTCCTGGGATGACCGGGTGGTGGGTGCTGACGGGGTCGAACCGCCGACCTACGCCTTGTAAGGGCGCCGCTCTACCAACTGAGCTAAGCACCCACTGGGCACCCAGGAATGGGCAGCAAAGCCCATTAGTTTAGCGCATCCTTGAGCGCCTTGCCCGGGCGGAACTTCGGCACCTTGGCCGACTTGATCTTGATCTCGTCGCCGGTGCGTGGATTGCGGCCCTTGCGGGCGGGACGCTTGGTCACGGAGAACGAGCCAAAGCCCACCAGCGACACGGTGCCGCCCTTTTTCAGCGTGGTACGGATGGCGGCGAGGGTCGAATCCAGTGCGCGGGTCGCGGCTGCCTTGGAGATGTCGGCCTGCTTGGCAATGTGCTCGACGAGTTCTGTTTTGTTCACAAAAAGCCCCTCTTGAAGTGTTGAAAACCGGCAGGATCATGGACGACCCGCAGACACACGGAGAACGCATGCCCAGCTTGCAATGGCCGTGAACCACATGACTCGCCCGGTCTGCTGAAAGATCAGTGCCGGGCGCCTTTTGATTAGACCCACGGCCTCGCGGGACTGTCAATACTCACCTGCCCGATACAGCGTCGAATACGCGACGCTCAGGGAAATCCTGGCGAATTCATGCGCATTGCCGCCACACTGGGGCGCCAAACGTAAGCTTCGCGTCAAGAAAGACCGGTCAAACGCGCGCAACAGACTCGGCCACCGCACGGCCAACGTCCGCAGTGGAGGCCGTACCCCCGAGGTCACGTGTGCGGGGCGCACCGCTCCCCGGCTCGAGCACGCTCTCGATCGCCTTGAGGATGGCATCGTGTGCGTGGCGATAACCCAGGTAGTCGAGCATCATCGCGCCACACCAGATCTGGCCGATGGGGTTGGCAATGCCCTGCCCCGCGATGTCGGGCGCCGAACCATGCACCGGCTCGAACAGCGACGGAAATTCGCGCGTGGGGTTCAGGTTCGCGCTGGGCGCGATGCCGATCGTGCCCGTGCAGGCAGGCCCGAGATCGGAGAGGATGTCGCCGAACAGGTTGGAGGCGACCACCACGTCGAAATGGTCCGGGCGCTGCACGAAGTGCGCGGTGAGGATGTCGATGTGGAACTTGTCCACCTTCACGTCGGGATAGGCCTTGGCCATCTCGGCGACGCGCTCGTCCCAGTAGGGCATGGTGATGGCGATGCCGTTGCTCTTGGTGGCACTGGTCAGGTGCTTCCTGGGCCGCGATTGCGCGAGCTCGAATGCGAACTTGAGCACGCGATCGACACCATGGCGCGACATCACGGTTTCCTGCATGACGATCTCGCGCGGTGTGCCCTCGAACATGCGGCCGCCGACGCTCGAATACTCGCCCTCGGTGTTCTCGCGCACAATCATCATGTCGATCTCGCCGGGCTGGCGCGGGCTGCCGTCACGGCGCACCACCGGTGCGGTCACGCCGGGCATCAGGCGCGCGGGCCGCAGGTTGATGTACTGGTCGAACTCGCGGCGGAACAGCAGCAGCGAACCCCAGAGCGACACGTGGTCGGCAATCTTCGCCGGCCAACCCACGGCGCCGAAGTAGATCGCGTCATGGCCGCCGATCTGCTCCTTCCAGTTGTCCGGCAGCATCTTGCCGTGCTTCTCGTAGTAGTCCCAGCTGGAAAAGTCGAAGTGATCGAACTGCAGGCCGATTCCGAAGCGCGATGCCGCGGCTTCCAGCACGCGCAGGCCTTCGGGCATGACTTCCTTGCCGATGCCGTCGCCAGCGATGACGGCAATGCGATGGGTTTGGCTCATCAGGACTCCAGATTCAGGACAGGGATGACAACAGCAGCAGGCCGCCTCAGGCCGGTTTCGGCGCCCGCACCACCAGGCTCACGCCGAAGGCCGTGAGCGCGATGCCGGCGATCGTGACCAGCGTGAAGGGCTCGCCAAACAGCAGCCAGGCGATCAGCGCCGTGCAGGGTGGCACAAGGTACATGAGGCTGCTCACCGAAGCGGCCGCACCGCGCTGGATCAGCATGTACAGCAAGGAGCTGCCGCCCAGCGTCAGGCCCAGTACCGACCAGGCCATGGCTGCGGCCATCTCGCCATTCCAGCGAATGGTCTCGGTCTCGAGCAACGCCAGCGGCAGTGTCACGACGAGTGCCGCCAGCAGCTGGACCGTGTTGGCTGTGCGCACGTCGCACGGCTGGACGAAGCGCTTCTGGTAGAGCGTGCCGGCCGTGATCGACACGAGCGCGATCAGCGCGAAGGACAGGTTGAGCCAGTTGGCCTGGTCACCCGGCCCGCCGGCGCCGAACTTGTTGGACACCACGAGCACCAGACCCGCAAACCCGAGGAACAGGCCGGTCCACTGCCGGCGCGAGACATGGTGCCCGCTCACACCCGAGAGCCAGATGGCCGTGAGCACGGGCTGGATGCCCACGATCAGCGCCGACAGGCCAGAACCCATGCCGGCCTTGACCGCGGCCCACACGCCGCCCAGATAACCCGCGTGCATGAGCGCGCCGGTGACCGCCAGGTGCAGCGCCTGTCGGCGGCCCGAGGGCCAGCGCACACCCGACAGCCAGATCCAGGGAAGAAAACACAGGATCGACAGGGCGTAACGCACCGCGAGGAATTTCATCGGTGGCGAGTGCGGCATGCCGTAGCGCGCCACGATGAACCCGGTGCTCCAGATCAGCACGAACACCCAGGGCATGGCCCGGATCCAGGGGCTGGCGGCGTCGGCGCGGGTGTCTGCGCTGCTCATCATCCGGCCCCTGCCCTCAGCGCGCACGCGCGCGGATGTCGGGCAAGGCCTTGCGCATGTAGTACACCATCGACCAGATGGTGAGCACCGCGGACGCCCAGATCAGCCACGTGCCCCACAGGTGGGTGTCGATCACGCCGAACAGCATGCCGTTGTAGAGCAGGAAAGGAATGGCGGTCATCTGCACCGCGGTCTTGAGCTTGCCCACCATGTGCACTGCCACGCTCTTGTTCGCGCCAATGAGGGCCATCCACTCGCGCAGCGCCGAGATGGCGATCTCGCGGCCGATGATGATGAGCGCCACAAACACGTTGGCACGGTCCAGCTGCACCAGCACCAGCAGGCTCGCGCAGACCAGGAATTTGTCGGCCACCGGATCGAGGAAGGCGCCGAACGCGGAGGTCAATCCCATTCGGCGCGCGAGGTAGCCGTCGGCCCAGTCGGTTGCCGCGAACACGACGAACAGCACCGTGGCGATGAGGTTCTGCTGCGCCGCCGACACGCCTTCCCAGTAGAACACCGCCACGATCAGCGGGATGGCGGCGATGCGGGCCCAGGTGAGCAGAGTGGGAAGGTTGAAGAACATGCACCGATTATGGGGGAGGAAGCACGGCACCGGACTGCGCCTGGCCGCCCGGCAGCCGACACTCGCGGCGGCGTTGCCACAATTTGGCAAATTTTCCGTACTTCAAATACATAGCATTCTCATTTGAGCGAATGCCCAGGGGTATCCGTGCCCGTTTGACGGCTGCCGTTCGCACAAGTCGAATTCACTTCTTAGCTCCAACCAATTTTCATCATGCTCCCTCTGTCTGCCCAGTACCGTGAAGGTCGCGCGCCCCTGACCATGACCGCCATTGCCTCGGTGGTGATGTCCCTTTCTTCCACCGCCAATGCCCAGGCCATCGCCCCGGCCGCCGAAGCGACGCTGGACACGGTGGTGGTCACGGCTTCCGGCTACGAACAGAACATTGCCGACGCGCCGGCCAGCATCTCGGTCATCACCCGCAAGGAGCTGGAGAAGCGGTCCTACGCCGACGTGGTGGATGCCGTGCAGAACATTCCCGGCGTGTTCGTGACCGGTGGCGGCGCCTCGCAGGACATCAGCATCCGCGGTCAGGCTGCGAGCTACACGCTGTTCCTGGTGGACGGTCGCCCGGTGTCGGCCGGCCGTTCGGTCAACACCAACGGCGCGGACGGTGGCAAGCAGATCGGCCTGCCGCCGCTGTCGGCCATCGAGCGCATCGAGGTCATCCGCGGCCCCATGTCCTCGCTCTACGGCTCCGAAGCCATGGGTGGCGTGGTCAACATCATCACCCGTAAGGCCACCGAGGAGTGGCATGGCGGCGTGAGCGTCGAACTCACCAAGGCCGACAACGACATCAGCAGCGACGGCCAGACCCACAGCGCCTATGTCAGCGGCGCCATCGTCCCTGGCCTGGTGGGCCTGAAGCTCAACGGCGCCTACACCGCTTTTGACGAGTCCGACTATGTCGGCGGCGACGACAACGCCGAAAGCCGTCCCAAGAGCAAGCGCCGCCAGGCTGGCGCCGAGCTCGTGCTCACGCCCAACAAGGCCAACACCTTCGGCCTGTCGCTGCAGTCGGCCCGCCAGGAAACGACCAAGACCCCTGGCAAGAGCGTTGCCGCCACCTCCAGCGGCTCGACCTACCGCTACGACAAGGACGTGGTGGCCCTGACCCACGACGGCCGCTATGGCGACCTGATGGTCAACAGCTACCTGCAGCGCGACGTTTCCGACAAGGTGCAGGACCAGACCAAGAAGGAGACGGTCACGACGCTCAACAGCCAGGCCACCTACCTGTGGGGCCAACATGTCGTCACCTTCGGTGGCCAGTACAAGGACGAGGAGCTGGTCAATGAGACCAACGGTCTGCTGACCGCCGGCGCGGGCCGCCGTCCGCTGGCCGGCGCCGTGCGCAAGACCGACCGCTGGCTCGCCGCCGTGTTCGGTGAGGTGGACTGGCGCCTGAACGACAAGTTCTCACTGACCACCGGCCTGCGCTACAACGAGGACGAAAACTTCGGCAGCCACCTGTCGCCTCGCATCTACGGTGTCTACACGCTCGCACCGGAATGGGCGCTCAAGGGTGGCGTGTCCACCGGCTACAAACAGCCGACCCTGGCCCAGTCCACGGCGGGCGTGGGCTCCACCACCGGCGGCGCCGGATCGCCCGCGCCGCACTCGCGTGCGCTCATCCTAGGCAACCCCAACCTCGACCCGGAAAGCAGCACCAGCATCGAGTTCGGCACCGCCTTCGCGAACGCCGGCCGCAGCGTCAACGCCAGCGTCATGCTGTTCCACACGGAGTTCAAGGACAAGATCGCCGAGGACCGCTACTGCACAAGCCCGAGGGCGCTGAACAACAACGACATGGCCAACTGGGCCTGCCCGTTCGGCAGCAACACCTATTACTTCCTGAGCACCTACAAGAACATCGACAAGGCCCTGATGCAGGGTGTGGAGGCCACGCTGGACTGGCGCATCACGCCGTCGGTCAAGCTCAGCTCCAGCTACACCTACACGCATTCGGAGCAGAAGTCCGGCGCGTTCAAGGGCCAGCCTCTGAACAAGCAGCCCAAGCACATGTTCAACGCACTGCTCGACTGGCAGGCCACCTCGAACCTGAGCGCCTGGGTGCAGGCCAACTACCGCAGCCGCACCTCGGACTTCCTGAGCCGCACTTCGATGAGCGAAGGCACGCCCGGCTACGGACTGGTCGACCTGGGCGTGGTGTACCGCCTGTCCGACGCGACCCGCCTGAAGGCCGGCATCTACAACGTCGCCGACAAGAGGATCACCAACGACATCTACGGCGTCGTGCTCGACGGCCGCAGCTTCACGGTGGGCCTGAGCGCCGACTTCTGATCAAGGAACCCACCATGCACCTGGTCCAGTTTTCGCGCCGCGCCATCGTCGGCGCGCTTCTGGCTGGCACCGGCTGCCTTGCCATCGGCAAGGCCCCGGTCCCCACATTGACCGTCGATCACGCCAAGGGGCGTGCCGAAGTGCCGGCCCGTCCCGCGCGCATCGTGGTCTATGACCTCGGCGCCCTCGACACGCTGTACACCCTCGGTGTGCCGGTGGCCGGCGGCCCCAAGGCGGAGATGCCGTCCTGGCTGCAGGACTACGCGGCCCGCCACACGGTGGTCGGCAGCCTGTTCCAGCCCGACTACGACGCGCTGAGCAAGATCCGCCCCGACCTCATCATCGTGGGCGGCCGCACCAGCGCCAAATACGACGTCCTTAGCAAGATCGCGCCCACGCTGGACCTGTCGGTCAAGGGCACGCAGATGCTACAGGACATTGAGCGCAACATCACGACCCTGGCGCTGCTCACCGGCCGCGAGCAGCGCGGCCAGGCGCTGGTGGCGCAAATCCGTCAGGACATCGCCGAACTGCGTGAAGCCGCGAGCCAGGCCGCGCCCGGTGTGCTGCTGATGGCGATCAACGAGCGCATCGCGCCGCAGGCGCCGGGCAGCCGCTTCGGCTTCCTGTTCGACGTATTTGGCACTAGGTCGGCCATCACCGCCAAGGATATGCCCGCCCGCGGCACGCCCTACACGTTCGACGACGTCGCCCACCTGGATCCGGAATGGATCTACGTGATCGACCGCAACACCGCCACCGGTTCGGCCGCTGGCGGTGGCGAGATCATTCCGTCGGAAAAGGTGTTCGATAACCCGCAGGTCAAGGGCACGCGCGCCGGCCGCCAGGGGCAGGTGGTGTTCCTGGACCCCAAGGGCTGGTACCTGATGGGCAGCACCGGTCCCACCGCCCTGCTGGGCAACGTGGCCCAGCTCAAGCAGGCCTACGCCGCGGCTCGCCGGTAAAGCCTGGAACCGCTCCGGGGCTGCGCCCCGCGCGGCCAGGCCAACAGCGCTGTCAGAGCGGCAGCACCACGCGGGCTCTCAGGCCCCGACCGCCTGGACCATCAAGCAGTTCGATATCCCCGCCATGCGCGCGGGCACACGAACGCGCGATGGCCAGGCCCAACCCCGCTCCGTCACGCTCGACCCCCTCGGGCGACAGGCGTTTGAAGGGCGCGAACACCGCTTCACGCGCCTCGGGCCGGATGCCCTGCCCCTCGTCATCGATATCGATCACGGTACTGGCGCCGTCGGCCGAGCGGGACAGCCCAAGCCGCACTCGCTGGCCATGGCGCACGCCGTTGTCCACCAGGTTGCCCACCATGCGCTTGATGCTCACCGGTCGGCAGCGACATGGCCAGTCAGCCACCCTGGTGCCATCGGCCCAGGCCACGTCGTTACCCTGCGTACGCTGCATGTCGATCACATCCTGGATCAGTTCGCGCAGGTCGGCATCGCTGGCCGGCTCCTGGCCCGCGTCATCGCGTGCGAATTGGAGCGTGGCATCGACCATGCTGCGCAGTTCCCTCAGCGTGCGCAGCAGGGGTTCACGAATGGCCGGATCGTCGATCAACTCCACGCGCAGGCGCATCGCCGTCATGGGTGTGCGGAAATCGTGGCTGATGGCCGCGAGCATGCGCATGCGGTCATCGACAAAGCGGCGCATGCGCTGCTGCATGCGGTTGAAGGCCAGCGTCAATTCGCGCATCTCGCGCGGCCCCCGCACCGGCAGGGGCTCGACCGTGTCGCCACGGCTGACGCGTCCTGCCGCCTCCACCAGCATCCGTGTCGGTTTCAGCAGCCCCCGCGCGGCCAGCGCCACCACCACGATCAGCGGGACGAGGCTGACCTGGAGCCAGAAGCTGGCCGGCCACCACCAGCGTGTGCGGACTTCCACCTGGAAGGTGGCGCGGAGCCACAGACCGTCCGGACGACGCGCTTGCAGCACCACCGGCCGCAAAGGCCGCGACAACGGTTGGAACCCGTCGCGAGGCGCCGCACACGCCTCTCCCACGCAGGCAGACACTTGCGTAGCGCCCGGTCCCAGCCGCGGCGCCAGATCGTGCACGATGCCGGCATCCAGCAGGTAGCCGGGCAGCGCCATGGGTGCCGGCTCCAGGATGAACCGGGCTTCGTTGCTGCTCGCCCCTTGCAGCACCTGCCAAGCGGTCCCCGCCTCCAGCCCTTCAACGCCCTTGTACAGGTGAACATAGAGATCGAGCGCCTTGCGCCGTGCCAGTGCATGCAGGTCGCCCGTCTCGCGCTGCGACGAGAGTATCAGCACACCCACGACGTGGCTGGCCAGCAGGGAGAACAGCAGCAGGACGATCAGCCTGCCCGAGAGACTCTGGGGCCACCAGCGGCGCGCCGTCATGCGGCAGGCACCACGGTGGCCGAGAACAGGTAGCCGCTGCCCCAGGCCGTCTTGAGCAGGCGCGGCCGGCGCGGTTGAACCTCCAGTTTGCGACGCAGCCGGCTCACCTGACTGTCGATACTACGGTCGAACACGTCGGCGTCGGCACCCGCGCACAGGTCAAGCAGACGGTCGCGGGAGAGCACTTCCCCCGGATGCCGCACGAAGGCCATGAGCAGACGCGATTCCGCCGTGGTCAGGGCGATCACGCGCCCATCGGCATGCGAGAGATCGCTGCGCAGCGGATCAAAGGTCCAGTCGTCGAAACGCACACGCTGGTCAGCCGCGGGGAGCCTGTCCACCGGCTTCAGCGGCCGCGCCACACGCCGCAGAACGGTTCGGATGCGCGCGAGCAGCTCCGCCGGCTCGAACGGCTTGACCACGTAGTCTTCCGCGCCGGCCTCCAGCCCCTCGACACGCTGAGCCGTCTCGCCGACTGCCGTCAGCAGGATGACCGGAGGCCCCGACTGCGCCTGCAACTGCCGACACAGCGCGAACCCGCTCTCGTCGGGCAGCATCACGTCAAGCAGCACGAGGTCGTAGGGATCGCTGGCCAGCCGAATCTTCATTTCCCGGCCATCGGCCGCGGTGCCTGCCTGGAACCCGCGCCGCTCCAGCAATTCGGCCATCGGCTCACGAATCTCGGCGTGGTCGTCCACCACGAGAATGCGGGCAGTCGGCGATGTCATGCGGGTTGGGAAAAGGGCGGAGGCAGCGTGCCTGAAAGATGCCCTCATTATAAGAATGAGAACAAACCTCATTATCACCACAAGAGGAAATGACCACACCCAGGCAAGTTGACGATGCTTCAACGCAACGCGCGGTAGATCGTTTCGGCCAGTTCTTGCGAAATGCCTTCGACCGATGCCAGATCCTCGACGCTGGCGCTGGCCACCCCCCGCACGCCCCCGAAGCGCTGCAGCAGGCGTGCCCGCTTCCTGGGGCCGACGCCGGGAATGTCCTCCAGCTTGCTGCCACCCGTGCGCACACGGGCGCGCTGCGCGCGCATCCCGGTGATGGCGAAACGGTGCGCCTCGTCGCGGATCTGCGCCACCAGCATCAGCGCGGCCGAGTCGTGGCCCAGGTAGACCTTCTCGCGGCCGTCCGCGAACACCAGCTCTTCCAGGCCCACCTTGCGCCCCTCGCCCTTTTCCACGCCGACGATCAGCGACAGGTCCAGACCCAGTTGCCGGAACACCTCGCGCGCCACGCCCACCTGTCCCTTGCCGCCATCGATCAGCACCAGGTCGGGCATGCGCGGTCCGCGCGGAGGCTGCGAACCGGAACCTTCAGCCGGCGCCTCCGCGGGGATGTCATCGCCCGCACCGGCCTCGGGCGGCGCTTCGCCGCCCCGCTCGGCCCGCAACGCCTCGGCGATGCGCCCGTAGCGGCGCAGCAGCACCTGGCGCATGGCGGCGTAATCGTCGCCGGGTGTAATGCCGTCGATGTTGTAGCGACGGTACTGGCTGTTCTGCATCTTGTGATTCTCGAACACCACGCACGAGGCCTGCGTGGATTCGCCCGCCGTGTGCGAGATGTCGAAGCACTCGATGCGCAGTTCGTCGAGGTTGTCGTCTGGCAGGCCGAGGGCCTCGGCCAGTGCCCGCGTGCGGGCCTGCTGCGAGCCTTCCTCGGCCAGCAGGCGAGCCAGCGCGATCTCGGCGTTCTTTTCGGCCATTTCCAGCCAGACCCGCCGGTGCTCGCGCGGCTGGTGCACCGCGTGGACCTTCACGCCGGCCTGCTCGCTCAGCGCCCCGATCAGGTCCTTGCTCACCTGGTGGCTCGTCACCAGCGTGTGCGGCAGGGCCGCGCCCAGATAGTGCTGTGCGATGAAGGCCTCAAGCACGCGCACGTGCACCTGTTCGACCGGATCGCCTGCCTGTGAGGATTTGCTCCCCGCCTCCAGGTCGGCCGCGATCTGGGTCGCGTCGTCCACATGGGACGGGAAGTACGGCCGGTCGCCCAGATGCCGCCCGCCGCGCACCATGGCCAGGTTGACACAGGCACGCCCGCCCAGCACCCGCACCGCGAGGATGTCCACGTCACGGTCGCTGGCGGTATCCATCGCCTGCTGGTGCAGCACGCGCGAAAGCGCCGACATCTGGTTGCGGATCTCCGCCGCCTGTTCGAATTCCAGCTTGTCCGCGTGGGCCATCATGCGCGCCTGCAGTTCGTCCAGCACGGCCTGCGTTTCGCCGCGCAGGAACTGCTCCGCCGCGGCCACGTCGCGCCCGTAGTCCTCGACACCGATCAGGTCCACGCAGGGGCCGCTGCAGCGCTTGATCTGGTAGAGCAGGCACGGCCGCGTGCGGTTGGCAAACACCGTGTCCTCGCAGGTGCGCAGACGGAACACCTTCTGCAGCAGCGTGATCGATTCCTTGACCGCCCACGCGCTCGGATAAGGCCCGTAATAGCTGTGCCGCCGGTCCACCACGCCCCGGTAGTAGGCCATGCGCGGAAACAGGATCGCGGGTGCCGCCCCCGGCCCCGCGGTGCGCCAGGTCTCGCGCGTGCCCGTGATCTTGAGATACGGGTAGCTCTTGTCGTCGCGAAACAGGATGTTGTAGCGCGGCTGCAGCGTCTTGATGAGGTTGTTCTCGAGCAGCAGTGCCTCGGCCTCGGATCGCACCACCGTCGTTTCCATGCGCGCGATGCGGCTGACCATCTGGCCGATACGCGTGCCGTCATGGCTTTTCTGGAAATAGCTGCTGACGCGCTTTTTCAGGTTGCGCGCCTTGCCCACGTACAGCAGCTGCCCCTGGGCGTCGAAGTAGCGATACACCCCCGGCAGCGCAGGCAGGGCGGCAACTTCGCTGAGCAGCTGTTCGGAATGGGCAGTGGCCATGGGTGCGTATTGTGGCGCGGTCATTTCCCCGAATGCGGCAAGATCGGGGGATGCCCCTGCAAACGCCCACCACTGCCACCACCCGGGACGAGATGCCCGCCCTGCTCTGGGACGTGTTCTGCCGCGTCATCGACAACCTGGGCGACATCGGCGTGTGCTGGCGCCTCTGCGCCAACCTGGCCCGGCGCGGCCAGCGCGTGCGGCTGTGGATCGACCTGCCCGATGACCTGGCGTGGATGGTTCCCGGCGCGATCGAGGGCGACGTGCCGGGCATCATGGTGCTGCGCTGGACCACGCCTCTGGCCGAAGGGCTGGCGGAGCTGCCACCGGCTGATGTGTGGATCGAGGCCTTCGGCTGCGACCCGGCCCCCGAATGCATGGAGGCGCTGGCGCTGCGGCTGGCGGCCGGTTCGGCGCCGCCGGTCTGGCTCAACCTGGAGTACATGAGCGCCGAGTCCTACGTGGAACGCTGCCACGGCCTGCCCTCGCCTGTCATGGCCGGTCCGCTCAAGGGCCTGACCAAGTGGTTCTTCTACCCTGGCTTCACCCCGGCCACCGGCGGCCTGCTGCGTGAGACCGACCTGGCCACCCGGCAGGCCGCCTTCGATGCCGAGGGCTGGCTGTCGGCGCAGGGCATTCCCGTCGATGCGGACGGCCGCCACCGCATCAGCCTTTTCTGCTACGAGCCGCGACCGCTCGGCGAGCTGCTGGCCGGCGCTGGCTCGGCCGGGCAGCCGGTGGACTGGCTGATCACGGCCGGGCGCACCACCGAGGCCGTGGCCGCCGTTCGGCCGGCCGGAACGCCTGCCTCGCCCCACGCACGGCTATACCACCTGCCCAGGCTGACCCAGACCGATTTCGACCACCTGCTGTGGTCCTGCGATCTGAACTTCGTGCGCGGCGAGGACTCGCTGGTGCGCGCCCTTTGGGCCGGCAAACCCTTCGTCTGGCACATTTACCCGCAGGACGACAATGCACACCACGTCAAGCTCGAAGCCTTCCTGGACTGGCTGGAGGCACCGCCCTCGCTACGCGAATTCCACCGCTGGTGGAACGGCATGCCCTGCATCCGGCCGTGCTGGCCCGGGTGGACCACCGTGGCCGGATGGCAGGACTGCGTGCGCCAGGCGAGGGAGCGTCTGATGGCGCAGGCGGACCTGGTCGGCCAGTTGCTGGGCTTCGTGCAAAAAAAACGATAAAATCCAAGGCTTTGCGAATCTCCGCATCGCCTGCGCGGTTACAAGCCAGCCGGTGCCGGACGCAAGCGTGTGTCGTCTGCCTCGCCGCACAGATCGCCCACACTGCGCCCACGCTGTCCCGCCATCCAGGCAACGCACTATCTGCGCACTCGCGGCCCAACCGTTGGAACACACATGAAAATCGCTCAAGAAATCCGTGCCGGCAACGTCATCATGCACGGCAAGGACCCGATGATCGTCCTGAAGACCGAGTATGCCCGTGGCGGCCGTGGCGCAGCCACCGTCCGCATGAAGCTCAAGGGCCTGCTGGGCAACATCGGCACCGAAGTCGTCTTCAAGGCCGATGACAAGATCGACAACATCATCCTCGACCACAAGGAGTGCACCTACTCCTACTTCGCCGACCCCATGTACGTGTTCATGGACAGCGAGTACAACCAGTACGAGGTCGAGGCCGAGAACATGGGCGCCGCCCTGAACTACCTGGAAGACGGCATGGCCGTCGAGGTGGTGTTCTACGAAGGCAAGGCCATCTCCGTCGAGCTGCCCACCAGCGTCGAGCGCGAGATCACCTGGACCGAACCCGCCGTCAAGGGCGACACCTCGGGCAAGGTGCTCAAGCCGGCGAAGATCGCCACCGGTTTCGAAGTGGCCGTGCCGCTGTTCGTGAACCAGGGCGACCGCATCGAAATCGACACCCGCACCGGCGAATACCGCAAGCGCGTCTGACCGGTTGACCGTCCACGAAAGGCTCCCTTGCAGGAGCCTTTTTTTTGCTTGACGCCCATGGATCTCATCGCCCGCATCTCAGACGTCATCGTTCCGGTATTCCTTATCGTGGCCATCGGCTGGGGATATGGCCGCCGGCAGAGACCGGACCTTACCGTCTTCAACCGCATCGCCATGGACGTTCTGGCCCCGGTGCTGGTGTACTCTGCCCTGGCCGCGCGGGACTTCCACATCGCCAAGCACTGGCACCTGCTGGGTGCGGCGGCGGTGCTCATCCTGGGCAGCGGCCTGCTGGCGTGGCCGGTGGCCCGCCTGTTCGGTGCACAGCCGCGCACGCTGGTGCCGGTGGTCATGTTCAACAACTGCGGCAACATGGGCCTGCCGCTGGCGCTACTGGCCTTCGGGCCGGCCAATTTCGGCGCCGCCGTGGCGCTGTTCTCGGTCAGCAACCTGTTCCACTTCTCGATCGGCGCGCGCATCACCAGCCAGGCCGCCCGCACACGAGACCTGCTGACCAGCCCGCTGATGATCGGCACCGCCCTGGGCTTTGCGAGCGCGCTCACCGACATCCGCCCGCCGGACATGCTGCTGTCTGGGCTGAAACTGCTGGGCGATGCATTGCTGCCCATGATGCTGTTCGCCCTGGGCGTGCGCCTGACCGCGCTCACCCGCGACGGTCTGGCCATGGGCCTGCTGGGCGCCCTGGCCCGCCCGCTGATCGGGCTGGCACTCGGTCTGCCGCTGGCCTGGGCCATGGGGCTGGAAGGCGCGGCGCGTGGGCAGCTGCTGCTGTTTGCCGCCCTGCCGCCGGCGGTGATGCAGTTCATGATGGCCGAACGCTACCGGCAGGAGCCGGACAAGGTGGCGGCCATGATCATGCTGGGCAATGCACTCGCCGTGGTCTTCGTGCCGCTGGCGCTTGCGCTGTCGATGTGAGCCGCACAATGGCGCACGGCGCATCACAAGAAAGGACACACTCCTGATGGATACCACACAGCAACTGAACGAACAGCGCCTGGCCGATGCCTGGGCCGAACTGCAGGCGCATTCCGACAAGGGCAACACGCTGCAGCCCGACGCCTATCGCCTCGCCTTCGCCGACCCCGAGTTCCTGCTGCGGCGCGAGACGCGCGGCATCCGCTTCCAGCTCGAGCTGCTCAAGCCGGACCTGGCGCAGAGCCAGCTCGGCATCCACAACACGGTCGTCGTCTACGGCAGCGCCCGCCTGCGCGAGCCCGCCATCGCCCGCCAGCAGCTGCTCGACGCCGAGGCCAGCGGCGACGAGCGCGCCATCGCACGCGCCAAGGCCCTGCTGCGCAACGCCCACTACTACGACAAGGCACGCGAGTTCGCGCGCATCGTCTCGCGCTACAGCAAGAACTGCGAGCGCGAGCACCAGCTGTTCATCTGCACCGGCGGCGGCCCCGGCATCATGGAAGCCGCCAACCGCGGCGCGCACGACGAGGGATGCCTGAACGTCGGCCTGAACATCACCCTGCCCCACGAGCAGACGGCCAACAGCTACATCACGCCCGAGCTGAGCTTCAAGTTCCACTACTTCGCGCTGCGCAAGATGCACTTCATGATGCGCGCCAAGGCACTGGTGGTGTTCCCCGGAGGGTTCGGCACACTCGACGAGCTGTTCGAGGTCATCACGCTCGTGCAGTGCAAGAAGGCCAAACCGGTGCCCATCGTGCTGTTCGGCAGCGACTACTGGAAAAGGCTGATCAACCTGGACGTGCTGGTCGAGGAAGGCACCATCTCGCCCGAAGACCTCAATCTCTTCACCTACGCGGATGACCCGCAGGTGGCCTGGGACTACATCCTCGACTTCTACAACCTGCCGCACGTCGAGTCGCGCTGCGGCTGAGCGCACCGGCAGCACCATGAAAAAAGGGCCCGCGAACGGGCCCTTTCGATGCCGGCACCTCGTGCCGGACAAGCGCTTCCCTGTTCAGCTGGCGTCGGCCGTCCAGCCACCGCCCAAGGCCTTGTACAGGCCCACCTGGTTGAGCTGGCGCGCCAGGCGCGTCTGCGCCAGGCCCTGCTGGGCACTGAACAGCGAACGCTGCGCATCCAGCAGGTCCAGGAAGCTGGCGACGCCGTTGCGGTAGCGCAGTTCGGCCAGGCGCACACGCTCGGACTCGGCCTGGACCAGCTGCTCCTGGGCAGCCAGCTGCTCGCCGTAGGTGGCGCGCCCGGCAAGGGCATCGGCGACTTCGCGGAATGCGGTCTGGATGGTCTTTTCGTAGGTCGCCACGGCCGCCACCTTCGAGGCTTCTGCCGCCTCCAGCGCGGCGCGGTTGCGGCCCAGGTCGAAGATCGGCAGCAGCGCCTGCGGCGCCAGCGTGAAGCCCCAGCTGCCATCCTTGAACAGGCCGGAAAGCTCAGTGCTGGCCGAACCCAGCGAGGCCGTCAGCGAGATCCTCGGGAAGAAGGCCGCGCGTGCCGCGCCGATGTTGGCGTTGGCCGCGATCAACTGCTGCTCGGCCGCGCGGATGTCCGGGCGGCGCGTGAGCAGGTCTGACGGCAGGCCTTCGGGCACCTCGGCGATCTGCACCGGCTGCTGGGCACCGGCCACCGGCAGCAACTCAGCCGGCACGGACTGCCCCACCAGCAGGGCCAGCGCGTTCAGGTCCTGCGCCCGCTGGCGTTCCTGCTGGGCGCGCGTGGCGCGTGCCGTGGCAGCCAGCGATTCGGCCTGGCGCAGGTCCAGTGCCGACGCCGCGCCGTTGTCGAAGCGCAGCTTGGTCAGGCGCAGCGAATCCTCGCGCGTGGCCTGTGCCTTGCGCGTGAGGTCCAGCAGCTCCTCGTCGACCTGCACCGTCAGCCAGGTGCTCACCACGGCGGCGACGATGCTGGTCTGCGCGGCCCTGGCGGCCTCCTCGGTGGCCAGGTACTGCGCGAGCGCGGCTTCCTTGAGGCTACCCAGTCGACCGAAGAAGTCGATCTCCCAGGCGCTGACCATCAGCCCGGCCGTGTAAACGCTGCTGATATCGCCACCTTCTGTGCCCTGGCGTTCGCCGGTCACGCCGGCTGCGACCGTCGGCGCCTGGTTGGCGCGGGCGATGCGGTACTGCGCGCGCACCTGTTCCACGTTGGCCATGGCCACGCGCAGGTCGCGGTTGTTCTCCAGCGCCAGCTGCACCAGCTTGCGCAGGCGCTCGTCGGCCACGAAGTCCGACCACGCCGGCAGTGTCTGGCCGGCCTGGGCGTCGGCCGCCCCGCTGGGGAAGGCGGTCGGCACGGGCGCGGCGGGACGCTCGTAGTCGGGCGTCAGCGAGCACGCCGTCATCACCGCCAGCGACAGCACGCTGGCAGCCAGGCGGCCGCGCGATGCGGACTTGCTGCGCGTCATGTTCTTGTTGGCTTGCTCACTCATCGATCTTGGCTCCGAGATGGGTATGTTCGGCAGCGAACTGCTGCTGCCGCTTGCTGCCCTTGAAAATCGAGCGCACCACGACAAAGAAGATCGGCACGAACACGATGGCCAGGATCGTGCCGGTGATCATGCCGCCGATCACGCCGGTGCCGATGGCACGCTGGCTGGCCGAGCCTGCGCCCGACGCAATCGCCAGCGGCAGCACGCCCAGCGTGAACGCCATGGAGGTCATGACGATCGGGCGGAAACGCATGTGTGCCGCGCCCAGCGCCGCCTCGATCACGCTCTTGCCCTGTGCCTGCAGGTCCTTGGCGAACTCGATGATCAGGATGGCGTTCTTCGCCGACAGGCCGATGATCGTGATCAGGCCCACCTGGAAGTACACGTCGTTCGAGTACTGCCGCAGCAGGGTCGCCAGCAGCACCCCGAGCACGCCGCAGGGCACCACCAGAATCACCGCCAGCGGAATCGACCAGCTCTCATACAGCGCTGCCAGGCAGAGGAACACCGCCAGGATGGCAAACGCGTACACGATGAGCGCCTGCGAACCGGCCAGCTTTTCCTCGCGCGACTGCCCCGTCCACTCGAAGCCGAAGCCCTCGGGCAGGCGGGCGGCCAGACGCTCCATCTCGGCCATCGCGTCACCCGTGCTGTAACCCGGGGCCGGTGCCCCTTCGATACGCATGGACGGATAGCCGTTGTAGCGCACGGTCTGCTGCGCGCCCTTGACCCAGCGCGTGGTCGCGAAGGCGGACAGCGGCACCGGCTGGCCTTGCCTGTTGGGCGCCGTCAGGCGCAGCAGGTCTTCCGGCTGCATGCGCGCGGGCGCATCGGCCTGAACCACCACACGCTGCAGGCGGCCGCGGTTGGGGAAATCGTTCACATAGGCCGAGCCCAGCGCGGTGGACAGGCTGCTGTTGATCGCGTCGAAGCCGACACCCAGGGCCTGCGCCTTGTCGCGGTCGATGTCGATCTGCAGCTGCGGGGCATCCTCCAGACCGCTCGGGCGCACCTGCGCCAGCATGGGGCTTTGCATCGCCATGCCCAGCAGCTGGTTGCGCGCGGCCACCAGGGCATCATGGCCACGGCCACCGCGGTCCTGCAGGCGGAACTGGAAGCCCATCGAAGCGCCCAGTTCGGGGATCGGCGGCGGGTTCAGCGGGAAGATGAACGCGTCGCGGATGCCGGAGAGGGCGCCGAAGGCCTTGCCAGCCACCGAGGTGGCATCAGAGCCCGGTGCGGTGCGCTCATGCCAGTCCTTGAGTGTCACGAAACCGATACCGGCGTTCTGGCCCTGGCCCGAGAAGCTGAAGCCAAGCACGCTGACCATGCTCGAGACCTCGGGCTGGCCCAGCATGTACTGCTCGACCTGCTTCATCACGTCCAGCGTGCGCTCCTGCGTGGCGCCCGGGGGCAGCTGCACGTTGACGAGCACCGTGCCTTGGTCCTCCTGCGGCAGGAACGACGTCGGCAGGCGCTGGTACATCAGCGCCACGGCGCCGATGATGGCCACATAGATGATCAGGTAACGCGCGGCACGCTGGAGCACCCGCGCCACGATGCTCTCGTAGCCTTGGGCCGTGCGCTTGAAGGAGCGGTTGAACCAGCCGAAGAAGCCTTTTTTCTCGACATGGTGGCCCTTCTCCACCGGCTTGAGCAACGTGGCGCACAGCGCGGGCGTGAGCGACAGCGCCATGAAGGCCGAGAAGCCGATCGAGGCCACCATCACCACCGAGAACTGGCGGTAGATGTTGCCGGTCGAACCCGCGAAGAAGGCCAGCGGCACGAACACCGAGACCAGCACCACGGTCACACCCACGATGGCGCCGGAGATCTGGCTCATGGCCTTGCGGGTGGCCTCGAAGGGCGGCAGCCCCTCCTCGCTCATGATGCGCTCGACGTTTTCCACCACCACGATGGCGTCGTCCACCACGATACCGATCACCAGCACCATGCCGAACATGGTCAGCACGTTGATCGAGAAGCCCAGTGCCATCAGCGTGGCGAAAGTGCCCAGCAGCGCGATCGGCACCACCAGCGTCGGGATGATGGTGTAGCGCCAGTTCTGCAGGAACAGGAACATCACCAGGAACACCAGCACCACGGCCTCGAACAGCGTCTGCGTCACTTGCGTGATGGAGATGTCGACGAAGCGCGAGCTGTCGTAGGGGATGTTCCACTTCACGCCCTTGGGAAAGTAGCGCGCCAGCTCGTCCATCTTCTCGCGGATGAGCTTGGCCGATTCCATGGCGTTGCCGGTGGAAGACAGCTGCACGCCCATGCCGACCGCGGGAACGCCGTTCAGGCGCGCCGACGTGGCATAGCTCTGGCCCCCCAGTTCGACCCGCGCGACGTCCCTGAGGCGGACGGTGGAGCCGTCCTCGTTGGAACGGAGCACGATGTTGGAGAACTGGTCCACGCTCGAGAGCTGGCCCTTGACCGTCACCGTCGCCGCGATGCTCTGGCCCGGGATGTTGGGCAGGTCACCGATCACACCCGAGGCCACCTGCGCGTTCTGCGCGCGGATGGCGGCCACCACGTCGGCAGAAGAGAGGCGGTAGCCTTCGAGCTTGGCCGGATCGACCCACACGCGCATCGAGGTCTCGCTGCCGAACAGCTGCACCTGGCCGATGCCCTTGATGCGCTGCAGTTCGGGCTGGACGTTCCGGGCAACGTAGTCACCCAGCTGCACGATGTCGAAGTCGGGGTTTTCCGAGGACAGCATCGCGAACAGCAGGAAGTTGCTGCGCGACTTGTCCACCCGCACGCCCTGCTGCGTCACCGCGGCCGGCAGGCGCGGCGTGGCGCGCGAGAGGCGGTTCTGCACGTCCACCTGCGCCATGTCGATGTCGGTGCCGGGCTCGAAGGTCACGGTGATGGAGCCCGAGCCATCGGCCTGCGCCACCGATTCCATGTAGGCAAGGCCGGGCGCGCCGTTCATCTCGCGCTCGATGACCGACAGCACGCTGTCCTCCAGCGTCTGCGCGGATGCGCCGGGATAGGCGGCGCTGATGACCACGGCGGGCGGCGCCACCGGTGGGTACTGTGCGATGGGTAGCTGTGTGATGGACGTGAGGCCCAACACGGCAATGAACAGCGCGATCACCCAGGCGAAGATCGGGCGTTCGATGAAGAACTTGGCCATATCTGCTCTTTTTGGTGTTCTGTGGGCTTATTGCTGGGCCCCGGCGCCGGCCGGCTGGCTTTCGGCGGGTGCCGCGGCAGCGGGAGCCGCACTGCCCGCGGGCGTCCAGGGCACGGCCTTCACGGGCGTGCCCGGTGGCAGCATCTGCAGCTTCTGGAAGCCGTCGACCATGACCTGCTCGCCTTCTTTCAGGCCTTCGGTGACGATCCACTGGTTGTCCTTGCCGGCCACGACCTTCACGTTGCGCGTGCTCAGCTTGCCTTCGGCATCGACCACGGTCAGCGTGTCACCCGCATCGGTGCGCGTGACGGCCTGCTGCGGCACGGTGATGGCGTTGTGCACGGTGGCCTGCTCCATCTGCACGCGCACGTACAGGCCAGGCAGCAGGTCGCCTTGCGGGTTCGGCACTTCGGCGCGCAGGGTCACCTGGCCGGTGCTGGCATCCACCGTCAGGTCGGTGAACAGCAGCTTGCCCTTGTGCTTGTATTCGGTGCCATCTTCCAGCAACACGCTCACCTCGGCGGCACCGGCGCCGGCCGCCTTGAGCTGGCCGGTCTCCATGGCGCGGCGCAGGCGCAGGGCCTCGGAAGCCGGCTGGGTGAAGTTCACGTACAGCGGATCGATCTGCTGGATCACGGCCAGCGGCGTGGCCTCGCCCTGCCCCACCAGCGCGCCCTCGGTCACCAGGGCGCGACCGATGCGGCCGGAGATGGGCGCTGTCACGTTCGCATAGCCCAGGTTGATGGTGGCGGTCTGCACGGCCGCCTTGGCGGCAGCCACTTCGGCCTCGGCCATCTTCTGCGCCGACACCGCGTTGGCGTAATCCTGCTGACTCACCGCGTTCTCGGCCACCAGCGGCTGGTAGCGGTCGGCCAGCGACTTGGCCTGGACCAGGTTGGCCTCGGCCCGCGCCAGGGTCGCGCGCGCCGACTGCAAGGATGCCTCGTACGGACCCGGATCGATGCGGAACAGCAGCTGGCCGGCCTTCACGTCGCTGCCTTCCTTGAACTGCCGCTGCATGAGAATGCCTGCCGCACGTGCCCGCACCTGCGCCACGCGCGAGGCTTCCAGACGGCCCGGCAGCTCGGTCCTCAGGCCCACCTCGCCCGGCGTGGCCACCACCACGCCGACCTCGGGTGCCGGCATCCCGCCACCCGGGGCCGCGGCCGCCTGCGGCGCATCGGACTTGCCACACGCCATCAGCACGGCAACGATGGGCAGCAGCGCCAGGGGGCGCCACCCTCTGACGAACGATTCGCCTTGGCCGGCGGGACGGGCGTGATTGTGGATTCTCTGGCGTTGGGCGCTGGGCATGGCGGTCCTTCGAATACGTTGACGAGGGAGACAGTGAAAACGGAAACAGGGCATCCACGGCCAGCCCCGGGGCCGTCCGGGATGTCCCATCAATCGACTGCGATAAAGGGTCGAATTGTACATACATACACGAATGTATGTATATTCAAACCCATGATCCCACCATGACGAACGCAGGAGGTTAACGCCGTGGTACGACGCACCAAAGCCGATGCCGAGGCAACCCGGCACAAGCTTCTGGACGCTGCGGAAGCCCTGTTCCAGTCCAAGGGGGTTTCCAACACGTCACTCAACGACATTGCCGTGGCCGCCGGCACCACGCGCGGCGCCATCTACTGGCACTTCAGGGACAAGGCCGACCTGTTCAACGCGATGATGGACCGCGTGACGCTGCCGCTGGAGGAAATGCTCGCGCGCATCAGTTCACAGTCAGGGCAAGAGCCCGCGCGCGACCCACTGCAGGACATGCGGCAGAACACGCTGATCGTGCTGCACCGCGTCGCCACGGACGAGCAGACCCGCCGCGTGTTCGAGGTGGCCACGCACCAAGTCGAATACAACAACGAGATGGCTGCCGTGCGTGAGCGCCATTTGCGCATCCGCAACGAATACGTCCGCCTCACGGAACGCGCCCTCGAAGTTGCCTCGCAGCGCCAGGACGGCCATCGCCTGCCCGTTGGCCCGCTGGCAGCCGCCTTGGGCCTTCATGTGATGATCGATGGTCTGATTCAGAACTGGCTGCTCGACCCGACCGGATTCGACCTCGTTGCCACCGGTCTGGACGCGATGGACACCTACCTGCTGGGTCTGGGCTTCCAGCTGACATCCCGCCCCATGCTGCCCTCGCCGGTACCACCACCGCCACCCAGCCCGGTACTGGGCGGCCCGCCCATCGGAGCCCTGCCTGTGCCCGTCAGACGGCACCGTCTTGCGGCGGTGCATTGACCCTGGCGGGTTCGGACACCACATGAGGCAGCCCCCAGGCCAGCCGTGTACCCAGCCCCACGACCGCGCCGACGCACCAGAACACGGCCCCCACGCCGACCACCGCCCCCACTGATCCGAACAGCAAGGGCATCGCCACGCTGGAGCCGTTGATCGCCATCGAACGCAAACCCAGGGCCTCGCCATGTCGCTCCCTGGGCGTGATCTGGTGCAGGGTGCTCATGACCATGGGTTGCACCGATCCCAGCGCCAAACCCAGCAGCACCGACAGCACTCCCATGGTCCATGGGGTGTGCGCCAGCGGATACAGGCCGAACAGCACCGCGGTCGCGACCATGGCCACGCTGATCACCTTGGCCTCGCGCAGGCGTGCCGCGATCCACGGCATCAGCAAGCGGATGGCCGTCGCCGCCAGCGCGAAGGCCCCCAGGATGGTCCCGATCATGGTGGCCGACAGATCTCGCTCGTGGCCGATCACCGGCACCAGGAAGGTATGCACGTCCCAGCAGGATGAAAGCAGCCAGTTGACCAGCATCAGGTCACGAAAGCCCTTGTCGCGCAGCAGATCCCAGGAGGAGCGGCGGCGCGAGCCCGCCGGCTGATCGTGTCCGGGTAGCTCGACCACACGGCGGATCCACCACAGCGCCAGTGGCGGCAGCAGCGCCATCAGCAGGTAGGCCGCACGAAACCCCGAAGCATCGATCAGCATGCCGGCCAGCAACGGCCCCAGAAAGTTGGACACCGACGGGCCCAGCGCAAGCCAGCTGAACACCTGGCGCAGCTCGGACGGGCCATTGGCCATCAGCCCCACATGGCGCTGCAACGTGATCATCGCCAGACACGTGGCGGCGCCGCAGGTCAGCGCGGTGACGCACAGCACCCCGAACGTGGGCCAGGCCACCGCGAGCAGCGCACCGGGGGTCGCGATCATGGCCGCAACCCGCATCGACCGGTGCAGGCCATGCCGCTCGGCATAGCGGCCCGCCGGCAGTGCCAGAAACACCTGCGACAGCGCAAACAGCGCGAGCAGCAGCCCCACCGCCGCGGCGCTGTAGCCAGCACGCAGCGCCATCAGCGGTGCGGCCATGCGGATGCCCGTCATGCAGGCATGCACGCAGATCTGCGCACCGATCAGGCGCAACAGCGACAGGAGCAGCGGTTTGTTCAAGGTGCGGACGACAAATCCGGGGAGTCCGGGGGCAGCAGGGCTTGAGCCTGGTCCTGGGGCAGCGCCTCCACCGATTTGAGCACGCGCCCCATGGCACGGCTTCGCACCTCGGCCGCGTCCAGCGTGTTGAGCACGGTCTGCGTCTGATTCTTCACCCTGGACAGCACGTCACCGAACTTGCCAAACTCGGTCTTGACCGCACCCAGTACCTGCCAGACCTCGCTGCTGCGCTTTTCCAGCGCCAGCGTGCGGAAACCCATCTGCAAGGAATTGAGCATGGCCATCAGCGTTGTCGGGCCGGCCAGCGTGACACGGCACCCGCGCTGCAGGGACTCCATCAGGCCCGGACGGCGCAGCACCTCGGCATAGAGACCCTCGCTGGGCAGGAACAGGATCGCGAAGTCCGTCGTGTGAGGCGGCTCCAGGTATTTCTCTGCAATCGAGCGGGCTTCCAGCCGGATGCGCTGCTCCAGCGCCCGCGCCGCCAGCTCGGCGCCTTCGGCATCGGCACGCTGCTGGGCATCGAGCAGGCGCTCGTAATCCTCGTTGGGGAACTTGGCGTCGATGGGCAGCCAGCACGGGGCACCCTCGCTGCCACGCCCCGGCAGGCGGATGGCGAAATCCACCACGTTCCGGCTGCCCGGGCGCGTGGCCACCTGCGCGGCGTACTGGTCGGGCGCGAACACCTGCTCCAGCAACGCCCCCAGTTGCGCCTCACCGAACATGCCGCGCGTCTTGACGTTGCTCAGCAGGTGCTTGAGATCGCCCACCCCCTGCGCCAGCGTCTGCATTTCGCCCAGGCCCTTGTGCACCTGCTCCAGGCGCTCGGCCACCTGTTTGAAACTCTCACCCAGGCGGTGCTCCAGCGTCGCGTGCAGCTTCTCGTCCACCGTGGCGCGCATTTCGTCGAGCTTGGCGGCGTTGCCCTGTTGCAGTTGTGTCAGTTGCTGCTCCAGCGTGGCGCGCATTTCGGCCACGCGACGGGCGTTGACCTCGCTCAGCTGGGCCAACTGCTGCGTCAGGGTTTCGGACAGGCTTGAGCGCAAGTGCGCCAGTTGCTGGGCAAACGCGTCAATCTGCGCATTTTGCGTGCGTGTGGCTTCGGCGGCCTGCTGGCTCATCCCGAGGCTGATGGCCTGCAACTGGTGGGTGAGCGTGTCGCCCAGCGTGCCACGCAACTGCAAAAGCTGCTGCGCGAGGGCGTCAAGCTGCGCATTTTGCGTACGGGTGGTTTCCGCGCCCTGCCGCGAAATCGTTTCCTGGAACGTGGTCAGCGTCTGCTGCATCTCCTGGCGGCCACTGCGGGCGTTATCGCCGATTTCGCGCCGCAGCTCGCCTTCGACATGCTCGATGCGCTGCATGGTCTGCTGCGTCTGACCCTGCACCGCCTGCATGATCGACTGCAGACGGTCAACATCCTCGTCGTCGACCGGTGGACGGCGCAACAACAGCGCGGTCAGAAGCACCAGGTTCAGCAGCAACAGCGCCAGCGCGCCCCAGAGGATCCATGCATCGATCATGGAACGGGATTATCCGCCTTACCCCGATCGGCCCTGTGGCACTCGGACTTTCGGGCACGGGGATTCAGCGGGGGCCGGCATCCATACCCGATTCTTGCGCCACAGGGCCGTCGGACCGACCGGCCATGCCGGCACCAGCCCCCGTGCCCGCTCCGCCACCGCCTCCGGCGCCTCCACGCCCGCCGCCCGCTTCCGAACCCCGACCCCGCCCAGCCTGGCCTCCCTGCACGCGCAGCGGCCCCTGGTTCGGGACATTGACATCGGCCGGGATCGGCTCCAGGTCCAGCGCGTCTCGCACATAGCGCCGCAACGACGCCACCAGCACGGCGGTGTGCACCACTCGCCCGGCCACCATGTCTTGCGCTGCCTGTGCGGCCAGCCGCACCTGCTCTTCGGTGCCCAGCAGGATGACATCCGACAGCGCGGCCTCCACCGCATCGCGCACGCGGCGGCGCCGTTCGGCCACCTCTTCCGGAACCGCTCGTGCGTCATCCTCCTGGTCCGCATTCGACCGCTACTGTCGCCGATGGGCCGGACTGACACTGAGCTCGCCCGTAAAGGAACTACCCAGTGTCTTATAGGCGGCCATCAGCGTGCGCAGGCGTTCGTTGATCTGCCGGTTTTCCCGCTCGCGCCGCCGCTGAACCGTCTGCATGAACAGCAGCCGGATACCCAGCGCCACCAGGGAGAACAGCACCAATCCCAGCAGCGTCGTCACCATCGCCGGGATGGAGCTGAAATCCAGACCGCGCATGTCGCCCTCGCACCGGGCCGGTCAGGCGCGCCCGATGACCTCAGGATTGAGCGGCGTCAGCGCCCGGCCTTCGGTCAGATAGGCGATCACATTGTCGGCCGCCAGCATGGCCATGGCCATTCGCGTGGGAATGGTCGCGCTGGCGATGTGCGGCGTGAGCACCACGTTGGGCACTGTCAGCAACGCTGGGTTGACCTTGGGCTCGCCCTCGAACACGTCCAGGCCGGCAGCCGCGATGCGCCGCTCGCGCAAGGCCTGCACCAGCGCATCCTCGTCCACGATGCCGCCGCGTGCGATGTTGACCAGCGTGGCCGTGGGCTTCATGCGCGCCAGTTCGGCGGTGCCCACGGTGTGGTGCACGGCAGGGGTGTAAGGCAGCACCAGCATCACGTGGTCCGCCTCGGCGAACAGCGTGTCACGGTCCACATAGCGGGCGCCGATGGCCGCCTCCGTCTCCTGCGACAGGCGCGACCGGTTGTGATAGATCACCTTCATGCCGAAGCCCAGCGCGCCGCGTCGCGCGATGGCCTGGCCGATACGGCCCATGCCCAGGATGCCCAGCGTGCTGCCATGCACCTCGGCACCGGCGAACAGGTCCAGCGACCATTCCTTCCAGTGCCCGGCACGCAGATAGTGTTCGCTTTCCGTCATGCGTCGCGCCGTGGCCATGAGGAGCGCAAAGCCAAAGTCCGCCGTGGTTTCGGTGAGCACGTCGGGGGTATTGGTCCCCAGCACACCGGCCGCGGTCATGGCCGCCAGATCGAAATTGTTGTAGCCGACCGCGATGTTGGCCGCGATCCGCAGCTGCGGACAGGCTTGCAGCAACGCCGCGTCGACACGCTCGCCCCCGGTGGTGAGCACGCCGGCCTTGCCCTGCAGGCGTTGCGCCAGTTCCTGTACCGTCCATATCTGGCCAGGCGGCGTGGCCTCCACATCGAAATGCCTGCGCAACCGCTCCTCCACTTCAGGAAAGACGGCTCGGGCAATCAGTATGGAGGGGCGGGTCGTCATGTTGGTGTCTCCTTGTTTGTTCTGTCGGGATAGCGCATCACGGAACGGAAAGGGCCCCGGCGGCCATCCGGGCGAGCGTGCCCGGTTTGCGCGAGCATGTGGCGACTGCAGACGATGATAACGACAACCAGCCTGCTGTCCTGCCTCTGCCTGGCCGCGGTACGGGGTCTGCTGTGCAACCCGAGAACCCGGGTTTCGGGTACGGACGGAACCTGCTGGCACCCGGCCCGACTGGACGGGTTCAGCCGGGGCCAGCCGTCACGACGGCCCCGTCCAGGAACGCCATGGTCACCGCATCAGAAGAACAGCCAGGTCAGCAGCACGAACAGGGGCACCAGGATGCCAACCGACCATGCCATGTAACCGAAAAAGCTGGGCATCTTGACGCCACGGTCCTCGGCAATGGCCTTGACCATCAGGTTCGGCGCATTGCCGATGTAGGTGTTGGCACCCATGAACACCGCACCGGCCGAGATGGCCGCGAGCGTGGGCGCCATCGTCGTCATCAGCTCCTGCGGGTTGCCGCCAGCGGTATTGAAGAACACCAGATACGTCGGCGCGTTGTCGAGGAAAGAACTCAGCACGCCTGTGGCCCAGAAATACATCGCGGGGTTCGGACTGCCATCGGGGTTTGTCACCGCGCGCACGATGGCGCTGAAGGGGCCGTCCACGCCCGCCTTGAGCATGGCGATCACCGGGATGATGGTCAGGAAGATGCCCGCAAACAGCTTGGCCACCTCTTGCATCGGCCCCCAGTTGAACTGGTTGTCGGCGTGCACGCTGCCGGGGGTGATCTGCAACGACACCACGGTCACGATGATCAGGCCGATGTCGCGCACCAGACCGGGCAGGCCCACCTCGGTGCCGGCCACATTGAACACCACGTCCGACTTCCAGATGCCACTCATCAGCACCAGACCCACCACGCACAGCAGCAGCAGGAAGTTGATGCCGCCGTCGAAGCCGAACGCGCGGTCATCGGGCGTCGGGTCGGCTGGCAGGAACTCGTCTTCACGCCTGTAGAGCCAGCTGTCCAGCAGGAAGAAGACCACCAGCAGGACCGCCACCATGAGGAGCGTCTCGGGCAGGATGTGCAACAGCGTCCACGAAAACTCGACCCCCTTGAGGAAGCCCAGGAACAGAGGCGGGTCGCCCAGGGGCGTGAGCGAACCGCCCACGTTGGACACGAGGAAAATGAAGAATACCACCACGTGCACAACATGCTTGCGGTTGTCGTTGGCGCGCAGCAGCGGCCGGATCAGCAGCATGGACGCGCCCGTGGTCCCCATCAGGCTGGCGAGAACGGTGCCCACCGCCAGGATGCCCGTGTTCAGCCCCGGACTCCCGCGCAGGTTGCCACGGATGTAGATGCCCCCCGAGACGGTGAACAGAGCCGTCAGCAGGATGATGAAGGGGATGTACTCCGCCAGCAGCGCATGCACCACGCCCGCGCCGGCCGCGCCGATCCCGTAGACAGCGGCGAACGGCAGCAGGAAGGCCAGCGCCCAGGCCGCCGACACCTTGCCGAAATGGTGGTGCCAGAACATGGGCGCCACCAGCGGCATGATCGCGATCGACAGCAGGATGCCCGCAAATGGCACACCCCACAGGATCGACAGCTGGCTGCCGTCGATGTCGGCCGCCTGCGCCAACAGGGGCACACAGCCGGCAGCAGCAAGGGTCAGGCTACGGAGGTAACGAATGGTCATGTTCAGGGGTCTCCTCCGGCGGCCGGCACGTCGGCCGCCTTGTTGTCGTTCAATCAACCGTACCGGGGACGCGTGCCGTTCACACGGCCAGCAGATCCACCTCGAACAGCAGCGTCGCGTTGGGCGGAATGACGCCCCCGGCACCGCGCGCACCATAGCCCAATTGCGGCGGAATGACCAGCCTGCGGGTGCCGCCCACGGCCATGCCCTGCACGCCCTCGTCCCAGCCCTTGATGACATGACCGGCGCCAAGCGGAAACTCGAAGGGCTGCCCGCGGTCCTTGCTGGAGTCGAACTTGCTGCCGACCTGGCCATCCTGGTAGAGCCAGCCGGTGTAATGCACCTGCACGTAGCGGCCGGCCTGTGCAACCTCGCCCTGGCCCACCACGGTGTCTTCGTACTGCAGGCCGCTGGGTGTCGTGATCATGGTTTCTCCTTGAGGGTTGAAAGGCCAAAGCGCCCATTATTCCAGCAATGGCGCTGCCCCTCACCCGGATCGGCATCGGGGCACGCGCCGATAGAATGCCCCGGACTCCGCATCGCACGCGGCCCGAATCGACCAAGAAAGGAAAGTACACCATGAGCGTCTACGACAAACTGTCCCGGCTGGGCATCGAACTGCCTCCCGTCGCCGCGCCCGCCGCCGCCTACGTGCCCTACGTGCAAAGCGGCAAGCTGGTCTTCCTGAGCGGCCACATCGCACGGCGAGACGGCACGCCCTGGGTGGGCCAGTTCGGCCTGAACATCGGCACCGAGGAAGGCAAGGCCGCCGCGCGTGCCATTGCCATCGACCTGCTGGGAACGCTGCACGCCGCCTGCCAGGCTGCCGGCACCGACCTCAACGGCGTCAAGCGCATCGTCAAGGTGATGAGCCTGGTGAATTCGGCCCCCACCTTCACCGAGCAGCACCTGGTCACCAACGGCGCCAGCGAACTGTTCGGCGAGGTCTTCGGCCCCGAGGTCGGCGCGCACGCCCGCAGCGCCTTCGGCGTTGCACAGATCCCGCTGGGCGCCTGCGTCGAGATCGAGCTGATTGCCGAGCTGAACTAAGCCGGCCGGCCCCTCAGAACCAAGTGTGGACGGCATCGACGACGCGCCAGCGGTCGTCGACCAGAGGCATCCAGCGCCACTTGTCGAAGGTGGTGCACGGATGCGAGATGCCGGAGGCCACCGTCTCGCCCAGATGCGGCCATTCGGCCTCAGGCGCGCCGGCATCGAACCGCAGGTAGGCGTGCTGGTCGTTCAGCGCATCAATGCGCCAGTGATCCGGCACGGCCTGCGGCGTTCCACCGGTACCGTCCGCACGCCACACCGGCTGTGGCAGATCCATGTCGCTGGACACGTCGCGCTTGCCCATGCCCAGCAACGCCAGCCCCGGTTCCGGCTGGCTCTGCACGCAGGCCAGCACTTCAAGCGCGGGTTTCAGCGTCTCGCGCAGCTGAAGGCGCTCGCCCACGCAGCACAGGAAACGTGCATAGCGCTGGTGGTCGTGCGTGAGGTAGCAGCCCGATCGCAGCACGCCGCGCACCGGCTGCCCGATCGCCGGCTGCAGTCGCTCGGCCACCAGGTCGAAGATCGCGGAGCCTCCCGCACTCAGGATGATCTCGTCCCCGTTGGCGAACCAGCCTCGTGACACGCCCTCCCGGGCCACCGCTTCCACCCGGCCCATCAGGGCGCCGACCGCCGCACGGTCCCTGGCGTGATCGCAGAAAGCACTCGTGCCCTCATAGCACTCCACCCCCGCCAGCGCGAGCACCGGACTGGCGTGAATGCGTTCTGCGAGATGCAGCGCCTCGTCGTCCGTGCGGCAGCCCGTGCGCTGGCCCGGCATGCCCAGCTCCAGCAACACCTCGAATGCGCCCGAAAACCCATGGTCCCTGGCCCAGTCCTCGATCCGCTCGACCTGTCCCACCGAATCCACGAGGAACATCGAACGCAGTCCGGGCTGCTGCGCGTGCAGCAACGCCAGGGCCGCCAGTTCCGCCTGCTGGATGACCTGGTTGGCAATGATGAGGCGCCGCACCCCGTTTCGCACGCCCATGGCGGCCTGAAACACCGTGGCAAAAGTGATGCCCCAGGCACCGGCGTCCAGCTGCATCTGCCACAACTCGGGCGACATGGTGGTCTTGCCATGGGGCGCGAGCGACAGACCGCGCTGCGCGCAGAAATCGCGCATCCAATGCAGGTTGTAGCGCAGCGCCGATTGCCGGAGCACGGCCAGCGGCAGCGGAAGATCGCCCTGGAGCACGTTCCAGCCGCAACTTTCCACCTGCTCACGCGCCAGGGGCGACTGCCCGGCCGGCCAGCCCTTGAGCCAGGGGCCGAAGAAAATTTCCGCATCGGTGTGGCTGCTGCCCATTGCTGTCTCCTGCCAAGCCGCCGCGCCGGAGATCCGTGCGTCAGCGGCGCTTGCTGCGCTCGCGTTCCTGAGCGCGTCGCACCTGGCGGCTTTGCGACCGAAGCGCCTGCTCGCGGTCGCGCTCTACCTGCCGGCGGTTGCGCCATCGCACGATGGTACGCGCCACGCCGAAGGTCAGCGCGAAGGCAGCCGCGGCGATCAGCATGCCGGCGATATTGCCTTCCATCATTCAACCCGCGTGATGCGGCTGGGCTTGAAGCCGAGGTCGGCCGCCTTGCCCTTGCGGGCACGCGCCGCACGGGCATTGTTCAGGCTGCGGATCTCCAGCGTCTCCTCGCGCGCCTTGCCACCACGCCCGATACCCTCGATGCGCACACTGCGCGAGTAGGCTGCCGCGCCCGCCAGCGTGTCCTTGGCCTCAAGGTCGATGAGCATCAGCCCCCGGCCGCCCTTGTCCATCTGCTTGAGTTCGCCGATGTCGAAGGTGAGGATGCGGCCGCCCGTGGAGGCACAGCACACGTGCGGGGCCGGCACCTGCGGCTGGCTGTCCGAGCCGCCGCTGACCAGCGAGGGCGCGCAGACCGTCTCGCCCTCACCCAGGCTGACGAAGGTCTTGCCCGCCTTCTGGCGCGAAATCAGGCTCTCGACCCGTGCCAGGAAGCCGTAGCCGCCCGTGCCCGAAAGCAGCAGCGTGGCATCGACCGGACCTGCGAAATAGTGCACCGGCTGCGTGCCTGACTCCAGGTCGATCAGCGTCGTGATCGGCTGGCCGTCGCCGCGTGCACCCGGCAGGTTGGCCACCGGCACGCTGTAGACCCGGCCGTTGGAGCCGAACACGATCAGCACGTCCACCGTGCGGCACTCGAAGGTGCCGTACAGGCCGTCGCCTGCCTTGAAGGCAAAGCCCAACGGGTCATGACCATGGCCCGTGCGCGCGCGCACCCAGCCCTTGCTGGAGACCACCACCGTCACGGGCTCGTCCACCACCTTGATCTCGGCAACCGCCTTCTTCTCCTCCTGAATCAGCGTGCGGCGGTCGTCACCAAAAGTCTTGGCGTCGGCTTCGATTTCCTTGATCATCAGGCGCCGCAGCGTCGCCGGGTTGCCCAGGATGTCCTCCAGACGCCCCTGCTCCTCGCGCAGCTCCTTGAGCTCCTGCTCGATCTTGATCGCCTCCAGGCGCGCCAGCTGCCGCAGACGGATTTCCAGGATGTCCTCGGCCTGACGGTCACTGAGCTTGAAGCGCTCGATCAGCGCCGCCTTGGGCTCATCGGACTGACGGATGATCGCGATCACCTCGTCGATGTTGAGCAGGACGAGCTGACGGCCTTCAAGGATGTGGATGCGGTCGAGCACCTTGCCCAGCCGGTGCTCGGAGCGGCGCCGGATGGTCGTCTGCCGGAACTCGATCCATTCCAGCAGCATCTGTCGCAATGACTTCTGCGTGGGGCGTCCGTCCAGGCCCACCATGGTCAGGTTGACCGGCACCGAGGTTTCCAGGCTGGTGTGCGCCAGCAGCGTGGTGATCAGCTCCTGCTGCTCGATGCGGCTACTCTTGGGCTCGAACACCAGGCGTACCGGCGCATCCTTGCTCGATTCGTCGCGCACGCCGTCGAGCACCATGAGGATCGTCGCCTTGAGCTGGACCTGCTCCTGCGTCAGCGCCTTCTTGCCCGTCTTGACCTTGGGGTTGGAGAGTTCCTCGATCTCCTCCAGCACCTTCTGGCTGCTCACGCCCGGCGGCAGCTCGGTCACCACCAGCTGCCACTGGCCGCGAGCCAGATCCTCGATCTTCCAGCGCGCGCGCACCTTCAGGCTGCCACGGCCACTGCGGTAGGCATCGGCGATATCGCCCGCCGGGCTGATGATCTGTCCGCCCCCCGGATAGTCCGGTCCCGGGATCAGCGCGAACAGCTCGTCGTCGCCCAGCTTCGGGTTCCTGACCAGGGCCACGCAGGCCTCGGCCACCTCGCGCAGGTTGTGGCTGGGAATCTCGGTGGCCAGGCCCACGGCAATGCCGCTGGCTCCGTTGAGCAGGTTGAACGGCAGGCGTGCCGGCAGCTGTCGCGGCTCCTCGGTGGAGCCGTCGTAGTTGGGCACGAAGTCCACCGTGCCCTCGTCGATCTCGTCCAGCAGCAGGCCCGTGATCCGGGACAGACGCGCTTCGGTGTAGCGCATGGCGGCTGCGCCGTCGCCGTCGCGGCTGCCGAAGTTGCCGTGGCCGTCGATCAGCGGATAACGCTGCGAGAAGTCCTGCGCCATGCGCACCAGCGCGTCGTAGGCCGCCTGGTCACCGTGCGGGTGGAAACGGCCGAGCACGTCACCCACCACGCGAGCGCTCTTGACCGGCTTGGCCGGCGTGTTGCGGTTCGGACCGCTGAAGCCCAGCCCCATGCGCTCCATGGCGTACAGGATGCGCCGCTGCACAGGCTTCTGGCCATCGCAGACATCGGGCAGCGCGCGCCCCTTGACGACCGACAGCGCGTATTCGAGATACGCCCGCTGGGCATAGGAGGCCAGGCTGTCGTCACCGCCCCGGCCCTCGTTCCCCAATTCAATGATCTCTGTGCTCATGTTGTCCTCAGACGTCGATCTCGACCGAGTCGCCGTGCAGTTCCATCAGGTCGCGCCGCGCGGCCGCCTCGCCCTTGCCCATGAGCTTGGCGATCAGCGCCTCCGTCTCGCCGAAACCGAGCGAACCCAGGGTCACCGGCAGCAGGCGTCGCGTGTCGGGGTTGAGCGTCGTGTCCCACAGCTGCTCGGCACTCATCTCGCCCAGCCCCTTGAAGCGGCTGATCTGGCACTTGCTGCGCGACACGCCCTCCTTCTCGGCCTTGTCCAGAATGGCCTGCAACTCGCCATCGTCGAGCGCATATTGCTTGCTCGCGGGCTTCTTGCCGCGCGCCGGCACATCGACACGGAACAGCGGCGGCCGTGCCACGTAGACATGACCTGTCTCGATCAGCTTGGGGAAATGACGGAAGAACAGTGTCAGCAGCAGCACCTGGATGTGCGAGCCGTCCACGTCCGCGTCCGAGAGGATGCAGATCTTGCCGTAGCGCAAACCTGAGAGATCGGGGGTGTCGTTCGGGCCGTGCGGATCGACGCCGATCGCCACCGAGATGTCGTGGATTTCCGTGTTGGCGAAAAGCCGGTCGCGCTCCACCTCCCAGGTGTTGAGCACCTTCCCGCGCAGCGGCAATACCGCCTGGCACTCCTTGTCGCGCCCCATCTTGGCGCTGCCGCCGGCCGAATCGCCCTCCACCAGGAACAGCTCGTTGTGCGAGAGGTCGCGGCTTTCGCAGTCGGTCAGCTTGCCCGGCAGCACGGCCACGCCCGAACCCTTGCGTTTTTCGACCTTCTGGCCCGCGCGCTGGCGCGTCTGCGCCGCCTTGATGGCCAGCTCCGCCAGCTTGCGGCCGTATTCCACATGCTGGTTGAGCCACAGCTCCAGTGCCGGCTTGACGAAGCTGGACACCAGACGCACGGCGTCGCGCGAATTGAGCCTCTCCTTGACCTGGCCCTGGAACTGCGGATCCAGCACCTTGGCCGAGAGCACGTAGCTAGCGCGCGCGAACACGTCCTCGGGCAGCAGCTTCACGCCCTTGGGCAGCAGCGCATGCAGCTCGATGAAACCCTTGACCGCCTGGAACAGGCCATCCCGCAGACCGCTGTCGTGCGTGCCGCCGGCGCTGGTCGGGATCAGGTTGACGTAGCTTTCGCGCACCGGCGCGCCCTCTTCCGTGAAGGCCACGCACCAGGAAGCGCCCTCGCCCTCGGCAAAGCTGTCGTCCTTGCTGTCAGCATAGCCCTCCCCCTCGAACATGGGGATGACCGGATCGGCCGTCAGGGTCTGGCCCAGGTAGTCGCGCAGGCCGCCCTTGTACTGCCAGGTCTGGGTCTCGCGGTTTTTTTCGTTGTTCAGCGTTACCGAGACGCCCAGCATCAGCACCGCCTTGCTGCGCAGCAGGTGCGTCAACTCCCCCATGGGCAGGCCGGCGGCATCGAAATACTTCGCATCGGGCCAGACGCGCACTGTCGTGCCCTGCTTGCGGTCGCCATCGCCCAGCGGTCGCGTCACCAGCGGCTCGATCACATCGCCGCCGGCGAACACGATGCGCGCCACCTGGCCCTCGCGGTGGCTGGACACCTCCATGCGCGTGGACAGGGCGTTGGTCACGCTCACGCCCACGCCGTGCAGCCCGCCCGAGAAGCTGTAGGCGCCGCCCTGCCCCTTGTCGAACTTGCCACCGGCGTGCAGCCGCGTGAACACCAGTTCGATGACGGGTGCGTTCTCTTCCGGATGCAGCCCGAACGGGATGCCGCGGCCGTCGTCCTCGACGCTGACCGAGCCGTCGGCATGCAGCGTGACGCGGATTTTCCTGCCGTAACCGGCCAGCGCCTCGTCGGCGGCGTTGTCGATCACCTCCTGGATGATGTGCAGCGGGTTGTCGGTGCGCGTGTACATGCCCGGCCGCTGCTTGACCGGCTCCAGGCCCTTGAGGACGCGAATCGAACCTTCGGAATATGCGGGTGGATTCTGGCTTGCCATGGTCGCGGATTGTAAGCAGCCCTGCCTCAAAACACTGTGTTTGCATACAGATTTCCATCAGGATCCGCGAACTGTGTCGCGCCACGCATCAATGGCGGCGGCAAATTTCATCTCCTTGGGCATGCTTGCCGCCGGCAAGCGGCGCGCAGATTCGCTACATTCTCGGAATGTCCCGACAAGCACAACATCCACAACGACTCTCCGCCGCCCAGGTGCTGCTTTGCGGCGCCGCCATCGTCACACTGTCGATGGGCATCCGCCACGGTTTCGGCCTGTGGCTGCAGCCCATCACCCAGGATCAGGGCTGGACTCGCGAGAACTTCGCCTTCGCCATGGCCGTGCAGAACCTGGCATGGGGCCTGTTCGGCATCTTCGCCGGCATGGCAGCGGACCGCTTCGGTGCCTTCAAGGTGCTCGCGGCCGGTGCGATCGCCTATGCCCTCGGCCTGTACGGCATGGCGACCTCGACCACGCCCACCATGTTCGCGCTGACCGCGGGCGTGCTGATCGGCATGGCCCAGGCCGGCACCACCTACGCCATCATCTACGGCGTCATCGGGCGCCAAATCCCGGCCGAGAAGCGCTCGTGGGCCATGGGCGTGTCGGCCGCGGCAGGCTCCTTCGGCCAGTTCCTGATGGTGCCGGTCGAGGGCTGGCTCATCTCCGGCTTCGGCTGGCAGCAGGCGCTGCTGATCCTGGGTGGCGCGGCGCTGCTCATCATCCCGCTGGCGGTGTTCCTGCGCGAGCCCGATTTTGGTGGCAGCGGCAGTGCCAGCACCCACCGCGAGCAGACCATCGGACAGGCCCTGCGCGAGGCCTTTGGCTACCGTAGTTTCCAGCTGCTGATGGCCGGCTACTTCGTCTGCGGCTTCCAGGTGGTGTTCATCGGCGTGCACATGCCCAGCTACCTCAAGGACAACGGCCTCTCGCCCCAGGTGGCCAGCTACGCGCTGGCGCTCATCGGCCTGTTCAACGTTGTGGGGTCCTACCTGGCCGGCACGCTCGGACAGCGCCTGGCCAAGCGCCACATCCTCGCCTTCATCTACCTGGCGCGCTCCGTGGCCACCACCATCTTCCTGCTGGCGCCGCTCACACCCACGAGCGTGTACATCTTCTCCGCCGTCATGGGCATGCTGTGGCTGTCCACCGTGCCGCCCACCAATGCCGTGGTGGCGCAGATCTTCGGGGTGGCGCACCTGTCGATGCTGGGCGGCTTCGTGTTCTTCAGCCACCAGATCGGCAGCTTCATGGGCGTGTGGCTGGGCGGCCTGCTCTATGACCAGACCGGCAGCTACGACATCGTCTGGTACATCTCGATCGCGCTGGGTGTGCTGGCCGCGCTGGTGAACCTGCCGGTGCGCGAAAGCGCCATCGTTCGAGGTCCGCAGCGCGTGGGAGCGGCGGCATGAGCGCCACGCGGCAGCGCTGGTGGCACGCCGCTGCATGGCTGGCCGTGGCGCTGGTCCTGCTGGGCACGCTGATGCTCTACCGCGATCCGGATTTCCTCGTGCGGCTGGCCGACCAGCTCTGGAGCTGCTTCTGATGACGGCCGCAGTCGCGCCGCCATCGGCACTTGCCGCGCCCTCCCCCTGGGTGCAGCGCTGGAGCCATCTGGTGCCGGCCGGCGGGCGGGTGCTCGACGTGGCCTGCGGCTCCGGCCGGCACATGTTCTGGTTTCACGCCCGCGGCCATCAGGTCACCGGGGTGGACCGCTCGCCCGAGGCCATCGACAGAACCAGCGCCCTGGTCCGTGCCGGCGCCGAGATCGTGCAGGCCGACATCGAGGGCGGCCCGTGGCCCTTCGGGGGCCGGCAGTTCGATGCTGTCGTCGTCACCAACTACCTCTGGCGCGCGCTGTTTCCGGTGCTGCTGGCCAGCGTGGCACCGGGCGGCGTCCTGATCTACGAGACTTTCGCCCACGGCAACGCCAGCGTCGGCCAGCCCTCCCGTCCGGAATTTCTGCTGCAGCCCGGCGAGCTGCTGGACCTTTGCCGGCCCACGCTGCGCGTTGTGGCCTACGAGGACGGCTTCCTCGACCAGCCGGCGCGCTTCGTTCAGCGCATCGCCGCGGTACGCGAAACATCCACCCCTGACGGCATCCCCGCTCGCCGCCTCCTGACCGCCATGCCAGGCGCGCCGGGCGCTGGTTAGAATGGCAGATCGCCCGGGCTTGCCCTGCGGGCGGCCCTTTCCTTCACCGACACAGACCATGGACAGCATCTCAGGCAGCATCGTCGCCCTCGTCACCCCTTTCCAGCCAGACGGCAGTGTGGATTACGCGTCCCTGCGAAAACTGATCGACTGGCACGTCGCCGAGGGCACGGACTGCATCTGCGTGGTCGGCACCACGGGCGAATCGCCCACCGTGAGCGTGGAAGAGCACTGCGAGGTCATCCGCGTGGCGGTCGAGCAGGCGGCCAAGCGCGTACCCATCATGGCCGGCTGTGGCGCCAACTCCACTGCCGAGGCCATCGAGCTGGCCAAGTTCGCCCGCAGCGTGGGCGCCGACTATCAGCTGCAGGTGGTGCCCTACTACAACAAGCCGACTCAGGAAGGCCTGTACCAGCATTTCAAGGCCATCGCCGAGGCCACGGGCGACCTGCCCATCGTGCTGTACAACGTGCCGGGCCGCACCGTGGCCGACATGGCGCACGACACCGTGCTGCGCCTGGCCAAGGTGCCGGGCATCATCGGCATCAAGGAAGCCACCGGCAACATTGAGCGCGCGCAGTGGCTCATCCGCGAGGCGCCCGAAGGCTTTGCCGTGTTCTCGGGCGATGACGCCACCGCGGTCGCCCTGATGCTCTGTGGCGGCAAGGGCAACGTCAGCGTCACGGCCAACATCGCGCCGCGCCTGATGCACGAGCTGTGCATGGCGGCCATCGCCGGCGACGCGAAGAAGGCCATGGACATCCAGATGCGGCTGCTGCCGCTGCACCGCAACCTGTTCGTCGAAGCAAACCCCATCCCCGTGAAGTGGGCCATGGCGCGTCTGGGCCTGTGCGGCGGCACGATGCGCCTGCCCATGACTCCCCTGTCGTCCGCCCTGGAACCAGTGGTCGAAAGCGCCCTCCAACAAAGCGGCCTGATCGCCTGAACACACCAAATCATGCAGCAAGCTGACCAAGTCCTCTCTTCCCGCCCCGGCCGCTGGACGGCGCTGACGCTGGCCGCCGTGCTGGCCTCCGGCTGCACCCTCCTCCAGGAGGACAAGATCGACTACCGCTCGGCGCAGCGGGGCAACAGCCTGGAGGTTCCTCCCGACCTCACGCAACTCTCGCGCGAGTCGCGCTACGCCATGCCAGGTGAAGCAGCCACGGCCAGCGGCTACCAGGCCGTCGCCGGCACGCCCTCCCAGGCAGCCAGCACGGCAGTGCAAAAGGTCGGCGACGCGCGCATCGAACGCGCCGGCAACCAGCGCTGGCTGGTGGTCGACCGCCCGCCCGAGCAGGTGTGGGACCGGGTCCGCGATTTCTGGAAGGAAAACGGATTCGTGCTGGAAGTCGACCAGGAACAGCTCGGCATCATGGAGACCGACTGGGCCGAAAATCGCGCCAAAATTCCGGAAGACTTCATCCGCCGCACCATCGGCCGCGTGATCGACAACCTGTATTCCACCGGCGAGCGTGACCGCTTCCGCACGCGCCTGGAGCGCGGTGCCAACGGCAGCACCGAGATCTACATCTCGCACCGCGGCATGGAAGAGGTGTACGCCACATCCCAAAAGGACAGCACGGTCTGGCAGCCCCGCCCGTCCAACGTCGAGCTGGAGACGGAGTTCCTGCGCCGGCTGCTGGTCTGGCTGGGCAACGTGAGCGAAGAGCAGTCCAAGACCGCCGTCGCGGTGGCCGCACCGGCCGCCTCGTCGGTGCAGCCGGTCACGATCGATGGTGCTCCCGGCCTGCAGCTGGCCGACAACTTCGACCGCGCCTGGCGGCGTGTCGGTCTCTCGCTGGACCGTACCGGCTTCACCGTGGAAGACCGCGACCGCAGCCAGGGTGTCTATTTCGTCCGCTTCGTGGCCCCCAATCCTGACAGCAGCAGCAAGCCCGGCTTCTTCGGCCGCCTGTTCGGCCGCGACAAGAAGGACAGCCCGACGCCCGAACGCCATCGCATCGTGGTTCGAGGCAATGGCGAGCAGACCACGCTCAGCGTCCAGGACGAGCAAGGCCGCCCGAACAACAGCGCCAATGCCCAGACAATCATCAGGCTCCTGTCCGAAGATCTGCGCTGACCACGTCCTGCAGTGAACCACAAAAAAGCCGCTCTTCGGAGCGGCTTTTTTTCCATGAATCGCCGGCAGCGGCTGCCGGCAGATCCTTCGCGCTTACTTGGCGACGGCTTCCTTGGCGGCGTCAACAGCTTCCTTGGCAGCGTCGGTAGCAGCCTCGGCGCCTTCCTTGGCTGCATCGGCAGCGGCGTTGGCAGCGTCCTTGGCGGCATCAACAGCGTTGGCGGCGGCGTCCTGGGCGGCCTCGGCAGCATTTTGCGCAGCGTCGGTGGCGGCAGCGGCGGCATCCTTGGCAGCGTCAGCAGCAGCTTCGGCGCCTTCCTTGGCAGCGTCGGAAGCAGCAGCGGCAGCCTCCTGGGCCGATTCCACCGCGGCGGCAGCAGGCGTTTCTTCCTTCTGACCGCAAGCGGTGATGGCCATGGCAGCCAGCAGGCTGGCGAGGATGAGGGTCTTGTTCATGATGAGTTCCGTTGGATGATGACGAGTGCTTGTATTTGGTCTTGCCCCAGCCCGGCTCAAACCGTCGGGTCAGTGCAACCAGCAATGATATCGGGTTATTCCTATTGGGGTTAACGCGTATCTTTTTTTGCCATTTTTTACACAGGGTTGTCGCCAACCCGTCATATCTCGCCGGCTCCCCCGAACAGGGTTCGTCACAACCCCAGTACCGTGGCCGGAAACGCGGGCTGTCCCCGCTCCCAGCAGGCGTCGATGCGCTCGCGCAGTTCATTGCGCCGGACGGGGTCGGTCGTGGCCACCATTACGCAGCGCTCTGGATCGATGCGCTCCAGTATCCAGAGTGGTGTCCAGATGGCGCTTGGCGGCTCCGGACAGGCTCGGGCTTCGACGATGTGCGACCAGGTGGCACGCCATTGCACCAGCCGGGGATACTGCTCACGCAGCGTACGGAATTCGCGCGCCAGCCAGCGTGCCTCGCGTCCCCGGCCTGACCAGGCATGCAGACCTTCGACAACCGTGCGCTCGCCCAGCGGCCAGTCGCTGAAATCGGGGTCGCAGAACACCACCGGAGTCCATTGCGCTCGCGCCAGCAGCGTGACTGCCCGGCGCACCAGATCCGCGAAGGCCTCGCGTCCCTCGAAACGACCCTCGGGCAATGCCGGGAGCTCTTGCGCATCTGCCGTCATCCGGTTCTCGCTCATTCCCCTCTCCTCGCCACCTCAATCCGATTCGACATGCAGCCAGCCGGCCTCGTACCAGTCCCGCAGCAGCGCCTGCGCTTCGGCCGATGCACGACGCACGCGCACAGCGGGCAGATGGCGCCGATCGGCCAGTTCGCGCATCAGGCGCGCGTCGGCGCCGGCCGCCCGGAAACTCTCGCCATTGATAAACACGTGATGCTCGTCGTACATCATCCGTGTGCGACGATCCAGCCTCACGCTGCCTGCAAGCCACGGCTGCTCAGGTTCCTCGAACCACACCTTGGGCTTGGGCTCGGTCATCACCTCGCCCAGCGCGCAGGCCAGCTGTCGCCCGTCGGCGATGAGACGGCGCAGCCCGTCGGCAGCGAAATCCCGCAGCGCCGCCGGAATGGCGGCCGGCGTGGCCGTCGCGGCCTGGGACGGATCGCGGTACAGCGTCTCGTCATCGAATTCGTCGGCCATGCGTTGCACCATCTCGGCCGCCAGTCCACCACGCTGCGGCACCCGGAAACCGATCGAGCAGGTCATGCATTCGCCACCATCGGCCACGCCGTCGTGCGCCCATTCGGGTGGCAGATAGAGCATGTCGCCCGGCTCCAGCACGTACTCCTCCTCGGGCTGGAAGTTGGTAAGGATCTTCAGCGGCACATCCGGCTGCAGCGACAGATCCTTCTGGCGCCCGATGCGCCAGCGCCGCCGACCCTGGGTCTGCAGCAAGAACACGTCATAGCTGTCGAAATGCGGGCCGACGCCGCCCCCCTCGCTCGCCCAGGAAATCATCACGTCGTCCAGGCGCGCATCGGGCACAAAGCGGAAGCGCTGCATCAGTGCTTGGGCCGCGTCCACATGCAGATCCACGCCCTGCACCAGCAGCGTCCAGCCCGCACGAGAGAACGGAGGCATCTGCGAGCGCTTGAACGGCCCGTGACGCAGCTTCCAGCCCCCATCGCCATGCACGATCAGCCGGGACTCCACATGTTCCTGCTCGGCGAGCTCGAACAGCGTCCGGCGGTCGAACAGGGTCTGTGCATCCGGCAGGGCCTGGCGCAGCAGCAGCGGCTTTTTCTGCCAGTGGCGGCGCATGAACTGCGCGGGAGAGAGCCCGCCTAGCAGCGGGGTCGGGATGCGGGTGGTGTCGTCCGCAGGGGCGGTACGGGAATGGACAGTCATGGGACAATTGTGCGATGAAAATCAGTGAGCAATGCGTGGTGGCCCTGAGCTGGGTCCTCAAAGACACCCTCGGCGAAGTGCTGGACGAATCCGACGATCCGGTGGAGTTCCTTGTGGGCGGCAAGGACCTGCTGACCAAGATCGAGGAGGCCCTGCAAGGCCACGAGCCCGGCGACCGTCTGGACCTGCACCTCGAACCGGAACATGCCTTCGGTGACTACGATGACCGACTGCTGTTCCTGGAGCCACGCCACCTATTCCCCGAGACACTGGAAGAAGGCATGGGCTTCGAAGGGCTGCCTGCAGGCTGCACACCAACAGCGCCACGCGACCGTCTGTACTTCGTCAGCAGCATCTACCCGGATCACGTGGTGATGGACGGCAACCACCCGCTGGCCGGCATCGCGTTGCGACTGAACCTGCGCATCCATGCCGTGCGTGAGGCCACCGTGGACGAGATCGGCCGGGGCACCCTGGGCACGGGCTTTTTCCGCATGCAGATCGACCCGGACGCGTCCGAGGGCGACGGCACGCCCCCGACCCTGCACTGAGAACGACCGGCCCCTGGTCAGCCGCGACCGGTGGAGCCGTAGCCACCCGCGCCGCGCTCGGTGGCGTGGGAGAAATCCTCCACCACGCGCAGCCGCGCCTGCACCACTGGCACGATGACCAGTTGCGCAATGCGCTCCATCGGCTCGATGGTGAAGGCCACGTCACTGCGATTCCAGGCACTTACCATGAGCTGGCCCTGGTAGTCGCTGTCGATCAGGCCGACCAGGTTGCCAAGCACGATGCCATGCTTGTGCCCCAGGCCCGAGCGGGGCAGGATGAGCGCCGCATAGCCCGGATCGGCCAGATGGATGGCCAGCCCCGTGGGCACCAGCTGCCATGCATTGGGCGCCAGCGTCAGCGGCGCGTCCAGGCACGCGCGCAGGTCCAGCCCCGCGCTGCCGGGCGTGGCATACGCGGGCATCTGGTCCGCCAGCCGCGGATCGAGAACACGGACATCGAGTTCCATAAAAACAACCCAAGAGTCAACAGGAATGAAAAAGCCCGCTGCAAGCAGCGGGCCGGCATCCCCACGACGCCGTGGATCCGGCTGTGCCGGTCCACTCGCGCCTCTCCCCCTCCGAACGGCGCAGAAGCGCCAGGGAGGAGGAAGCCGCGTCAGCGGCGCAGGGGAGAGTCTCAGATCTTCACGCCGTTCATGTACTGGTTGTACGGGTACTCCGAGAAACGGTTCCACAGGATCTGGTCACGCTGGAAGGCGCGCATGTCCTGGTGGATCTTCTTGAACACGGGCGACTTGGCTTCGTGCTCGCCGAAGACCTCCATGCAGGCCTTGAAGCCGGCGTCGATGACCGCCTTCGGGAACTGCTTGAGCTGGGTCTTGTCGGCCACCAGCTTCTTCAGGGCGATCGGGTTGTAGGTGTCGTACTTGGCGGTCATGTCGGTCGCGGCCACGGCCATGGCAGCTTCCAGGATCGCCTTGTTCTCGGCCGACAGGGTGTTGAACTTCTTCAGGTTCACGAAGAACTCGAGGTCGGCGCCACCTTCCCACCAGCCGGGGTAGTAGTAGTACGGGGCCACCTTGTTGAAGCCCAGCTTCTGGTCGTCGTGCGGGCCGACGAACTCGGCGGCGTCCAGCGTGCCCTTTTCCAGAGCCTGGTACACGTCGCCGGCGGGCAGGTTCTGCGACACCACGCCCAGGCGGGCCATGCCCTCACCGAACACGCCGCCACCCATGCGCATCTTCAGACCCTTGAGGTCGTTGACGGTCTTGATTTCCTTGCGGTACCAGCCACCCATCTGCGTGCCGGTGTTGCCGGCGCTGTAGGAGCGGAAGTTGTACTGAGCGAAGAACTCGTCCAGCAGCTTGCCGCCGTTGCCGTACTTGCGCCAGGCGGTGTTCTGGCGGGCGGTCAGGCCGAACGGCACGGCGCAGCTGAAGGCGAACACCGGGTCCTTGCCGGTGAAGTAGTAGGCCGCCGTCTGGGCCATCTCGATGTTGTCGCCTTCCAGCGCGTCCACCACGCCGAAAGCGGGCATCAGTTCACCGGCCGGGTGCACGGAGATCTCGAACTTGCCGCCGGACAGGGCCTTGACGGTCTGCGACAGCTTCTCGGCGCTGCCGAAGATGGTGTCCAGCGAGCGAGGGAAGCTCGAAGCCAGGCGCCAGCGCACGGCGGGTTGGGCATGCACGGCCGGGGCCACGCCTGCAGCCAGCACGCCGGCCAGGCCGGCACTCTTCACGAGAGAACGACGATCCATTGAGATTGCTCCAGATTCGTATGGATGAAACAAGCGCCACCTCTTGGGTGACGCCCAGACTGAAAGTCGGACTCGATTTTATTGACATTTGCGGGCCTTCCCGAAACGGCGTGGAGAGGGTTTTCCCTCGCCATCGCGCACCGCTTCACGGAAAGCCCGGCCCGATCGGACTGTCGCCACCACCGTGTGTGGCGGCGGCAACCGGCATCACTGGCGCCCCAGCGCCTCCTCCATCGCCTTCATCGGATCGTCTTCCTCCTGGCGCGCTTCGCTTTCGGCAGCAGGCTCCTCGGCACTGGGGCCGGTGTCGGCCTCGGTGCCCTCGTCACTGCCATCGCCTTCGTCGCTTCCGTAGCCTTCCTCATCGCCGTAGCCGCCTTCGGACTCTTCGCCCAATTGCTCCAGCATCTGCTCGCCCACAGCCTTGAGGTCGTACTCACCCTGCTTTTCGAGGTTGCCCGTAACGATGCCCGGGAAGGCGATCAGCATGCCCACCATGAACAGCTGGATCAGCAGGAAGGGAATCGCACCCTTGTAGATCTGCATGGTCGTGACCGGGTCCATGACCTTCTTGGTCACGCGATCCACGTAGGGCTTGTCAGGTGCCACCGAGCGCAGGAAGAACAGTGCGAAGCCAAATGGCGGGTGCATGAACGAGGTCTGCATGTTCATGGCCAGCAGCACGCCGAACCAGATCAGGTCGATGCCCAGCTTGTCGGCCACCGGCGCCAGCAGCGGCACCACGATGAACGACAGCTCGAAGTAGTCGAGGAAGAAGGCCAGGAAGAAGACCATGAGGTTGACCACGATCAGGAAGCCGACAGGGCCACCCGGCAGGTCGGAGAGCAGGTGCTCCACCCACACCGGGCCATCGGCCGCCTGGAACACCAGGCCAAAGATCGTGGCGCCGATCAGAATGAACATCACGAAACTGCCCAGCTTGGTGGTGCTGGCCAGTGCCTGCTTCAGCAGCTTCATGTCCAGGCGCCCACGCACCAAGGCCATGATCATCGCGCCGACAGCACCCATCGCGCCGCCTTCGGTGGGCGTGGCGACGCCCAGGAAGATGGTGCCCAGCACCAGGAAGATCAGCAGCAGCGGCGGGATCAGCACGAAGGTCACGCGCTCGGCCAGGCGCGACAGCAGACCCAGGTGGGCATACTTGTTGACCAGCGCGATCACGAAGGCCACGAAGGCACCGCCGCACATGGCCACCACCACCTTCTCGTCGGTGGGCACCGAGGTCACCTCGCGTCCCAGCCACCAGGTGTGGACCTCGGGCATGAAGCGCGCCAGCACGACCGACACCAGGAAGGACAGCACCATCAGCACCAGCAACGAGGTGTAGCCGCTGCCGCCATCGGGCTCGCGGTACACCCGCGCCTCGGGTGGCAGGGCTGGCACGCTGGACGGACGGAAGATGGCCAGGAGGGCGATATAGAGAACGTAGCACCCCACCAGCATGAAAGCGGGGATGAAGGCGCCCTTGTACATGTCGCCCACGCTGCGGCCGAGCTGGTCGGCCATGATGATGAGCACCAGCGAAGGCGGGATGATCTGCGCCAGCGTGCCCGAAGAGGCGATCACACCACTGGCGAACTTGCGGTCATAGCCGTAGCGCAGCATGATGGGCAGCGAGATCAGGCCCATCGAGATCACCGACGCTGCCACCACGCCGGTGGTGGCGGCCAGCATCGCGCCGACCAGCACCACGGCCAGTGCCAGACCGCCGCGCATCGGGCCGAACACCTGGCCGACCGTGTCGAGCAGGTCCTCGGCCATGCCGCTGCGCTCCAGGACCAGTCCCATGAGCGTGAAGAATGGCACCGCCAGCAGCGTGTCGTTGGCCATGATGCCAATCAGGCGCTGGGGCAGCCATGCCAGCACGGACGAGGGGAACACGCCCAGCTCGATGCCCAGGATGCCGAAGGCCAGGCCGCAGGCACCCAGACTGAACGCCACCGGGAAGCCCAGCAGCAGGAAGATGATGAGCCCCCCGAACATGATGGGGGCGTAGTTGTTGGCAATGAATTCCATCGTCTTGTTCCTGGCTGATCAGCTGGCGGGGGTATCCACCTTCGTGGACTCACGCTGGCGAAGGAGTTCGGCCAGCTCCTCTTCGGCGGATTTCTCGCCGGCCTTGACGGTGGGATCGGGCCCCTCGCCACGCAGGAAGGCCACGCGCTTGATCAGTTCGGACCAGCCCTGCAGCATCAGCAGCGTGAAGCCGAACGGGATGGCCAGCCACACCGGCCAGCGGATCAGGCCACCCGGGTTGCCTGACATCTCGCCGGAGGTGTACTTCTGCACCAGCACCGGGATGCAGTAGGACAGCACCAGCAGGCACACCGGCGTCAGGAAGAAGGCAAATCCCAGAATGTCGATCCAGATCTGCTTCTTCTTCGACAGCCGGCTGTTGATCACGTCGATGCGCACGTGTTCGCGATGCAGCAGCGTGAAACCGGCCGCGATCAGGAACGACCACGCGAAGAGATACCACTGGATCTCGAGGAACGCGTTCGAGCTGGTGTTGAAGGTGTAGCGGACCAGCGCGTTGATCGCACTGATCACGGTCGAGCCCATGATCAGCCAGATCGCGTACTTGCCCACCTGGGCATTGAGCCAGTCGATGGCCCGGGAGAATTTGAGCAATGCACCCATCTTGACATCCCTGTCTTGTGAACACCGACCCACGTCCACTTTCCGTTGATAGATAAAGAAACACGCAACATGCGCCAGGTCAGGCATGCTGCGTGCGGGTTTGGGTCGATCGGCAAATTGTAAGTGACGCACCGGCCCGCCCATCGGGCGCCCAGGATGCGGGGAAACCCTCGTTGCGCCCGGATGCCCGCATCACGCCGAGCGTTTGAGCGGCTGCACCTCGGTGTCGAGCAGCCCTGCATGGGCCTGACGGACCGAGCGCTCAATGCCTGCCGCATCCAGCCCCAGCTGTGCCAGCAGTCTGGCCGGATCGCCGTGCTCGACGAATTCGTCGGGAAGGCCCAGCTGCAGCACCGGCATGGTGATGCCCTCGGCCTGCAGGGCTTCGATCACGGCGCTGCCCGCGCCACCCATGATGCAGCCCTCTTCCACCGTGACCAGCGCGTCGTGGCTGTTGGCCAGTTCGAGCACCAGTTCGCGGTCGAGCGGCTTGACCCAGCGCATGTTGGCCACCGTCGCACCCAGGCGCTCGCCGGCGGCCAGGGCCGGGTACAGCAGTGTGCCGAAGGCCAGAATGGCGATGCGTTGCCCGCGGCGGCGCGCCTCGCCCTTGCCGTAAGGCAGGCCATCGAGGCTGGCGGGCACCTCGGCACCGATGCCGCTGCCGCGCGGGTAGCGCACCGCCACCGGATGGTTCTGAGCGAAGGCGGTGGACAGCAGCTGGCGCGTCTCCGCTTCGTCAGCAGGACAGGCCAGCCCCATGTTGGGAATGCAGCGCACGAAGGCAATGTCGTAGGCGCCGGCATGCGTCGCGCCATCGGCACCGACGATGCCCGCGCGGTCGAGGGCGAACACGACCGGCAGGTTCTGCAGCGCCACGTCATGGATGAGCTGGTCGTAGGCACGCTGCAGGAAGGTGGAATAGATCGCCACCACCGGCTTCATGCCCTCGCAGGCCAGACCCGCGGCAAAGGTGACGGCATGCTGCTCGGCGATGCCCACGTCGAAGTAGCGCCCCGGGAAGCGCTTGTGGAACTCGACCATGCCCGAGCCCTCGCGCATGGCGGGCGTGATGCCCACGAGCTTCTGGTCGGCCTCGGCCATGTCGCACAGCCACTGCCCGAACACCTGGGTAAACGTCGGCTTGGGCGGCGCGGCCGGCTTGACCAGACCCACCTTGGGATCGAACTTGCCGGGACCATGGTAGGCCACCGGATCGGCCTCGGCCAGCTTGTAGCCCTGGCCTTTTTTCGTGACAACGTGCAGGAACTGCGGACCGTCGCCCTTGTCCATGAGCTGTCGGATGTTCTCCAGCGTCGGGACCAGCGAATCGAGGGCGTGGCCGTCAATGCGACCGACATAGTTGAAGCCGAACTGTTCGAACAGCGTGGCCGGCACGACCATGCCCTTGGCATGCTCTTCCAGGCGTTTGGCCAGCTCGAACAGCGGCGGCGCGCCTTTCAGC
>JAEZLX010000116.1 GCA_023415035.1 Pseudomonadota bacterium | reverse complement strand
CACCAGCATTCTCGAGGGCGTCAACAACCGCATTAAGGTCATCAAGCGTATGGCCTACGGGTTCCGGGATTCAGCCTATTTCTTCCTGAAGATCAAGGCCGCCTTCCCCGGAAAGGCGCGATGAACCTTTTTTTCATCGTGCCATGACCGACACCGCCATGTCTCCACGAGCGGATGCCTCCGACCCGGGTCAGCCGCCTGTGTCCTGGCGTCGCCGGTACCTGCTCGTCCTGACATGGGCTTTCATGCTGCTGACGGCTGCCCGCCTGGTGGCATACGCTCCCACGGTCATCGCGAACTGAGCGCGGGGTCCGTCGTCATTTGGCGGTCCCGGCCTCGAGTACCAGCCGGACCAGCTCGGGCTGGCGGTGGGTGCCAGTATTGTCGTAGATGCGGTCCAGGTAGGTGCGCGCGCTGGTGTAGGTGAGGCCGCACAGTCCGGCCGCCTCGTGCAGGGGCAGGCCGGATGCCAGGTGGCAGGCCAGCTCGGCTTCCTTGGGGCGCAATCCGTAGCGCTGCTGAAGCAGTGCTGGGTTCGCCGGCCGGACCTTTTCGGTCTGGCGGACCACCAGCAGGGCATGGCCGCCGAACAGGCGGTCCCGTACCGGGCCGAGCAGCGGCAGCAGCTCGACTTGCACATCCGGCCTGGTTGTCGGGGAGGCCCGCATGGGTCCGGAGCCGATCGGTTGGCTCAGCCATTGCATGACGCTCTGGTGCAGCGCCGGATCATGCGCGCGCAACCGGTGGCGAAGGTCGAGTTCGGCCAATCCGGCAGGATTTTCTCGAAGGCGGTGTTGCATGCCAGCATCGATCCGTCACGGCGCAGCACGGCAGCGCCCAGTCCGAGCGCGGTCATCGCCTCAAACATTGCGCCGCCTGTTGTTGGCCGACGAGACGGTCCAGCCGGCGTAGTTCGGGCGCCGTGAAGGCGTCGTCATCGGCGGTCCTCTCGAACGCGAAGACAAAGATGGCACCGCCATCCAGATGCGCGATGGTGCCTGCCTGATGATGCAGACCGCGGCGGACCATCATCTGGGCCACCACGTCGCGCGAGAGCAGTTCCTGCGGAAAATACTGCTCGGCAGGCAGGAAGCGCCGGATTGGCGTGCGCATGAAGTACCGGATGCGCTCGTTGGTGGTCCAGAGGCCTTGTTCGATAAACGCGCGCACGGTGTCTTCGGCGGCGCCCTGTGCGTGGACGCCAACAGGCTCCAGCCCCTGGTAAAGCATGAGCTGGGCAGATTCGGCCCGGGCGAGGTGCCGCCATTGTTCGAGCGCAGGCTGCCACTCGTGCTTGCCGGTCATCGGGCCTTTCGGGTCTGGTCAGGTGCCTTGTGTCGATGAACTCAGGGTTAACCCTTGATGCGAATCGAAGCTTAACACTTAACATGTTAAATAAATGAGTCGCAACCCATTCGTCCATCGCAACCTGCCGCGCCTGCTGCTCGAAGCGCGCGAGGCCGTGATGCGCCACACCCGTCCGAGCCTGCGCCAGCATGGCCTGTCGGACCAGCAGTGGCGCGTGCTGCGCGTGCTCGGCGAGCATGCCTCCGATCCGGAAGGGGTCGAGGTCACGCGGGTCGCACGCGAGGCCTTCCTTCTGGGGCCGAGCCTGACCGGAGTGCTCACGCGCATGGAGCGCGACGGTCTGGTCACGCGCCACCGCTGCCCGCGCGACGGGCGCCGCACTATGGTGCGCGCCACTGCTGACGGACTGGCACTGGTGGACACGCTGTCCCATGCCATCGAGTCGCACTACGCATGGCTGGAAGGGCGGCTTGGCAAGACGCGGCTGACGCAGCTGTATGCCTTGCTTGACGAGGTCATCGCCCTGGAGGGGCCGTCCGGCGGCCCAGGCAGCGATGGCGAACACGGCGATTGATACGAACGAGTGTTTCCCGACATGGCATCCGCATTTCCCTATCTGCCCACCGGCACGGTGTACGGCACGCTGCTGAACTTCCGCCGCGAGCACGCGCTGTGGGCGCCGCGCATGCACGAGGCGCCCTACAAGGCGCCGCCGCAGGCGCCCGTGCTGTACATCAAGACTTCCAACACCTTCACGCCCTCGGGGCGTGAGATCGTCCTGCCCCGCGGCGTGGCGGAGGTGGATGTCTCGCCCACGCTCGGCCTGGTGGCCGGAGAAGGGGGGACGGTGGCCGGTTGTGCGCTGTTCAACGATGTCAGCATCCCGCACGAGAGCTACTACCGCCCGGCCATCCGCTACCGCTGTGTGGACGGCTTCCTCGGTGTGGGCCCACGCGTGCAGCCGCTGGCGGATCTGGCCGTCCTGTCCGGCTGGCAACTGACGCTGCGCATCGATGGCGTGATCCGGCAGACCGTGGCGCTGGCCGACCTGGTGCGGGACGCGGCCAGGCTGTGGCAGGAGGTGTCGGCCTTCCAGACCATGCGGCCGGGTGATGTGCTGATGCTCGGCACCGACTGCCTGCCCGATGGCACGCGGCCACGGGCTCGCGCGGGCAACGCGGTGGAGGTGGGTGTTAACGGTGTGCCGGGCTTACTGCCGCTGGTCAACGCGTTCGTGCAGGAGGGCAAGGCATGACGGATACGTGCAAGATGACGCGGCGGGCCCGCATTGCCTGGGCGGGCGCCATCCACGATGCGGTGGAGGCCGATGGCCAGCTGGAGCTGCTCACGCCGGCTTTCCGCGGGCGGCGGGTGGGCTTCGACGAGGTGGTCTGGCTTCCGCCCCTGGCGCCGCTGGAGCGGCCGCGCACGGTGCTGGCGCTGGGGCTGAACTACGCCGACCACGCGAAGGAACTGGCCTTCAAGGCACCGGAGGAGCCGCTGGCCTTTGTCAAGGGCGAAGGTTCGCTCATCGGGCATAAGGCGTACACCGTGCGGCCCGAGGGCGTGTCCTTCATGCATTACGAATGCGAACTGGCGGTGGTCATCGGCAAGCCGGCACGCCGCGTGAAGAAGGGCGACGCGCTGGATCACGTGGCTGGCTATACGGTGGCCAATGACTACGCCATCCGTGACTACCTGGAAAACTGGTACCGCCCCAACCTGCGCGTGAAGAACCGCGACACCTGCACGCCCATCGGCCCATGGCTGGTGGACGCGGCGGCCGTCCCCGATCCGCAGGCGCTGAACCTGCGCACCACGGTCAACGGCCAGGTGGCGCAGCAGGGCAGCACGAAGGACATGGTCTTCGACGTTGCGACCCTGATCGAGTACTTCAGCCAGTTCATGACGTTGATGCCCGGCGACCTCATCCTCACCGGCACGCCCGACGGCGTTGTCGACTGCCAGCCCGGCGACGTGATCGTCACCGAGATCGAAGGCATCGGCGCCCTCACGAACACCATCACTTCCGAAAGCAAGGCATGACGCAACGCATCGATCACCTCATCAACGGCAAGGCCGTGGCCGGCAGCCGCTACTTCGAGACCATCAATCCCGCCACGCAGGGTGTGCTGGCGGAAGTTGCCGCCGGCGGTGCCGACGAAGTCAACGCCGCGGTGCAGGCGGCCAAGGAGGCCTTCCCAGCCTGGGCCGGTCTGCCGGCGCCCGAGCGCGCGAAGAAGATCCGCGCGCTGGGCGACCTGATCGCCCGACATGTGCCGGAACTCTCGCGCACCGAAACCGACGACACCGGCCAGGTGATCGCGCAGACCGGCAAGCAGCTCGTGCCGCGGGCGGCCGACAACTTCTATTACTTTGCCGAGATGTGCGTACGTGTGGACGGCCACACCTACCCCACGCCCACGCACCTGAACTACACGCTGTTCCACCCGGTGGGCGTGTGCGCGCTCATCAGCCCGTGGAACGTGCCGTTCATGACGTCCACCTGGAAGGTGGCGCCCTGCCTGGCCTTCGGCAACACGGCCGTGCTCAAGATGAGCGAGCTCTCGCCCCTGACGGCAGCGCGCCTGGGCGAGCTGGCGCTGGAAGCGGGCATCCCGGCCGGCGTGCTCAACATCGTGCACGGTTTCGGCGCCGAGGCGGGCGAGCCGCTGTGCGCGCATCCGGACGTGCGCGCGGTCTCGTTCACCGGCAGCACGGCCACCGGCAACCGCATCGTGCGCACGGCGGGGCTGAAGAAATTCAGCATGGAGCTGGGCGGCAAGAGCCCCTTCGTCGTCTTTGACGATGCCGACCTGGAGCGCGCCCTTGATGCGGCCGTGTTCATGATCTTCTCGAACAACGGCGAGCGCTGCACCGCGGGCAGCCGCATCCTCGTGCAGCAGAGCATCTACGCCGATTTCGTCGCGAAGTTCGCCGAGCGCGCGAAGAAGATCACGGTGGGCGATCCTCAGGATGAGAAGACCATCGTCGGCCCGATGATCAGCCAGAACCACCTGGCCAAGGTGCGCAGCTACATCGAACTGGGCCCCAAGGAGGGCGCCACGATGCTGTGCGGCGGTATCGACCGTCCGTCCTACGCGCCGGAGCTGCCGGCGCATGTGGCCGGTGGTAACTTCGTGTGGCCCACCGTGTTCGCCGACGTGGACAACCGCATGAAGATCGCACAGGACGAGATCTTTGGACCGGTCGCCTGCCTGATCCCGTTCAAGGACGAGGCCGAGGCCATCCGCCTGGCCAACGACGTGCAGTACGGGCTTTCGAGCTACGTGTGGACCGAGAACATCGGCAAGGCTCATCGCGTGGCCGCGGCCATCGAGGCCGGCATGTGCTTCGTCAACAGCCAGAACGTGCGCGACCTGCGCCAGCCCTTCGGCGGCACCAAGGCCTCCGGTATCGGCCGCGAGGGCGGCACCTGGAGCTACGAGGTGTTCCTGGAGCCCAAGAACGTGGCCGTGTCGCTGGGCGGCCATCACATCCCGCACTGGGGCGTCTGAGCCCCGCTCAGCCAGTCACAGAGACCGCCAACCACAACCCGAGGAGACAACAAGACATGCCCGCATCCGCAGTTACCCGTCGCAACGCCCTGATCGTCGGCGCCGCCACCCTGGCCGCGCCCTGGCTGGCCCATGCGCAAACGGCCTGGCCGAGTAAGACGATCCGCATCGTGGTGCCGTTCACGCCGGGTGGCACGACCGATTTCGTCACCCGTCTGGTGGCGGCAGAGGTCAGCAAGTCGCTGGGACAGCCGGTCGTGATCGAGAACAAGCCGGGTGGAGGGACCGTGATCGGGGTGGACAGCGTGGCCAAGTCGGCCGCCGACGGCTACACCTTCGTCACGGTGGCCAACAGCTTCACCGTCAACCAGACGCTGGTGCGCAAGCTCCCATATGACACCCTGCGCGACCTGCGCCCCGTGGCGTTGATGGGCATGTCCGAACACGTGCTGTCCACGCACCCTGGCAGCGGCCTCAAGTCGCTGGCCGATATCGTTGCCCAGGCCAAGGCAGGGAAGCAGCTGAGTTACGCCTCGTTCGGTCAGGGCACGTCGGCGCACCTGGCCGGTGAAATGCTCAAGACGGCACTGGGCGTGGACATGGTGCACGTGCCGTACAAGGGCCAGTCACCGGCACTCAACGACCTGCTGGGTGGGCAGGTGTCGCTGATGTTCGGCAACTGGCCGGAGTTCCGCAGCCATATCGAAGGCGGCAAGCTCGTTGCGCTGGGCATGGCCACGGCGCAGCGCTCCGAATACGCGCCGCACATCCCGACGCTGGCCGAACAGGGCGTGCCGCTGGAGTCGAACTCCTGGAACGGCCTGCTGGCACCCGCCGGCGTGCCAGACGACATCGTGCAGCGCATGAACGCGGCGGTCGTCCAGGCCATGCAGGCGCCGGCCGTGGTGGAGGCCTTCCGCAAGGGTGGCATCGCGGTCAAGTCGGGCACGCCGGCGCAGTTCGCGCAATTCATCGACAGCGAGATCGCCCGGTACGCCGAGGTGATCCGCAAGGCCGGCATCAGCGCCGACAACTGAGCAGGGCGCGTCCACCGCACACAGGAGACCAGCATGGGAACACTCGCCCTCGCGGCCAAGATCACCCACGTGCCCAGCATGTACCTGAGCGAGCTGCCCGGCGAACGCCAGGGCTCGCGCCAGGACGCGATCGACGGGCACATCGAGATCGGCCGGCGCTGCCGGGAGCTGGGCGTGGACACCATCGTCGTGTTCGATACCCACTGGCTGGTCAATGCCAACTACCACCTCAATTGCGCGCCGCACTGGAAGGGCGTGTACACCAGCAACGAGCTGCCCCACTTCATCAGCAACATGCCCTACAGCTTTCCCGGCAACCCGGCGCTGGGGCGGCTGCTGGCGCAGGTGTGCAACGAACACGGTGTGGAGACCCTGGCGCACGACGCCACCACGCTGGCGCCCGAATACGGCACGCTGGTGCCCATGCGTTACATGAACGCCGACGAACACTTCAAGGTGGTCTCTGTCTCGGCGCTGTGCACCAGCCACTACCTCAACGACAGCGCGCGCCTGGGCTGGGCGATGCGCGAGGCGGTCGAGAAGCACTACGATGGCACCGTGGCCTTCTTCGCCAGCGGCTCGCTTTCGCACCGCTTCGCGCAGAACGGCCTCGCGCCCGAGTACGCGTTCAAGATCTGGAGCCCGCTGCTGGAGCGGATGGACCGCGAGGTCCTGCGCATGTGGCAGGCCGGCGAGTGGGCAGAGTTCTGCGCGATGCTGCCCGAGTACGCGGTCAAAGGGCATGGCGAAGGCTTCATGCACGACACCGCCATGCTGCTGGGCGCCCTCGGCTGGTCGGCCTATGACGGCCAGGTGGAAGTCATCACGCCGTACTTCGGGGCGTCCGGCACCGGGCAGCTCAACGCCATCTTCCCCGTCACGCCGCAAAGCGGCGAGGCCATCCCCGCGCCCGAGGCCTCGCGTGCCAGCGGCTACCGGGCCTTCCCTCGACTCTGACAGCCCATGCCTCACCTGGTCGTTCTATTCACCGCCAATCTCGACGCCGTGGTCGACATGCCCATGCTGTGCCGTGAGCTGGCCGATGCCATGCTGACGGTGCGCGACGAGGCCGGCGCGCAGGTCTTTCCCACCGGCGGCACGCGTGTGCTGGCTTACCCGGCGCCGCATTTCGCCGTGGCTGACGGCGGTGCCGCAGGGCGCGCGGCCGGCGATGGCCGCAGCGGCCTGGCCACTGACGACCCGGGCGAATACGGCTTCATGTACCTGAACCTGCGCATGGGACGCGGGCGCACGGAAGCCACGCAGCGCCGGGCCGGCGAGGCGATACTCGCGGCGGCCCGCGCAAGGCTGGATCCGGTCATGGCCACGCGCCACATCGGCCTGACGGTGCAGGTGGACGTGGGCGCCGAGGTGTTCGACGCGAAGCACAGCACGCTGCATCCCCTTTTCAGGAAAGATTGAACGCACCATGTTGACAGACGAACAGATCCGCCAGCTGGCCGCCGAGCTTCACGAGTCCGAACGCAGCCGCACCCCGGTGGGGCATTTCTCCAAACGCTTTCCGGACATGACGATCGAGGACGGGTACCGGGTCGGCCGCGCCTGGGTCGCGATGCAGATCGGGCAGGGGCGCAAGGTGATCGGCCACAAGATCGGCCTGACCAGCCGCGCCATGCAGATCAGCAGCCAGATCGACGAGCCCGACTACGGCACGCTGCTGGACAGCATGCTCTACACGGCGCAGGCCGGCGAGGTGCTTGACATCCCGGCAGCGAACTTCATCGCGCCGCGCGTGGAGGTCGAGCTGGCCTTCGTGCTCAAGGCGCCGCTGCAGGGCCCCAACGTGACGGTGGAGGACGTGCTCGCCGCCACCGATCACATCACGCCGGCGATCGAGATCATTGACGCGCGCATCGAGCAGTTCGATCGCCAAACGCGCGTCATGCGCAAGGTGCAGGACACCATCAGCGACAACGCCGCCAACGCCGGTCTGGTGATCGGCATGGGCGATCATGCCTACCGTGCCGATCCGCACACCACCAACCGGCCGTGGTGCGGCGCGATCCTGCGCCTCAACGGCGCCGTTGAGGAGACGGGTCTGGCCGCCGGCGTGCAGGGCGACCCGGCCATTGGCATCGCCTGGCTGGCCAACAAGCTGGCACCCTGGGGTGAACGGCTGGAGGCCGGCGAGATCGTGCTCGCGGGCAGCTTCACGCGTCCGGTGGCCGCCCGCGCGGGCGACCTGTTCGAGGCCGACTACGGCCCGCTGGGCTGCCTGCGCTTCCGCTTTGTCTGAGGAAATCCATGAAAACCCCTGTCAACACCTTCAAGCAGGCGCTGGCCGAAGGCCGCCCGCAGATCGGCCTCTGGCTGGGCCTGGCCGATCCCTACTGCGCCGAAATCCTGGCCGGCACCGGTTACGACTGGCTGCTCATTGACGGCGAGCACGCGCCCAATGACGTGCGCACGATCCTGTCGCAGCTGCAGGCCATCGACAGCGCGCGCCACGCGCTGCCGCACCTGCCCACCCAGGCCGTGGCCCGCGTGCCCGTCGGCGCCACCTCGCTGATCAAGCAGTACCTGGACATCGGCGTGCAGACCATCCTCGTGCCCATGGTCGACACGGCCGAGGACGCCGCGCGGCTGGTGCAGGCCATGCGCTACCCGCAGGCCGACGGCCTGGGCGGCGTTCGCGGCATGGGCAGCGCGCTGGCCCGCGCTTCCCGCTGGCAGGCCTACCCGGATTACGTGCGCGAGGCCAACGCCCAGGTCTGCCTGCTCGTGCAGGCCGAGACGGTCGAGGCCATGCGCAACCTGGACGTCATCGCGGCCACACCGGGCGTGGACGGCGTGTTCATCGGCCCAGCCGACCTGAGCGCCTCGATGGGCCATCCCGGCAACGCGGGACATCCCGATGTCCAGGCCGCCATCCGCGACGGCATCGCCCGCATCCGCTCGGCCGGCAAGGCCCCCGGCATCCTCGCCACCACCGAGGCACAGGCGCGACAGTGGCTGGACGCCGGCGCGCTGTTCGTGGCGGTGGGCGTGGACACCATGCTGCTGTCATCGGCCGCCAAGGCCTTGCTGCAGCGGTTCAAGGTCTGACGCAACCCCGCATGACACTGGAGTTCCCGCGATGAACGCACCCCTTGCCGCCACCGGTGCCGTGCCCGCCGGCATTCACCCCGACGAATGGCAGGCCCGCGTCGAGCTGGCCGCCTGCTACCGCATCTTCGCCATGCTTGGCTGGACGGAGATGATCTACAACCACATCACGCTGCGCCTGCCCGATAGCGTGACTGGTGGGGAAAAGCAGTTCCTGATCAATCCCTTTGGCCTGCACTACACCGAGGTCACGGCGCGCAACCTGGTGAAGATCGACCTGCAGGGCCGCAAGCTCGACGACTCGCCCCACCCGGTCAATCCGGCCGGCTTCGTGCTGCACAGCGCCATCCACGGTGGCATCGAGGGGGCGCACTGCGTCATGCACACACACACGACGGCAGGCGTTGCCGTGGCCTGCCTGCGCGAAGGCCTGCAGCAGACCAACTTCTATTCGGCGCAGCTGCACGACATGGTGGCCTACCACGACTTCGAGGGCATCACGGTGCACGCAGAGGAGGGGCCTCGCGTGCTCGCCAGCATCGGCAACAAGCCCGCGGTGATCCTGCGCAACCACGGCCTGCTGGCCTGGGGTGCCACGCTGCCGCAGACCTTCGCCATCCTCTGGACGCTGCAGCGCGCCTGCGAGATCCAGATGGCCACGTTTACCATGGGCGGACCGCAGGCCGCCATCCCCGTGCCCGAGGCCATCGCGGCCAAGTGCACGCGCGACGCGCTGCAGTTCGACCCCAACCACGGCGCCGGCCGTGATGTTTTCGATGCGCTGGTGCGGCAGGTGGACCGTATCGACGTTTCCTACCGACTGTGAGACCGACGGAATGAGTTTGAGCGAACAACCGAAAGTGACCGTGATCGGCGCCGGTGCCATCGGCGGCTGGCTGGGTGTCCTGCTGGCCAAGGCCGGCGCCAGCGTGAGCGCCGTGGCCCGCGGGCAGACCCTGGCCACGCTGCAGCGCGAGGGCCTGACGCTGCGCAGCGCCGAGGGCGAGCAGCGCGTGCCCGTGCAGGCCGTGGCCGCCGGCGAGGCGCTGGGTCCGCAGGACCTGGTCATCCTGGCCGTGAAGGCGCCCGCGCTGGCGGATGTGGCGCCGCTGGTCACGCCGTTGCTGGGCCCGGACACCGTGGTCCTCACCGCCATGAACGGCGTGCCCTGGTGGTTCTTCGATGGCGGCTTCGGCGGTGCGCTGCACGGCACTCGCCTGCAGACCATCGACCCGACGGGCGCCGTCGCCGCCGCCATTCCGACGCCCCACATCATCGGCGGCGTGGTGCATGTCAGCTGCTCCACCGACGCCCCGGGCGTCGTCCGACACCATTTCGGCAACGGCCTGATCATCGGCGAGCCCGCCGGTGGCGAAAGCGAGCGTGTCCAGGCGCTGGGCACGCTGCTGCGGCGCGCCGGCCTGGACATCACCGTCTCGCCGCAGATTCAGAAGGACATCTGGTACAAGCTCTGGGGCAACATGACGGTCAACCCCGTCAGCGCCCTCACCGGCGCCACCACCGACCGCATCCTCGACGACGAGCTGGTGCGCCGCTTCATCAGCGACGTGATGCTCGAAGCGCGGGCCATCGGCGAGCGCATCGGCGTGCCCATCGCGCAGGACCCCGAAGACCGCCACGCCGTCACGCGCAAGCTCGGGGCCTTCCGCACCTCGATGCTGCAGGACGTGCAGGCCGGCCGCCCGGTCGAGCTCGACGCCCTGGTGGCCGTGGTGCGCGAGCTCGGCCAGCTCACCGGCGTGTCCACGCCGTTCACCGACGTGCTGCTGGGCCTGTCGCGCCTGCAGGCGCGCACCCTCGGGCTGTACTGATCAGGCGCCCAGTGCCGGAAAGAGCTTGATCAGGCCGTCGGCCATCACCTCGACGGCCAGTGCCGCCAGGATCAGGCCCATCAGGCGGGTCATCACGTTGATGCCCGTCTGACCCAGCACGCGCGCGATCGGCCGCGCCAGCGAGAAGCACAGGGCGGTGGCGATTGCCACCACCACGCCGTAGCCGACCAGCGCCGTGTGCTGCAGGAAGGTCTGCGCCTGGTCGGCGTAGATCACCACCGTGGACATGCTGGCCGGTCCGGTCAGCAGCGGAATGGTCAGCGGCACCACCGCGATGGTGGTGCGGGCCTGCGTCTGCGCATCCTCCACCTCACCCCTGGCCGCCTTGGCTTCGGCCGGCTGCGCATTGAGCATGGACAGCGCTGAGGTCAGCAGCAGCATGCCGCCGCCGACCTGGAAGCTCGCCAGCGAGATGCCGAAGAACTCCAGCACCTGCAGGCCGACGATGGCGCAGGAGGCGATCACCGCGAAGGCGGTGAACGAGGAGATGAGGATGGTGCGCTTGCGCTGTGTCGCGCTGAATCCCTGCGTGTAGTGGATGAAAAAGGGCACGATCGCCAGCGGGTTGACGATGGCCAGCAGGGTGATCAGGGGCTTGAGATCCATGGGCGCGATTGTGCGTCAGCCGCCGCCGGTTCATGCGCCGGCGGGCGCGGCCGGGCGTGCCTGGTGCACGAGGAACTCGGCCAGCCGCAGCGCCGCCGGCGACACGTCGCCGCCCGGGCGCCAGCACACCGCGAACTCGCGCTGCGCCCAGTCGTTGCTCAGGGGAACGATCTGGACCTGCCCGCTCGACACGTACAGGCCGGCGACCTGGCGCGGCACCACGCTGACGCCCAGGCCGGCGGCCACCACGCGGAAGGACGCGTCGAAGTTGGAGACGATCACCCGGTAGCTGATGCGCCGGCCCGCCTTGAGGGCGGCGCGGTTGAGCATGGTGTGGACCGCCGTCGACGGCGGCAGCCCCACATGCTCGACGTCCAGCGTGTCCTCGAAGCGCAGGCGCTTGCGCCGGGCCAGCGGATGCCCCCGGGGCACGGCCAGCACCAGCTCGTCCCGGCGGTAGGGGCGGTGCGCCAGCTCGCCGAAGTCGATGTGGTGCCAGCACACGCCCAGCGAAGCCACGCCCTCGCGCACCGCCGTCACGATGTCGCGCGAGAAGCGCTCCTCGATGTCGACCTGGATGTCCTGGTGCTCCGGCGCGCGCATGAACGCGGTCAGGTCGTCCAGCAGCGACTCGGCGATGGCCGACGCGCTGGCCGCCACCCGCACCTGGCCCTTGATGCCGCCCTTGAAAGACGCCATGTCGGCCTCGATCCGGTCCATGGTGAACAGGACGGTGCGCGCGTGCTCCAGCAGCGCCCGCCCGGCGGGGGTCGGGCGGGCGCCGCGCCGCCCGCGCAGCAGCACCGTGGTGCCCAGCGCGTCCTCCAGTTGCGCCAGGCGCTTGCTGATGGCCGAGGGCTCGATGTGCTCCTGCGCCGCGGCGCCCTTGATGTTGCCGTGGTCGCAGACGGCCACCAGCAGCCGCAGGGTTTTCAGGTCCAGGTCGCGCATCGGGTTATCCCTGATGAAAAGTTCCCAAATGGAATTTTCATGCTTCCAAAACATTGCTTGAAGTTCATTTGGGAAATCATAGACTGGCTGCCCACGAGCACAAGTCCTTCCGGCCGCCTGTCCATGTCCTCCCTGCCTTCCCACGCCGTGATCCGCGAAGTCGGCCTTCGCGACGGCCTTCAAAGCATCGCCACCCTGGTGCCCACCGCGCGCAAGTGCGAATGGATCGCCGACGCGGTGGCCGCCGGCCAGACCGAGATCGAGGTCGGCTCCTTCGTGCCGCCCAAGCGGCTGCCGCAACTGGCCGACACCGCCGAGGTGCTGGCCTACGCCCGGACCCTGCCCGGTCTCAGGGCCAGCGTGCTGGTGCCCAACCTGCAGGGCGCCGAGCGCGCCATCGACGGCGGCGCGCACCTGATGATCCTGCCGCTGTCGGCCAGCCACGCGCACAGCCTGGCCAATCTGCGCAAGACGCCCGACGAGGTGGTGCAGGAGATGCGCCGCATCCGCGCCGCGCGCGACGCCGCCGGCAGCCGCACGCTCATCGAAGGCGGCGTGGGCACGGCCTTCGGCTGCACCCTCCAGGGCGAGGTCCGGCCAGCCGAGGTGCTGCGCCTGATGCAGGCCCTGCTCGACGCCGGGGCCGACCGCGTGAGCCTGGCCGACACCGTCGGCTACGCCGACCCGGCCTCGGTGCGCCGCCTGTTCGAGCAGGCGCTGAAGATCGCCGGCGAGCGCTTTTGCTGCGGCCACTTCCACGACACGCGCGGCCTGGCGCTGGCCAACGTCTATGCCGCGCTCGAGGTCGGCGTGGCCCGCTTCGACGCCTCGCTGGCCGGCATCGGCGGCTGCCCGCACGCGCCCGGCGCCAGCGGCAACGCCGCCACCGAAGACCTGGCCTTCATGCTGCAGGCCTGCGGCGTGCGCACCGGGATCGACGTCGGGCGGCTGCTGGCGCTGCGCGCCAAGGTCGTGGGCTGGCTCCCGGGCGAGCCCACCCACGGCACGCTCTGGCGCGCCGGCCTGCCCAGGACCATGCCCGCTGCCGCCCACTGAAGCGCAGCGCCATTTCCCGCCCACGAGCCCATTCCATGCCAACCACCCCCACCACCGGCCTGCCGCTCGACGGCGTGCGCGTCGTCGAATTCACCCACATGGTCATGGGCCCCACCTGCGGCATGATCCTGGCCGACCTCGGCGCCGAGGTCATCAAGGTCGAGCCGCCGGGCGGCGACGCGCTGCGCCGCGAGGCGCCGCTGACGCCGAACGGGGAGAGCGCGCTGTTCGCCTATCTCAACCGCGGCAAGCG
>JAEZLX010000029.1 GCA_023415035.1 Pseudomonadota bacterium | reverse complement strand
CCTCACGGGCGCCCCGGATCACAGCAGCGACTTGAGCAGACGGCCCATTTCGGAGGGGTTGCGGGTGATCTTGAAACCGCACTCTTCCATGATGGCCAGCTTGGCGTCGGCCGTGTCGGCGCCGCCGGAGATCAGCGCGCCGGCGTGGCCCATGCGCTTGCCTGGAGGCGCCGTGACACCGGCGATGAAGCCGACCACGGGCTTCTTCATGTTGTCCTTGCACCAGCGGGCGGCTTCGGCTTCGTCGGGACCGCCGATCTCGCCGATCATGATGACGGCGTCGGTGTCGGGATCGTCGTTGAAGGCCTTCATCACGTCGATGTGCTTCAGACCGTTGATGGGGTCACCACCGATGCCGAAGGCGGAGGACTGGCCGATGCCCAGTTCGGTCAGCTGCGCCACGGCTTCGTAGGTCAGCGTGCCGGAGCGCGACACAACGCCCACGCGGCCCTTCTTGTGGATGTGGCCGGGCATGATGCCGATCTTGATCTCGTCGGGCGTGATCAGGCCGGGGCAGTTGGGGCCCAGCAGCAGCGTCTTCTTGCCGCCGGCGGCTTCCTTGGCCTTCATCTTGTTGCGCACTTCGAGCATGTCGCGCACGGGAATGCCCTCGGTGATGCAGATGGCCAGGTCCAGGTCGGCTTCCACGGCTTCCCAGATCGCGGCGGCAGCGCCTGCGGGCGGCACGTAGATCACCGAGACGGTGGCGCCGGTTTCCTTGGCGGCTTCCTTGACGGAGCCGTAGATCGGGATGTCGAAAATGCGCTCGCCGGCCTTCTTGGGGTTCACGCCGGCGACGAAGCAGTTCTTGCCGTTGGCGTATTCCTGGCACTTCTCGGTGTGGAACTGGCCGGTCTTGCCCGTGATGCCCTGGGTGATGACCTTGGTGTCTTTGTTGATGTAGATCGACATGACGTTTCTCGCTTTCCTGGGCTTATTTGACGGCGGCCACGACCTTCTGGGCGGCTTCTGCCATGGTGTCGGCGGAGATGATGGGCAGGCCCGACTCGGCCAGCATCTTCTTGCCCAGTTCCTCGTTGGTGCCCTTCATGCGGACCACCAGCGGCACGTTCAGGTTCACGGCCTTGCAGGCGGTGATGACGCCGGTGGCGATGGTGTCGCAGCGCATGATGCCGCCGAAGATGTTGACCAGGATGGCCTTCACGTTCGGGTTCTTGAGCATGATCTTGAAGGCCTCGGTGACCTTCTCGGGGGTGGCACCGCCGCCCACGTCCAGGAAGTTGGCGGGCTCACCGCCGAACAGCTTGATGGTGTCCATGGTGGCCATGGCCAGACCGGCGCCGTTGACCAAGCAGCCGATGTTGCCGTCCAGCGAGATGTAGGCCAGGTCGAACTTGGAGGCTTCGATTTCGGCCGGATCCTCTTCGTCCAGGTCGCGGTAGGCGACGATTTCCGGGTGGCGGAACAGGGCGTTGGAGTCGAAGTTGAACTTGGCGTCCAGGGCGATGATGTTGCCCTTGGAGTCGCGGTTCAGGGGGTTGATCTCGACCAGCGAGGCGTCGGTCTCCATGTAGCAGCGGTACAGCTTGGCGCACACGTCCACGAACTGGGCCACGGAGTCGGCGGGCATGCCCACGCCCTTGGCCAGCTCCTCGCCTTGCGCCTGCGTGAAGCCGGCCAGCGGATCAACGAAGACCTTGACGATCTTCTCGGGCGTGCTGTGGGCGACTTCCTCGATGTCCATGCCACCTTCGCTCGACGCGATGAACGCCACCTTCTGCGTGGCACGGTCGGTCACGACGGACAGGTAGTATTCCTTCTGGATGTCAGCGCCTTCTTCGATGTACAGGCGGCGAACCTTCTGGCCCTCGGGGCCGGTCTGGTGCGTGACCAGCTGCATGCCCAGGATCTTGCCTGCCAGGTCCTTGACGTCGTCGATGGTCTTGGCGACCTTCACGCCGCCGCCCTTGCCACGGCCACCGGCGTGGATCTGGGCCTTGACCACCCACACGGGGCCGCCGAGTTTCTGGGCCGCTTCAACGGCTTCCTGCACGGTGAACGCGGGGATGCCTCGGGGCACCGGCACACCAAACTGACGCAAGATTTCCTTGCCTTGGTACTCGTGAATCTTCATGAGGTCTCTCTCAGACTGGGGGTTTCGCTTCCGGCCGGACAACACGCTTCCGGCACGCGGACACTGGACACAGCAACCGTCAAATGTATCATGTTGCGATGCACCAACAAGGCTGACAGCCATCTTGCGCCAGCCGACACTGTACCCATTTGCCCCGGCGCACCCACCCCCCACAGGATTTCCCAACATGGCCAAGGTATTCATCGACGGCGAGGCAGGCACCACGGGCCTGCAGATCCGCGAGCGTCTGCAGCACATGTCTGCTATCGAAATGCTCAGCATCGACCCCGCGCGGCGCAAGGATCCCGAGGCCAAGCGCGAGCTGATGGCGCAGGCCGACGCGATCGTGCTGTGCCTGCATGACGACGCGGCCCGCGAGTCGGTCGCGATGGTGGATTCGCTGCCCGGCCGCAAGCCGCGCATCGTCGATGCCAGCACCGCGCACCGCTGCGCCGAGGGCTGGACCTATGGTTTCCCCGAGTTGTGCGCCGGCCAGGCCGAAGCCATCAGAAACGCCGACCGCGTGGCCAACCCGGGTTGCTACGCGACGGGGGCCATTGCCCTGCTGCGCCCGCTCGTTGACGCCGGCCTGCTGCCGGCCGATTTTCCGGTGGCACTGCCCTCCGTGAGCGGCTATTCGGGCGGCGGGCGCGCGATGATCGAGGCCTACGAAACGGGCGAGGCGCCGCTGCACGAGGCCTACGCGCTGGGCCTGAGCCACAAGCACCTGCCC
>JAEZLX010000193.1 GCA_023415035.1 Pseudomonadota bacterium | reverse complement strand
TCAGCTTCGTCCACTTCCGGTTGCCCACACCGAGCTCGGTGTTGAAACGCTGGTAGCGACCTTCGGTGGGCACCAGCGCGCTGTCCCGCTCGTCGCGTGACCAGCCGATGGTGGCCGGAATGTAGTTGCCGTCCTGGCCGACATAGGCCTCGGGCAGTTCATTGCCCTCGACGATCTTCACGCGCTCGGCGCCCAGGCCGAAGTAAACCGTGTCGCGCTCGGTGAAAGGCACGCCGAAGCGGAGGCTGCCGCCAGTCTTGCGGATCTCGTAGTCACCACCCTGCGCGTCATACGGACGCACCGTGCGGTAGTACAGGTCGAAGGTACGCGATACGCCGTCCTGCGTGAAATACGGATCGGTCGTGGACAGCGAAAAGGTGCGGTAGTAGTCGCTGGTGTTCAGGTCCAGGCCGAGGTAATTGCCTGTGCCGAAGACGTTTTCCACGCTCACGCTGGCAATGAACGACAGCTTGTCCGCCTGCGAGTAGCCCGCGCCAACCGACAGGTTGCCGGTCGGGCGTTCGGCCACGGTCACGGTCAGGTCCACCTGGTCGGGTGTCCCGGGCACGGGCTCGGTGTCGATGCCCACCTGCGTGAAGAAACCCAGGCGATCGACGCGGTCGCGCGATAGCCGGATCTTGTCGCTGTCGTACCAGGCCGATTCGAGCTGGCGGAATTCGCGCCGGATCACCTCGTCACGCGTGCGGTTGTTGCCCGCCACGTTGATGCGGCGCACGTAGACCCGGCGCGAAGGTTGCGCGCGGAAGGTGAAGGCCACGCGATTGTTGACGCGGTCGATCTCGGGCACGGCCTCGACCTGCGCGAAAGCGTATCCGAAGGCGCCGAAGTAGTCGGTGAATGCCTTGACAGTGGCCGCTACGTCCTCGGCGTTGTAGGCCTCGCCGGCGCGCACGGCCACCAGCGACTTGAACTCCTCGTCCTTGCCCAGGTACTCACCCTCCAGCGCCACCGACGACACCACGAAGCGGTTGCCTTCGGTGATGTTGATGGTGACCGACATGTCCTTCTTGTCGGGCGAGATGGCCACCTGGGTCGAGTCGATGCGGAACTCCAGAAAACCGCGCGTGAGGTAGTAGGAACGCAGGGTCTCGAGGTCGGCGTTGAGCTTGCTGCGCGAATAGCGGTCGGACTTGGTGTACCAGCTCAGCCAGCCGCCCGTATCGAGGTCGAAGAGGTTGCGCAGGGTGCTCTCCGGGAACGCCTGGTTGCCGACAATCCGGATTTCCTTGATCTTGGCGACCTCGCCTTCGGTCACGCTGAAGTTCAGGTTCACGCGGTTGCGCTCGATCGGCGTCACCGTCGTCACGACCTCGGCGCCGTACATGCTTCGGTCGATGTACAGGCGCTTGAGCTCCTGCTCGGCGCGGTCGGCCAGTGCCTTGTCGTAGGGGCGGCCGTCGGTCAGGCCGACATCGCGCAACGCCTTCTTGAGCACTTCCTCGTCAAACTCGCGGATGCCCGAGAAGCTCACGTCCGCCACCGAGGGGCGTTCCTCGACGATGATCACCAGCACGTCATCGTTGACCTGGAGGCGCACATCGCTGAACAGGCCCAGACCGAACAGCGAGCGGATGGCCACCGTGCCCTTGTCGTCGTTGTACTGGTCACCAATGCGGAAGGGCAGCGAAGCGAACACGGTGCCCGGTTCCACGCGCTGCAGGCCCTCGACCCGGATGTCTTTGAGCGTGAACGGATCCACGGCCCAGGCAGGCAATGCCGCCAGAAGGCTGGCAGCCATGGAGGTCAGGGTAAGGCCACGCAGCCCACGTCGGATTTTTTTCATGGATCAGTAATGGTCAACCCGTCAGCCGGGCCACATCGTTGAACAGGGCCACCGCCATCATCGCCATCAGGATGGCCACGCCCCCACGCTGGAGACGCTCGAGCCAAACGTCCGGTACCGCGCGCCCAGTGATACCTTCCCAAAGATAATACATCAGGTGCCCGCCATCGAGGACTGGCAGCGGCAGCAGGTTCAGTACCCCGAGGCTGACGCTGATCAGCGCCAGGAACACCACATACTGCGTCAGACCCATGCTGGCCGACTTGCCGGCGTATTCGGCAATGGTCAGCGGCCCACTCAGATTCTTGATCGATGCCTCGCCGATCAGCATGCGCCCGAGCATTTTCAGGGTCAGACACGAGACCTCCCAGGTACGCTCGACAGCCCTACCCAGACCCTCGACCGGCCCCATGCGCACCGTGGTCATGGCCGGCATCGTGCCCACATAGGCGCCCACACGGCCGATCCAGATGCCGTCCTGCTGCTCGGGCTTGGGTGTGACGATCAGACGCAGTTGCCGCCCCGCCCGCTCGATGTCCCACTGCTGCGTCACCGACTCGCCCTGCGGGCCGACCGCGCCGCGGATGAGCTGCCGCAGCTCTGTTCCGTCGCTCACCTTGCGGCCATCCAGCGCGAGCACGCGGTCGCCTGTCTGCAGGCCGGCACGCGCGGCAGCCCCTTCGGGCATCAGCTCGCCGATCAGCGGTTCGGTCCAGGGCGCCACGATGCCGATGCGCCGGTACAGAGCGGCATCGGCCTCCTTCACGTCCAGGCCGGAAAGCGGCAGCACGACGGCCCGCGTCGCTCCTTGATCGGGGTGGCCTACCCAGAGCGTCGCGTCCTGCCCGTCCAGCGCCGCGCGGGTCAGCTGCCAGCGCAGGTCCTCGAACGAGCGCACCGGCTGCTGCCCGGCAGAACCCAGCGACAGCCCAGCCACCCATTCGCCGCCAGCAATGCCGGCACGGTCGGCCACCGATCCGGCCACAGGCCGTGCCAACACAGGCTCGGGCTCCTGGACGCCCCACCAGTTGACGAGTGCATACAGCACCACGGCCAGCAGCAGATTGGCCAGCGGCCCGGCTGCGACAATGGCCGCGCGGGAGCGAAGCGGCTGTGTATTGAAGGCAAGGTGCCGCTCTGCCGGCTCCACCGGCCCCTCGCGCTCGTCGAGCATGCGCACGTACCCCCCCAGCGGCAGGGCGGCCAGCACAAACTCGGTCGGGTTGTTCTTGCGACGCCAGCGCAGCAGCGGCTTGCCGAAGCCGATCGAAAAACGCAGCACCTTGAC
>JAEZLX010000158.1 GCA_023415035.1 Pseudomonadota bacterium | reverse complement strand
CCCAGCGCGATCAGGTCGCAGTCGGGTTGCGTGCTGTAGCCCTGGAAATTGCGGTGCAGCCGTCCCTGGCGCTTGGCCACGGCCAGTGCGTCGTTCGGCAAGGCGAAATGGTCCATGCCGACATAGTCGTATCCCGCATCGCTCAACGCATCCAGCGACATGGACAGCATCGACAGTTTGTCGCCGGGGCTGGGCAGTTCGGCCGGCGAAATGCGACGCTGCGGCTTGAAGCGCGTCGGCAGGTGCGCGTAGGCATACAGCGCAATGCGGTCCGGCCGAAGCTCGCCCACCTGTGTCAGCGTGCGGCGGAACGATTCCGGGGTCTGCAGCGGCAGGCCGTAGATCAGGTCGACGTTGACCGACTCGAACCCGATCCGGCGGGCGGTCTCGACCAGACGGAACACCTGCTCGGCCGGCTGGACGCGGTGCACTGCCTTTTGCACGGCAGGGTCGAAGTCCTGGACCCCGAAGCTGAGACGATTGAAACCTAGCCGCGCCAGCGTCTGCAGGCGCTGGTCGGTCACCGTCCGCGGGTCCACCTCGATCGAATATTCCCCCCCCGGCGCCAAGTTGAAATTGCGTCGGAGCATGTTCATCAAGTCGTCCAGCTCGTCGTCCGACAGGAAAGTGGGCGTCCCGCCTCCCAGGTGCAGCTGGGAAACCGCCTGGCCCTTGCCGACGTGGCGCACCTGCAGCTCCACCTCGCGATGCAGGTAACGCAGGTACTCCGCCGCGCGCTCGTGATGGCGGGTGATGACCTTGTTGCAGGCACAGTAGTAACACACATGCTCGCAGAACGGGATGTGGACATAGATCGACAGCGGCAAGGCCATCGAGCCCGCCGCCCGCTGCTCCAGTGCCTGGATATAGTCGGCCTCGGTGAACGCTTCCACGAAGCGGTCCGCCGTGGGATACGAGGTGTAGCGCGGGCCTGGAACATCGAACCTACGCAGCAGGTCGTCGGATATGGCGTAACTCACAGAATTTCTCCAATGCTGTGTTGCACTTTGCATGAAAGGTGCCTGGCCGCACTTGATCTTCATCAAATCACCGCAGCGCCCTGGTGCAAGTCCCGGCCCATCTCCTTCCGGAAGCCTCCGGATTCCTCGACACCCCCGGGGGTTTCGGTTAAGCTCAGCCCAGGTTTTTTCGACAAAACATGGACGCTCACAGCATCAAAGTCGCCTGTTCGAGCTGCAATCTCCGGGAGTTGTGCTTGCCCATGGGCCTCAACGCCGAAGAGATGGACAAGCTTGACAGTGTCATCACGTCCCGCCGCCGCATCAAGCGGGGCAGCCCATTGTTCAACGCGGGTGACCGGTTCACGTCGCTGTACGCCGTGCGCTCGGGCTTCTTCAAGACCTGCATCACCACGGCAGACGGCCGCGATCAGGTCACGGGTTTCCAGATGGCGGGCGAGATCATCGGTCTGGATGGCATCGTCAGCGACCGCCACTCCTGTGACGCCATTGCGCTGGAGGACGCCGAGGTCTGCGTCATGCCCTTCGACCAGGTCGAGGAGCTTTCACGCGAATTCACGACCTTGCAGCACCACGTGCACAAGATCATGAGTCGCGAGATCGTGCGTGACCATTCCGTGATGCTGCTGCTGGGCAGCATGCGTGCCGAGGAGCGTCTGGCTGCCTTCCTGCTCAATCTCGTGCAACGTCTTCATGCACGCGGCTTCTCCCAGTCGGAGCTGATCCTGCGCATGACGCGCGAGGAAATTGGCAGCTACCTGGGCATGAAGCTCGAAACCGTGAGCCGCACCTTCTCGAAGTTCGTTGACGACGGCATCATCGAGGTCAAACAGCGCTACGTCCGCATCAAGGACACGAACGCGCTCAAACAGATCGTCAATCCCCAGGTCTGCCGCTAAGCCACGGGCCTGCCCCGTGGCGTCGGGCCAATGACTTCAGGCGCAATGACGGGCGCAGTCCGCAGGCCGTTCGTCCACGGGAACGGGACAACGGTTGACTTCGAAAGGAGACATGGACAGCAGCGTGGTCAGCGCGCTTGACGCCATCGTCACACCCCAGAAGACGAAGAAAGCTACGGTGTAGACGGCCTGCCGGGACCACTCGATCGGTTGTCCGAACCAGCTGAGGTCGCCCGGATCGACCATGGCGAACACCAGCATTTCCAGCACCGCCGCGACCAGAAAAGCCGGCCAGGCGATCCACATCCATCGTTGGGCTTTCATCGTCTTGTCTCCTTCGTTATGGGCAGCTCTGTGGCTGCTGTTCATTGCCGATATCGCCCGCTGCGGGCCCTACTTCTTCTCGTCGGCGATCAGCGGCGAGGCCGCATGGTTGCGAGCCTGGCTGGCCGGCTGCAGGCGGGCCAGCGCGTCGATGCGCTCCTGACCCTCCAGGGCTGCAGCAGCGGCCAACGCGCGCTCGTAGTCGGCCTTATCGAGCACCGGATCAGGATTGCGCAAGGCAATCGTGATCGTGACGATGCCGGCCACAACAACCAGCAGCGGACCGCCCACCACCAGCCACATGTGCGGAACCTGCCACCAGGCCGGCGAGGCCGCTGTGGTCTGTCGGGAAGGGGTCTGCATGACTTGCTCCATATGAACTCTCTCTGTCCAGTTTAGCGGGGAACGAGGAACACGGCTTTTTCCACCACCTCGTCAGGCTTTTCATCCGTGGACCGGATCGTGAAGCGGATCGGATGCGAACCCGGTGCCGCCGTGTTCGGCAGGATCTGCACGCGCACGGCGGCGGAGCGAACCTCGGCAGGCAGCACCTCGACCTCGGTGTCCGAGGCTATGGCGATACCCTCAAGGCCCTCCACAGCGATGTGGTAGCGCTGGCTGCGTTCGGTCGCGTTCATGATCTGCAGCCGGAAGACGTTCTCGATGCGGCCGAACTCGACCATGCGCGCCAGTGCGCCGCGGTCGCGGATAACGTCAACCTTGAGCGGCGTGCGCAGGAACAGACTCCCGAATACGGCCACGGTGATGATGCCCAGGATGGCCGAATAGACCAGCACCCGCGGGCGGAAGGCGCGCCGGATCATGGCGTTGCGACTCCAGCCGTTGGCCATGCCGTTCTGTGTCGAGTACTTGATGAGGCCACGCGGGTAGCCCACCTTGTCCATGACCTCGTCGCATGCGTCGATACAGGCACCGCAACCGATGCACTCGTACTGCAGTCCGTTGCGGATATCGATGCCGGTCGGGCATACCTGAACGCACATCGTGCAGTCCACACAGGAGCCCAGACCCAGCGCCTTGTAGTCGGCTTTCTTCGAGCGGGGGCCGCGCGGCTCGCCGCGCGCGCTGTCGTAGGTGACGATCATCGTGTCCGGGTCGAACATCGCGCTCTGGAAGCGCGCATAGGGACACATGTACTTGCACACCTGCTCACGCATCCAGCCGGCGTTGCCGTAGGTGGCGAATCCGTAGAAGAACACCCAGAAGGTCTGCCACGGGCCGAGCGACATGGTCCAGCTCAGCAAGGCCAGCTCGCGGATGGGCGTGAAGTAGCCGACGAAGGTGAAGCCCGTCCACAGCGCGAACAGAATCCACAGTAGATGCTTGAGGGCACGCTTGCCGAACTTGGCCGGCGACATGGGCGCCTTGTCCAGGCGCAGGCGTGCCGAACGGTCGCCCTCGACGACCTTCTCGATCCACATGAAGATCTCGGTGTACACCGTCTGCGGGCAGGCATAGCCGCACCACAGGCGCCCGGCGATGGCCGTGAACAGGAACAGCGCGAGGGCCGAGATCA
>JAEZLX010000065.1 GCA_023415035.1 Pseudomonadota bacterium | reverse complement strand
GCCATCGGCTGCGTGGTGGGCGGCGCCCTGGCGCCGCGCTGGGGCAGCGCCCGCGTGGCCGGCACGCAACTGGCGATCAGCGGCCTGTGCTGCCTGCTGGCGCCCTGGCTCATCCAGGCGACCGACGTCCTGTTCTACGCCTGGCTGCTGATTTGGGGCATCACCGTCTCGGGCGATTCGCCCCAGTTCTCGGCCCTCACGGCCCGCAACGCGCCCCCCCACGCCCTCCGCAGCGTGCTAACCCTCACCAACAGCATCGGCTTTGCCATCAGCAGCCTCAGCATCGTGCTGTTCGTGCAGTTGAGCGAGCACGTGCCGCTGGGCTGGCTGATCACAGGCCTGGCCATCGGCCCGGCGCTCGGGCTGTGGGCCCTGCGACCGCTGTGGCGCGAGCGCGCCTGAGCGCGTTCAGTCCCGCGCGGCCGCGGCCGTGCCGCACGAATAGCAGTAGCGCGCAAAGGCGCTCTTGCGGGTCTGGCAGTGGCCGCAACGGTCGAACAGGCACAGGCCGCAGTGCGGACAGAAGTCGGTCTTGCCGTCCTTGAGGTCCACCGCACGCTCGCAACCAGGGCATACGTTCTTGGCCAGCCGCGCTTGCGCCAGATCGTAGTCGAGCGACTTGCGCCGCTGGTCATCGGGCTGCTGCTCGGCCTGTTTCTGGCGCTCCAGGTAGCGCTGCAGGGCACCGATGGCGTACCGGCCGCCGATGACGGTGAGCACGATGCCCACGGCATAGCGCACATACCCTCCATAGCTGGGCAGATAGGGCACCAGCTCCACGAAGAAAGTGAGCAGCGCGAAGATGATGAAGCCCCACACGAAGGGCCAGTAGTTGCCCTGGCGGTGGCGGCGGAACAGCCACACCGCCACCACCAGCAGCGGCAGCGTGAGGAGCAGCCGATAGCCGAATACGCGCAATTCCTGGGCATGACGGGCGCTGTCCAGCGCATCGCGCGCCTGCCTTTCAAGCTGCGCCAGTTCGGCCTGTGCGCGCTGGCTGCGCTGGCGCGCATCCAGCTCGGCCTGTTGCTGCTGCTGCACCGCCGCCTGCGCTTCTCGCTCGGCCTGCCGCAGCGCGTCGAGCTCGCGCGTGCGGCGCACCAGTTCCTCGTCCTGTGCGCCCTGCGCCGTCGCGTGGCGCGTGGCCAGCCAGTTGTTGAAGGTCTCCCGCGCCGCCTGGTTGTCGGCACGCGCCACCTGCCACTTCAGCTGCGCCTGCTCCAGGCTGTCGCGCGCCGCGTCGGCTTCGCGACCGGCCGACTCGATGGTCTGACGCAACGCCGGGGTACGCGTCTGGTCCAGGAACTCCTCCAGCTGGCGCGGCTGCTCCACCTTGGGCAGATCGCCCACGATGGTGCTGCCCAGCCCCGTCAAAAACCAGGCGAATAGCAGCGCCACCAGCCACAGGCCGCGGCGGAACCATTTTTCGGACAGGCGCAGGGATTTGCTCATGACAGGCTTCCTCGTTTTCCTTGTATTTGGTGTGAATGCGGCGGGCCGCTCAGTGCGACAGTTGTTCCGATGCCGGTGAGGACATGCGATCAGGCTCGCCCAGCAGTGCGGCCACACGCTGCTGCAGCGCCTGCGGCGTGACGGCGGCGACGCCCATCGGCTCGCCCACCTCCAGCCCCACCCGGTTGAACATCCCGCGCCGGAACGGCCGCACCATGGCGCGCCGCTCGCCATCGACAACCTCGATGCGGCTGAAGAACGAACCCCACAGGTTGGTCAGCGCCATCGGGATGATCGTCACCCCGGCCACGCCGTCGTCGCGGGCCTGCTCCAGGATCTTCATGATGCCGCCCTTGAAGGGCTGCAGCCGGCCGTCACGGGTGATGGCGCCTTCGGGGAAGATGCCCACCAGATCGCCCTCGCGCAGCGTGGCGGCCGCCGCCTCGAAGGCCGCCGCGTAGGTCGCTGGATCCTCCTTCTGCGGTGCGACCGGGATGGCCTTGGCCAGGCGGAACAGCCAGCCGAGCACCGGCACGCGGAAGATGCGGTGGTCCATGATGAAGCGGATCGGCCGGGGGCTGGCCGCCATCAGCAGCACGGCATCAACAAAGCTGACGTGGTTGCACACCAGCACCGCCGGACCGTCGGTCGGGATCCGCTCGTCGCCGCGCACCCGGAAGCGGTACACGAGGCGCGAGGCCACCCACGCGATGAAGCGCAGCAGATACTCGGGCACCAGCAGGAAGATGTAGCCGGCCACGACCGCATTGGCCAGACCCACGATCAGGAACAGCTCGGGGATCGAGAAGCCCGCTGCCAGCAGCGCGCCGGCCAGCACCGAACTGGCGATCATGAACAGCGCGTTGAGGATGTTGTTGGCGGCAATGATGCGCGCGCGGTGCGTGGGCTGACTGCGCATCTGGATCAGCGCGTACATGGGCACGCTGTAGATACCGGCGAACAGCGACAGCAGCGCCAGATCGCCCAGCACACGCCAGTGCGAGGACTCAGCCAGGAACTGTCCCAGCGTCAGCGCGACTGTCGACGGCGGCAGGCCGCGCGAGGCAAAGTACAGGTCCACCGAGAACGCCGTCATGCCGATCGCGCCCAGCGGCACCAGGCCGATCTCGACATGCCGACGGCTGAGAATCTCGCACAGCAGCGCGCCCGCGCCGATGCCGATCGAGAATACCACCAGCAGCATCGAGGCCACCTGTTCGTTGCCATGCAGCACATCGTGCGCGAAGGCCGGGAACTGGCTGAGGAACACGGCGCCGAAAAACCACATCCAGCTGATGCCCAGCAGCGAGCGGAACACCACCACGTTGCCATGCGCCAGGCGAAGATTGCGCCAGGTCTCGGTGATCGGGTTCCAGTTGATGCGCAGCTCCGGGTCGGTGGCCGGAGAAACAGGCACCGCCTGCGCCAGCACCCGGCCCAGCAGCGCCAGCGTGAGGCAGGCGGCCGCCACCCAAGCTGGCCCCACCAGTGGCAGCGCGATCAGCAGCCCCCCGGCGACGTTGCCCAGCAGAATGGCCACGAAGGTGCCCATCTCGACCATGCCGTTGCCACCCGTGAGTTCGCGCTCGGACAGGTGCTGCGGCAGGTAGGCGAACTTGACCGGCCCGAACAGCGTGCTGTGCAGCCCCATCAGGAAGACGCAGGCCAGCAGCACCGGCACGTTCGCCTGCAGGAAGCCCCAGCCGGCCAGCAGCATGATCGCGATCTCCAGGTTCTTCACCAGGCGGATCAGCTTCTCTTTCGGGTACTTGTCGGCCAGCTGCCCGCTGGTGGCCGAGAACAGCAGGAAAGGCAGGATGAACAGCGCACCGATCACCAGCCCGGCCATCGAAGCCGGCAGCCACTGCACCTGCAGCTGGTAGGTGACCAGCACCGTGAACGCGAACTTGAAGACGTTGTCGTTTCCCGCCCCCAGGAACTGCACCCAGAAGAACGGGGCGAAGCGGCGCTGGGCAAGCAGCGCGAACTGGTTGGCATGACCGGCGGGAGCAACAGCGGCGGAGTGCGTCATGGGCAAGAAGTCTTGAAAGGTCGACAGCCGCATTGTGGGGGCACTTCCACCGCCCCAAGGGTCAACATTTGGCTACAGTGTCGCCAATAAAACCATCCAGTATCGATATTTGATACCCATGAGCACCACCAGCGACCTCGTCCGCGCCATCAAGCAAGAACTCAAGAGCGCCGGCATGACCTATGCCGACCTCGCGCGCGCACTGGGCATGGCCGAGTCGAGCGTCAAGCGCATGCTTTCCAGGGGCGACATGGCGCTGTCGCGGGTGGACGAGATCTGCCGCGCGCTCCGGCTCGACTTCGCCGACCTGGCACGGCGGGTGGCCGAGGCGCAGCCCCTGATCCGGGAAATGACGCAAGAGCAGGAACGCGCGGTGGTGGCCGACCGCAAGCTCCTGCTGGTGGCCATCTGCGTGCTCAGCCAGTGGACGGTGGAGCAGATCACCGGCTGCTACCGCCTGAACGAGGCCGAATGCGTGAAGTGCCTGGTGCAGCTGGACCGCATCGGCATCATCGAGCTGCGACCGCTGAACCGCTACCGCCTCAAGCTGGCCAAGACCTTCCGCTGGCGGCCGCACGGGCCGGTGATGACGTATTTCCGGGAGCACGCGCTCCTGGACTACTTCTCGGGGGGTTTCGACGGCGCCGGCGAGGGTTTGCTGCTCGTGCACGGCTCGGTGGCGCGCAGCATGGCGCCAATGTTCGTGGAACGGCTGCAGCGCGTGGCACAGGATTTCGCGCACCAGCACCAGACCGACCAGAAGCTGCCGGCAGCCGACCGCGAGGGCTACACGTTGCTGCTGGCCATGCGCAGCTGGGAGTTCGAGGCGTTTGCCCAGCTGCGCCGCTGAGCCGCCATCCGGTCAGCGAACGACGCTGAGGTAGCGCAGCGCGGCGCCGCGAAGACGGGCCGCCTCGGCCGGGTCGATGCCGGCGCAGGCGTCGGCAGCTTCCATCAGGTCGTTGGGCACCTGGCCGGCCTGCCCGGTCTGGAACACGGTGCGGAGGAAATGGGTGATCAGGGCAAACATGACAGCCTGCTTTCGCTTGATTCGTCTTGATGATGAATCTAAGGGTTTTCCCTTATCAACCCAATACCCATCCGTCGCACCTCCATGCCAAAGGCGCATAAGGCCTGCGAGCGCCGGGCATACGCCCCGCCGCCAGCAAGGTCAACCGGTGAAGACCGTGAGCACGCCGGTGTAGCCGTAGAGGTGGTGGCGGGCAATCTCGCCGCCGGCAAAGAAGCCCACCAGCGGCACATCGCCCAGGGCGCGCCGCACGATCTGCAGCTCGGCGCTGTCGCCGCCGAAATGCGGCCCCCCACGCCCCGAGCAGCTCACGTAGACCGCGCCCCGCATGCGCCTGGCGGCGGCCCCGCCCTCGGCATCGGGAGCGATCAGGACCGCCGGCGCATCCAGGCCCGCCGCCTGCGGCTCCAGTTCCTCCCGGATTTCGGTGCACATTCGCACGAGGTCGGCCCGCGCGGCGGCCACATGGCGTTCGCAGAAGGCCAGACGCGATCCGGTTTCGGGCCGGTGAGCGATCGCCAAGCCGCGCCGGCCGGGGTCAACACCGATGATGTGGCGCACCTCGACCTCGTCACCGAACTGTCCCCGGACCTGCAGCGCGCCATCGGCGCGGCCGCCCGACGGCCCCGACACGCCAACCAGCACCGAGCGAAGACGCAGCATGGCTTCCCGCGACTGGGCCAGATCGATGCCAGCCTCGGCCAGCAGCAGGTCCAGTGCCGGCTGGTGATCGAGTTCGAGCACCACGTTGCCCTCGGCCCGGGTCACTGTCCGGGTCGGGCCGATCGGCTTCGCGCCCTGCGTCACACGTGAATAAAGCTCGACCTCCGGACCGAAAGCCACGCCACTGAGTCCGCCACCAAAGACACCGCTCCCGGCATCGTCGCGGCGCTGGCCTCGGCCGAAGGCGAACTGCACCGATCCCCAGCGGCTGCTGGGCAGGCCGCCGAACAGGTATCCGGTGCTGGTGCGATCGGCCAGGTCCAGCAGCAGCTCGGCAAGTTCGGGTGTGTCGCCATCGGCATGAACCAGTGCCGTATGGGCCCGAAAACCGCCGGCCATCCGGCCATCGTGCGGCAGCGGCGTCACCCCGTTGAACACCCGGTACTGCTCGGGCGGCAGCTCGCAACCCATCACGGCCATGGCGGGCTCGTCGAAGTACTCGACATTGGTGGCGCAGATGCCCACGCCGACCGTACCGGCCCAGTCTCGGATCTCGGGCAGCTCGCTGCACAGGTAGTCCAGGATGTCCGCCGCATGCGGCGCGTAGTGGTCGGTGATGTACAGCAGCCCGAGCCGGGGAAAGGACGCATGGCCGGGCAGCGCCATCTGGGCGCGCAGCTGCGCCACCACCAGCGCGGCCGCCATGTGCCACTGGGGGTGGGTCGCGTGGGCGAGCGGGAAACGTCGCATGGCCGATCAGGCCCCGCGCCGCCGGGTGGCGGTCCTGGGCTTGCGGGTCGCCGATGCCGCGGCGCGACCGGTCCGTGCGTTGCGGCCCCTGGCCGGTGCCGCATCGCCGGCAGGATCCGCGGCGGACACGGACTGCGCCGCGTCCTGCATGGCCTGCGAGGCGATATGCTGGAACTGCTGCGACAGGGCTCCCCACCACTGCATGGGATCGACCATGCCCGCGGTCGTCGCGCCGGGCGAGGCTCCATCGTCTTTGGCCGACGTGGCCGTCTTCCTGCGCGAAGCGCCCTTGCCGCGCGCAGGTTTCGCGGCCGCAGGCCCGGCAGCGGGCGCTTCAAACCCCGCGAACGGCGTCTTGCCCGAAGGTTCCCCGGCCTGCGAGGCGGCATCCGCCGGCTTGAACTTCATCGCCTCGGCCACGTCGCCAAGTTTGACGTTCATGGTTTCGAGCGTGGCCAGCGTCATCTTCTGCACCTCCAGCGCCTGGATGGTGGCGGATAGCGCCTTGGCGTTCTGGTCAAGCCAGAACTGCACCGCCTTGAGGTCGGAGATGCGCTTGTCCAGCTCCTCGACACTGAAAGTGGGCGCGACCCAGCTCGACAGGGGCGCCTGCCCGCCCGTCATCCCGTCCATGGCCTGTTTCGACAGGCTTTGCAGGAAGTCGAAACCGGGGATGAATTTTCCGAATCCGCTGGCCTGGGTCATGGGTTGCTCCTGTGGTCGTCGGCAGGGCTGGCCGCCGTTCGTGCAAGGATGCCACAGCTTCGCGCATCCACCGGCGCCATACCTGCACACGCTCCTCTTCGCCTGTGCCGCAACGGCTCAGGCCTGCTGCAGCGCCTCGTCCTCTGCCACCGGCTCCGGCGCTGGCGGCTCGGGCCGGTCAGAGCGGATGAGCTGGTCGATGGCACCGAACACGCTGTGGCCGTCGCGCCCCCTGGACTCGATGCGGACAGTGTCGCCAAAACGCATGAAACCGGTCGATGGCTGGCCATCGAGCAGCGTTTCGATCGCGCGCTTCTCGGCAATGCAGGCACAGCCTTTGGGCCAGGAGCGACGACCGTCGTCCCCGGTGACCGGCGCGTTGCCCACCGGTCCCGCGTTCACGATGGTGCCGGCGCGCACGCGCCGCGTGCGGCACAGGTGGGCCATGAGCTGGCCGAAGTGGAAGTGCATGTCGGCACCGGCATCGCACAGGCCAAAGCGCTTGCTGTTCCAGTGGCATTGCACCGTGAGGTGCGCGCGGCCGCCCGCCCAGGCCTCGCCCAGTTCGTCAGGCGTGACCGCCACCGGGCTGAAGGCTGTGGCCGGCCGACTCTGCACATGATCGCTGCCCCGCGCCTGCCCGGCCCGGGCCGGTTCGCGCAGCACGATGCCGTTGCTCAGCATGACAAGACGAATTCCGTCGAGCGCCTGTTCGGGCGTCGCGCCCATGGCCACATCGCCGGTGATGACCGCAATCCCGGCGCCGAAATCGATGCCGGTTGTCTCGTCGGGCAGCACGACCGGATCACAAGGACCGAGCAGGTCGTCGCTGCCACCCTGGTGCATCGTCGGTGCCGCCCGCAGATCGTCGGGCACGCCGGCATCGGGCGTGTCGCCCAGCAAGGCAGCATGATGGAGCCAGGCTTGGCCCTCGACCCGCTGGAAGGCACGCGGCAGCGGCGCCATGCACATCGCCGGATCGAACGGGAATGCGTGGCGGGCCTTGCCGCTGTTGAGGGCCGAAGACAGGTCCTGCAGCTGCGGGGCGAAGAAGTTCCAGTCGTCCAGCACCTGCTGAAGCCGGTGGGCGATGCCCGTCGCATAATGGGCGGTCGAGAGGTCACGCGAGACCACCACCAGTTGTCCATCGCGCGACCCGTCCTTGTATGTCGCGAGTTTCATGCCGGCCTCCTGATGCCGTGTGCGGGGTCTGGCATGGGTCAGCCCCCAGTTACGCATCGTGAAATTTAACACCGACACTCCCGCCCCCGAGAGCGAGCCGCAGCGCGCAGGCATCCAGTCGGTCGAGGTGGGGTTTGCGCTGCTCAAGGCCCTGTCCGAAGTCCCCGGCGCCCTGATGCTGCGCGATCTGGCGGCCGCCGCCGGCATGAGCGCGGCCAAGGCGCACCGCTATCTGGTGAGCTTCCAGCGCATGGGCCTGGTGGTGCAGGACCCCGTGAGCACCCGCTACGACCTGGGCCCGGCGGCGCTGCGCATCGGACTGGCAACGCTGGCCCGCGTGGACGCGGTCAAGATGGCGCGCGAGCGCATCCCGGGGCTGCTGCAGGAGACCGGACACACACTGGCGATCGCCGTCTGGGGCAACCAGGGCCCGACCATGGTCCACTGGGAAGAAGCGCCACAGGCCGCGCCGGTGACGCTGCGGCTGGGCGACGTGATGCCGCTACTGACCTCGGCCACGGGCCGCTGCTTCGCGGCCTTCATGCCACGCGAAGGCCACGACGGCGAGCGCATCCGGCGCATGATCGACGAGGAACTGGCGCGCCTTCGCAGGCTGCCCCAGACCGGATTTCCGCTGGAGGACGTGCCGCTGGACATGACTGCCGTGAACGCGACACTGGACGAAGTCCGCCGCCGCGGCATGGGCCGCGTCGTGCACGGCATGGTGCCGGGTGTGGGCGGTTTCTGCGCGCCGGTGTTCGACGCCCAGGGCCGCCTCGCGCTGGGCCTGGTGGTGCTGGGCTCGGCGGCAACGTTCGAAACCGACTGGGAAGGCGCCATCGCACGCGCGCTGCGCGCCTGCGCACGCCGCCTGAGCGAGGACATCGGCTACCGGGCGCCGTCGTGACCGAGGCCCTCTCCCCGCTTCCGCCCCGTGGCCGCCTGACGGCCCTCACGCTGGCCGTGCTGGCCGCGCACGCCCTGGTGCTCAACGGCGGCCTGCCCGACTGGCAGCTCGGGCTGCGCGGCGAAAACCCGGCCGCCACCGACCCGGCCCGCGATGGCGAAACCGCCCAGACCGCAGCCGACCCGACAGCCAAGGAGGCCCCGCCGCCCGCGCCTGCCCCCGTCGCGCGCAGCAGCGTCCGC
>JAEZLX010000225.1 GCA_023415035.1 Pseudomonadota bacterium | reverse complement strand
TGATCGTGATCTCGCCCGGCTGGATCGGCGCGGCCTCGGTCATGAAGAAGACCGACGAGGTGCGCCAGCTCTCCTTGCTCGTCCAGAGGCTTTGAAGGGTGAAGCTGGTCGGGCTGCCGTCAACTACATAGTCGGTCATCGTGACCAGGCCGGCGGCGTAGTCGATGGTTCCGGAGATGATGCCCGGGCTGGATGGCGTGCGGTCGCGGTAGATGACGCCCTCATAGTCCTCGTACACCGTGCCCATCCAGGTGAAGCGCACACTGCCCGGCACGATGCGGTCGGTGGTGTAGCGGCACAGGTCGATCACCACGCCAGGCGGCGCGTAGGACATGCTGCGCGACGTGGTCGAAGGCGAGCCGACTTTGTAGGTGGCCACCATAGAGCTGCCGGCCAGCACCTGCTCGCCGACCGTCACCGTCGAATACTCGCCGCCCTTCTGGGTGGATGAGCCCGAGGTCGAACCGGCGCCGGTCGTGGTCGCCTTGAACTCGCTGTAGTCCTCGTGGTCGCTCTTGTAGCTCGTGGTGCTGCGGTCGTGGCTCACGACCTTGACGCTGACCTCCTTGCCAACGTAATCGACCGCGCCCATGCCGCCCACGAATGCGCCTGCGCCATCGTCGGTGAGCGTGTGGATGGTGATGATCTTGGTCGCGGTGACCTGGCTGCTTTCGGTCGTGTAGACGCTCTTCCCGCTTTCCTTGAGCGTGGTGCGGGGGTAGCTCTGGTAATACTGGGTCACGTCAAGGCCTCCACAGGGTCAAGAAACTGCCGGAGCCGAGCACGCCCTCAACGTAGCGGACATACTCGGCATCGGGCACCTGGGCGATGCTGACCTCGCGAGCGGAGCCCGCATTGGTTTTGCTCTTCGACAGCGTGCCGCCGGAGGTCTTGCTGACTTCCTGGGCGGTCGCCCAGGACAGCTTGAGCGTGCCGGGCACAGGCTGCTCTTCCAGGTCAATCGTCACGAAGCCGCCCGCATCCGGCGTGCCCGGCTCGACGCTTTCTCGCCCCGTGCTGGTGGTCTCATAGTCGCAAGCGAACTCGAAACCCGGGTCCGGCATGTAGGTCGGCCTCAGCGTCACGGTGCGGCTGGCGTGGTCGACGAAACCGCTGCCGTCGCCACTGATCACGCCCTCTTCATCGGCGGTGCATGTGCGCACCACGTCGCCAGACGTGTAGCCAATGACCAGCGTGCCCGGCTCGACCATGTCAAGCTCGTCGCCATCGAGCACCCACTGGTACTCCGGCATGCGCACCTGGGCGCCCTGCGTGCTGCGGTTGGTGTAGGCGATCCGGGTACCCCACTGCACCACGACGGCCGAGCCGATGTCAGGCAGCGCAGGCAGGGACAGCGCCCATGAGCCGGTGCTGTAGTTGATCGTGCCTGTCGCGCCGTTTCCGCTCAATGTCCCGTCACCGTTGTCCATGGCGGTGTAGCGGTTGCCCAGCGTCACCCAGGTCCAGACGGCAGTGCCGGGCTCCGGTACCGGGTTCATCGAGCCGATGTAGCTCGTGCTGCGGTTCTCCTGGCCGATCTTCGTGCGGCGCGAGTGCGGAGCGCCTGAGACCTGCACCTCGCGCGGCGACGTGGCCAGGGTGATGAGCCGCACGGCCGCTGGCCGTTGATCGAGCGCAGTGACCGGCGTGCTGCTCGCCGGCACCAGCTGGCTGTAGATCGAGTTCACCTTGATCTTGCTGGTGCCGATGTTGTGTGCGGCGAGGGTCCGGCTGGAGCCGTAGTAGTTCGCCGCGTCCGCATCGGTCGTGTCGCGGATGATGGTCTTGCCGGCGGCACGCTCGAAGAAGCGGTTTGGCGCAGTGCCCGGGAATGCCTGCTGAAGACCGGACTGCAGCCGGCACTTGACGAGCAGTGCCTGATAGTCGCCGCGCTCGTCCGTGAACGTGCGCACCTCGTCCTCGACCTCGATCACGCGCACGTACTGGACGACTTCGTTGCTCAGGCCTTCGTTGAGCACCAGCGCGAGCGTGCGGCCGATCGGCGGCTTGGGCGTGCCCACACGTTGGAAGATCTGGATGTTCTGCTGGTTCTCGACGTGATCCTCCAGCAGTAATCCATGCCACTGAATACCTCGGATCAAGTAATCGGCGATGGCAGTGGCGATCTGGCTGCGGCGCGCGAACATATCGCAGGCAGCCAGCGTCACGCTCACGTTCGGGTCGGTCGGCGGCTTGGCCACGATCGCGTAGGCACCAAGCAGGCGGTCCACGTCATCCGTGTCCACGTGCATGTGCAACTGGCGGATCGAGACCTCGCCGACCGTGCGCGCCAGCGTGCTCACGTCGTCGAAGATCTCGTTGCTCTGGCCGTACTCGATGACCTGCGCCGATGGCCCGCCGCCGCCCTCTGGCACGTCAGCCATCACCTGGCTGGCGCGCAGCTTGATGTCGTTCAGATGGATGGTCATGGCCTCGCTCAGTCCGAAGTCACCGGAGACACCGGGTGCGATCCCGCCGGCAAGGTGTACGGCCCTTTGTCCACCACCTTTCCTGCAAAGTCATAGCCGGCCTGCTGGGTGCGGAAATACGTATCGAGGCGGTAGCGGTCCTGCTCGGCATTGAGTTCCATGCCAAAGCGCTGCAGGTTCACGTAGCGCTTGTCTCGCCGGTCACCGAAGAGAAGGTGCAGCACGTCCATGCCCTTGTTCCACAGGCTGTTTTCAGCCGCGATGCGCTCGCGCTCTAGCTCGATCGCATCCTGTCGCTGCCGCTCCTTCATCACGGCCTGCATGAACGAACCGCCGCCGGTGGCGGAAGAAGCGCCGACCAGCGACTTGCCGCCGAACATGCCGGCGACCATGCCCTTGGCAAAGTCCGAATCGCTCTCGGCGGCGAACTTGATCAGGGTCATGGCCTGCGTGGTCTGCAGATCGATCTCTTTCCCGCGCAGCTCGTACTCCATCTCGATGATGCTTTTCTGAGGGGTCTGCGCGGCAGTCGCCATCGGCGGCTCGGCCGGCTTGCTGACGGCCTTGGGCGCGGTCTCGATGCAGCCCGCGAGGAAGAGGGACAGGCCGATGGCGGCCAGAGTCAAAAGGCGCTTCATTTGGCGATCTCCTTCTGGTTGGTGTTGAAAGTCGGCGAGGCATCGATGAGCCGCTGAAAATCGGCCAGTCGTCGTTCCAGCTCGGTAGGCTTCTTCCATGCCACCGCGACGGCTGCGGGCGCCGATCGCGTCGAGCGCTGAGCGGTTGGTGCAGGCTGATACGACAGCCTTGTGACCAGATCGGCCACCACCTCTTCCATGGCCTGCATGCGCCCGTCAAGTTGGTCGATCTGCAGCTGCAGATGCTGCTCGGGTGGATCCGGCTGCGGCTGCACCACGGCGGCCTGCTGACCGGCGCCAGCCGGCGCCTGGCGCCCGACGACGAGCGCCATCACCACCAGCGCCACGGCGACAGCCAGGAAGGCCAGCACCTTCGGCCGCGCCCTCAGCCAGGCCCACACCTTCGGCGCGGCCTGTTTGATCCACGCCCAGGCCGCCATCGCCGCCATGGCCACGTTCGCGTACAGGGACTTGAGCTTTTCCTTCATGGGTTTCTCCCTTCAGGCAGTCACGAACCGCAGCGTGGCGGTGTAGAGGTTGTCGTCGGTCGGCAGCTCGGGCTTACCGACCGGCTCGGCTTCGACGGGGATCTCCCCAGGCGCGAACATCACGGTCATCTCCCGGCCGTCGGCCAGCGTCAGCTCGAACTTCGCCAGCGGGATCTCCGCCAACTCCTGCAGCTCCAGCAGCACGGCACGTGTGATGAAGCCCTGATCGCTGCCCAGCGACGCCAGGGTGACCGGGCGGCCCTTGACTTTCACCGCGGCATCCACGATCAGCGCGCCGGTGATGCCACGCTCTGCAGCGGTGTCCACGGGCGCCCACTCGAGTTCGTCCGACCACGCCACGCCGCGAGGGATCTGGATCGTGGTCGAGGTGCCCGCGTGGACCAGGGTGTGATGGGTAGCGCTCATCGACGGCGGCTCCTCTTCTTG
>JAEZLX010000204.1 GCA_023415035.1 Pseudomonadota bacterium | reverse complement strand
GTCGCGGGTGGCGCGGCGGGCTACGTGCCCGCAAACGCAGGCGCGGCGCAGACGACGGCCATCGCCGACACGGCCAGCACCACGCTGGGCGCGGTGAGCGTGGGGACGGGCGCGACCGGCGGCAACCGCCAGATCGTGAATGTGGCGGCGGGCACGAACGACAGCGATGCCGTCAACGTGGCCCAGTTGAAGGCTGTGGAGGGCGTCGTCGAAAGCAGCAGGACGCATTACTACAGCGTCAACTCGACTGAGACCGGTGTCGGTAGCAACTATGCCAATGACGGTGCACAAGGCGTCAATAGCTTGGCTGCCGGCGTCAATGCATCCACAGCAGCCGGTGCTGCGGGTGCAACTGCGGTAGGCTATGGCAGTCGAGCCGTAGATGCCGGCGACATTGCCATTGGTCGGAACGCCCAGACCTTGGCCGGTAGTCCGAACTCGGGTGCTATCGCGATAGGTGATGGTGCATCTACACAAGGTGGAACAGCCATTGGGAAGGGGGCGTTTGCCGGGTCGAACGGTAATCTGGCCATTGGCACGAATGCCAATGCTGCGCCGTTCCGGGCGATAGCGATTGGCGAAAACTCGGTGGCGGCCCATTACTATTCGATGGCGGCGGGCTATGGTGCGAGCGCTGGCGGTCAGTATTCAACGGCGTTGGGTGCAAACGCCCAAGCAAATGGGCTATATGCGGCCGCATTGGGCGCTGGCTCCACAGCAACCGCTGATCGCTCCGTCGCATTGGGGTCTGGTTCCGTCGCGGATAGGACTGCTGGTTACGCAGGCTACGACCCAGTCACAGGCACGTCATCAATAGAGACCGATACAACGTGGGTTGCGACCGGCGGTGCGGTTTCCGTGGGAAATGTGTCCGGCGGCAGGACACGACAAATAATCGGTGTTGCGGCAGGGTCTGAAGACACCGATGCGGTCAACGTTGCGCAGCTCAAGGCCGTGCAGGCTGCTGCCGTGGCGGCCGAGACGCATTACTACAGCGTCAACTCGACGGAAACCGGCGCGGGCAGCAACTACGGCAACGACGGCGCCACGGGCACCAATGCGCTGGCAGCCGGCATCGGCGCGGTGGCTGAAGGCAGCAACTCCACCTCGGTGGGCTACCGGAACCAGGTTCTTGGCAACAGCAGCCACAGCACGGCAATGGGATCGAGCAACCGTGTCGATGAAACTGAATACGCCATGGTCTACGGCTACGACAACGAGGTCGAGAGCAGCTGGGGGGTGGCCTCCATTGGCGGAATCAACACGGTGACCGAATCCCAGCGTGCCGCCCAGCTGGGTGTGAGCAACTCGATCACTTCCTCGGAACGGGTGGTGCAGATTGGCGACGCCAATCACACCGAGAACAGCGAGGCTTCGAGTGCCATAGGCATGAGCAACACGGTGGTCGCGTCCGCCAACGCTTCCGTCATCGGCGTGGACAACCAGCTCAACGATGCCGAGGCCAGCAGCGTCATTGGCCTCAACAACAACGTTGCAGACAGCTCATCGCAGGTCAATGTCATTGGTGTCGACAACAGCATCACCAACGGTGAGCAGGTCAGCATCATCGGCGTCAACAACAGCGTCACCAACGCAACCCGAACCATCGTGCAGGGCGTGAACAACACGCTCGGTGATGGCCTGACGGATGTCTACGTGATGGGCAGCAACGTGACCGTGGCCCCGAACGTGGCCAACTCCATCGCCATGGGCAGCGGCGCGCAAGTGAGCGCTTCCAACAGCGTGGCGCTGGGTGCGGGCAGCGTCGACCGCGCATTCGTGCAGGTCAGCTCTGCCACGATTCCCAGTGTGATTGCGACGCTCAATCCCGATGGGACGGTCACCTACAGCACGGGGGCAGACATCACCTACTCCGGCTTCGCCGGTACCGCCACAGGCGTCGTCAGTGTGGGTGCAGCGGGTGCGGAACGGCAGATCATCAACGTGGCCCCTGGCCGGATCAGCGCCGACAGCACCGATGCCATCAACGGCAGCCAGCTGTATGCGGTGGCAAGCCAGGTCCAAGCCATCGGCGGGCAGATCACCACCATTGTCAACAACGCACAGACGCACTACTACAGCGTCAACGATGGTGGCGTCAGCGGCGGCAACTATGCCAACGACGGAGCCTCGGGTACGAACGCCATGGCGGCCGGCGTGAACGCGACCGCCTCGGGCGAGAACGCCACCGCGATTGGCCAGGGCAGCACGGCAGGGGGCGACAACGGGACGGCCGTGGGCAACAACGCCAGCTCGGCCGCGGCCGACAGCGTGGCGGTAGGCAGCGCCGCAAGCGTGGATTCGGGTGCCAGCGGCGGCGTTGCCATCGGCAATGGTGCTAGCACCACGGTGGCGGGGGGCATCGCCGTCGGCGAGGGTTCGATTTCCAACATCGACGCCGGCGTGGCGGGATACGTGCCCCCCACCGCCGATGCCTCGCAGGCCGATGCCATTGCCGCCACCATCAGCACCACCGGCAGCTTCGCGGTGGGCAACGCCGCCAGCAACGTGTATCGCCAGATCACCGGCGTGGCGGCGGGTACGGCCGACAGTGATGCCGTCAACGTCGCACAGCTCAAGGCTGTGCAGGGCACGATCATCGAATCACAAACGCACTACTACAGCGTCAATGACGGTGGCGTGATCCAGGCCAACTACGACAACGACGGCGCCACGGGAGAGAACAGCATGGCTGCGGGTGTCGCGGCCACGGCAAGCGGTGCAAGTGCCATGGCCAGCGGGCACGGCGCCAGTGCCAGCGGTGCCCAGGCGACCGCTGTAGGTCACAGCACACAGGCCAGCGCGGCCAACAGCGTGGCCCTGGGCTCGGGTGCGACCGCCAGCCATGCCGGCAGCGTGGCCCTGGGCAGTGGCAGCGTGACGGCAGCCGCCGTCGGTACTGCAAGCGGCGTTATCGCCGGCCGAACCTACAGCTATGCCGGCACAACCCCGACCAGCACGGTCAGCGTTGGTGATGCGGGATCCGAGCGCACGATCACCAACGTGGCGGCCGGCCGTGTCAGTGCCACCAGCACCGATGCCGTCAACGGCAGCCAACTGCACGCCACGCATGAGGCGATCGATGCGGTGGACAACCGGGTGACCCATGTGGAGATCGACAACTCCAGGCAGTGGAACGTCATCAACCAGCACAGCCAGGTGCTGAACCAGCATGGCCAGATCCTCAACAACCATGAGCAGCGGATCACCTACCAGGAGGCGGTCGGCGTGCGATACGACGTCCGCGAAGACGGCTCGGTGGACTACAACAACGTGACCCTTCAGGGCGAGGGCGGCACGCAAATCCACAACGTCGCGCCTGGCACGGCGCCTACCGATGCGGCCAACATGTCGCAGCTCGCCGGCGTTCGCAAGGACGCGCATGCGGGCACGGCTGCTGCGCTGGCCGCGGCGAGCATGCCTCAGGCTTACATCCCCGGCAAGAGCATGTTGTCCGCCGGAGCCGGCACCTATGGCGGAGAGGCGGCCGTTTCGATCGGTGTTTCCCGCCTCTCCGACAACGGACGCTGGGTGTTCAAGTTCAGCGGTTCGGCCGATACGCGCGGGCGCGTCGGCGTGGCCGCCGGCGCCGGCTTCCACTGGTAATCCAGCCTGCTTAACCCCTCATCCGGAGATACGAGATGTGCAACGAGAAATTCAAGCGTTCCGCCGCCTGGCTGACCTGCATCCTTGCCCTGGGTTTGACCGGCTGCGGCACCTCGGTCGTCAGCAGGAACGTGGACGACAGCGGCCACGCCGAGGAAGTGGTGTTCCCCGATATCGAAAAGGACGCGTGGCTGAAGGACGGCACCTACCCGCGCGTGGATGACCTGCGCCTGATCAAGCCCGGCATCAGCAAGGACCAGCTCTACGCACTGGTGGGGCGTCCCCACTTCCGCGAAGGCATGGGAACCGTGCGCGAATGGGACTACATCTTTCATTTCCCGGACGCGCAGGATGACAAGCCGGCAACCTGCCAGTTCAAGGTCATCTTCGACAAGCAGATGAAGGGCCAGACCTTCCACTGGCAGCCCGCTTCGTGTGCTTCTCGTGTCGACGGGCCTGCTTCGTGATGACAAGGGCAACTCACATGATTCCGCACAACGCAAAAACCCTAGTCCTGCTGGGCACGCTGTTTTGCATATCCGGCATCGGATCCGCGCAAACGGCGTCGCCACCTGGGACGGCCGCCGCACCACCGGTTCAGCGGGCCAGCACTTACGAAAGCCTCATTTCGCCGACCGCGCTGCTGACGCAGAGCCACAACATCGCCCGGGCAGCCGATCAGGCCCAGTACCAGGTGCTCTGGTCCGGTGCTTCACCGGCGATCCGGGCAGCGATATCCGAAAGTGAATTCATCAACGGCGTCGCGGCATTGCGTACCGGACTCGGGGTACCGGTGCGACGCCTGTGGATCTCGCTAAACGTGCAGCCCCTGCCGCAGTCGGTTGGTCGGATCGCGCCGGCACTGTACGCGAATGCCGAGTTCGAAACCACCTTCTCGGGCAGCAAGTCCGTTCGTCGCGAGCTGGTGTCATTCCGGCTCGATGAAGACCAGCAATGGCGTTTCGCGGGCTATACGCTGCGTTGACCTGTCCCGTACATGCCGTGCAACAACGGAGCACTCTGGTCTTGCCCTCAATGGTTTCCTTGCTTCATCGCCAGGTGATGCCATGAATGGCCCAATGAACCGCGGCAAGCTCCGGCGCCTGGTGGTCTATCGCTGCCTGGACGCTTTCGCCGCCGCGCTTCATGCGCTCGCCACGCAGAGCGAAAGCTCACAGTCCTTCGCTGAACTCGCCCTATCGGCGAAAGATTTGGACATTGCCAGCGTCCCGCAACAGCACCTGCGCCGTTTTGCCTGGTCGTTGTTCCATGATTCGTATCGGCTCCTGCGACGACATGGTGCCGCGCTGCACGACATGTGGGATATCGTCGAAGGTGCAAAGCCGCTGCCGGATGACCGCACCGGGTCGTTGCAACTGACATCGGCAATGGCGGTCAATTCCGGCAACTCGTCAGCCCGTCTCTACCAGTCGCTTTGCGGCGACGACATCCTGGCGCTGAATGGACATCTGGACACCTTGCCTGCAGCCCAGGGGACGGGATGGCGAGGAGCGCTCGGTGCCAATCTGATCGCAGAAGCACTGGAAGCGAGCGTCGGGCCTGCCGGCGAATCCTATGACTTCAACCAGCCAGCGATCCTCTATCTGGCCATGCTGCACGCACGCATTCTCCACGCGACGCTGCCGGCATTGACAGAGCAGTTGACCTTCTTGCACGCCAGCAGTCTGGCCGGGGTCGACGGCATGCCTCTCGCCGCCGAGTTCTCCGGGCCGTCCCAAGGACTGCGCATCCTGTCTCAGATAAAGGAGGCTGGCGAGTCGAACTGGTCAAGCAACTGGGCGATCTGCTGGAGATCCAGGACCTGAGAAGCCTGGTCCACCTTCGCGACAAAAGACTGGGCTTCCGTCCCAAGGCCGGACAACGACTTCGCCCTGGTCACCCAGCCCTCGATATCGGTGACCTGCCCCAGCTGAATGTGGGTCCGCAACTGGTCAAGCTGCAATGCCCTCGCATCGGCTGCGGTCAACGCCGTCAGCGGAACGCTGTGCCCGAAGCCGCCCGATGGGATGTTGGAAACATCGATCCTTTCATCGGCGACCATCTCCGCCGCATCCTCGCGTTCGAGCCGCACCGGCACGAGGACCTTGATCTTGGTACCTTGTCCCTGGCGGCTGCGGATATCGATCTGTCCCCCCATCTCGGTCACCATGCGTTGCACCAGCGAAAGTCCCAATCCCAGACCCGTGCTGTCACGCGACTTGACGAACGGCTGGACGTACTTCTTCATCTCGGTATCGGACATACCCCGTCCGGTGTCTTCCACATACCAGACCAGTTGCGTGGGGCCATTGGCCTCGGCGAGGAACCGCAGCGACAACGTGACCCGCCCACCCTGGCAGTACCGGGCTGCATTGGACAGAAGGTTGATCAGGATTTGCCGCAACCGCTGCTCGTCGAAGAACAGTCGAGAGGGAACGTCGCTGAACCTGAAGAATTCGAAAGCATTCTGATTCTGCGAAGCCAGCCACTCGCCCACGACCCTCATGTCGCGCAGAAGCCATCGCATCCGCACGTCATCGTTGCGCAACTGCTCGCCCGGCTCCCGGCGCACGAAGGCCAGACCACTGTCCACCGTGTTGATCAGCTGCACGGCCAGCCGCTCAATCGTGCCCATGTCCTTGCGCAGGATTTCGTCGTTGTCCAGCGCGCTGGCAATCAGACGGCTCATGCCCGCGATGCACGATATGGGAGTGCGCAGCTCGTGGCTCATCGTCGCCAGAAACTCACGCCGCCGCTCGATGGCCTCGCGCACTTTCCGCTCGCCGTCTTCAAGCACCGCCCTGGTTCGAAGCTGGCTGACCTGGAGATCGAACCGATGCACGTCTGCAATGCGACGGCGCGCCTCGCGCATCGACTGACGGTGTCTGAAGGCCAGGGTCATCCACAGGTCCGCTACCCATGCCAGCAACCCGGCACGCACCGGCCAGGCTATCCACACCGGTGCCGAGGCCAGCGCGTCCTCCGGCGCGCTGACGCCGATGTACAGCACCCCTGAAGCCAGCGCGATCCACCACAGCGCTGCCAGCACGGCGTGCCCCCGCAGGCGCCCCCGCCGCTGCAGCCCCTGCCGGTGACACACCCGCCATCCCATGGCCATGACGGCCAGCGCAAGGCACAGGCTTGGCAGCATCATCGGTGTGGGCCATGCACCAGCGACGACAGCCGCGATGAGCAGCCCCCAGGCCAGGCGACGGGCTCCGGTCCGCGGTTCGACCCATGCCGGTCCACAAGATACCCGGCAGGAACATGCGACCCAACAGGCGGCCGCAGCCAGAGCGGCGAATACCCCAAGGTATCTTGTCCATCCCCCGTTCATCGCGACCCACAAGGCCGGCATCAGGGTGGCCGCAGGCAGCCAGGCGAGCACTGCTCGGTCCTTCGTCCATGCAGCCTGGGTCAGTATCAGTAGCGCGACGGCCGCCGCCATCCACCATTCAGGCATCACGCCTCCGCCCAGATACCCGCACCGTTGCCATCACCCGAGGCCCGCTGTTTCAGGGCCTGCGTTTCCTCGCGGTATGTCGTAGGCACGACGTTGAAGCGCTCGCGAAAGGCTGTCGTGAAATTGCCGCTGGAGTTGTAGCCGAGATTGGTGGCGATGGCGCTGATGGGAAGGTCCGTGCCGCTGAGCCACTCGCATGCCTTGGTCATCCTCCGCTCGCGCAGCCAACCGCGCACCGACGAGCCGAACACCTCCTTGAACGCGTTGTCGATCTTGTAGCGGCTTGTCCCGAGCTGCTGGCAGAGTTCCTCTGCAGACGGCGTGTGCGCCAGATCCCGCTCGAGGAGGTCGATGCAGGCCCGAACCAGCGCCGAGGTTTCGCGCGGAAACCGCGCCGCGTCGAAGTGGGCATCCGCCTCGTCCCGCCGGATGTGGCCTGCCACGCGCAGCAACACCTCTTCTTCGTTGGCCGGCTTGACAATGTAGTCGATCGCTCCGCAGCGCAGGCCTTCGAGCCGGTCCGCCAGCTCATTGGCGGCCGTGAGGAAGATCACGGGGATCGGACGTGTCTCGGGATGGGCCTTGAGAATGCGGCAGGCTGCGAGCCCGTCCATCACGGGCATGCGGATGTCCAGCAGGATCAGGTCGGGTTTGAGCAGGCTGGCGCGGTCGCAGGCCTCACGGCCATTGGTGGCGATGACGATCCGGTAGCGCGCGCTCCTGAGCATCGACACCAGGACCCGCATCTCCTCGATCGAATCGTCACAGATGAGGATACATGCCCCATCCCCCGTCGGTGCATCCATCTCGAACCCTCGCGCTGATGAGGAGGGCGCCGGACGCCGTCGGCACCCCGTTTTGAAGTGATGAGCCAGTTGGACTCACTTCTTTCTACCACAGTCGCGAGATCGACGCCGGATGGTGAGATCCATCCGCCTTACCTTGTCCGGTCTGCGTGAAGCCGTTGGTCGCATGACTCGCGGCTTCACGCGCTACTCAGAGGTCGAGCACCAGGCAGGCAGACTTGGAACGCGAACAGCACGGCAGGAACTGCCTGTTTTCGGCCTGCTCTTCCGGCGTGAGGTAGTAGTCGCGGTGATCGGGTTCACCCTCGAGCACACCGGTCATGCAGGTGCCGCAAACCCCCTGCTCACATGCGGTGGGGATGTCGATACCCTCCGCCTCAAGCACCTGGATCACACTCCTGTCGGCCGGCACGCGGATCACCTGCCCTGTGCTCGCGATCCTGACGTCGAAGCTGCCATCATCCTCACGGACAACGGGCGCCGCGCTGAAAAACTCGTAGTGCAGCCGTGCGTCACCCCAGCCCTGGCTGCGCGCTGATGAGAGCACCGCGTCCATGAATCCTTGCGGACCGCACGTGTAGAGATGGACATCCGGGCCCGCGCAGGCCAGCAGGGACTTGAGATCCAGCGCCGGCCCGGCGGAGCCATCGTCGAAATGGAATTGCACCGACGACGCGAATCCTGCCTGTGCCAGTTCCTCGCGGAACGCCGCCCGCGCGGCCGAGCGGGCACAGTAGTGCAGCGTGAAGGGGCGCCCCAGTGCCGCCAGACGCCGCGCCATGGCCAGCAGCGGCGTAATGCCGATCCCCCCTGCGATCAGCAGGGAGGACGGCGCGTCCTCGTGCAACGCGAACAGGTTGCGCGGCATGCCGACGCTCAGCAGGTCCCCCTCATGCACCTGCTCGTGGAGCGCGCGCGAGCCACCCCGGCCTTCACGCTCCATGAGCACGGCAATCTGGTACCGGTGCGACTCGGCCGGATCGTTGCACAGCGAGTACTGACGGAGCGAACCGCCAGGAACGGTCACGTCGATGTGGGCGCCGGCCTCGAACGGCGGCAGGGCCGCGCCCGAGGGATCGACCAGCTCGAACCGAGCGATGTCCTGCGCCACCATTTCCTTGCGCGCAACGCGCACCTGCAAAGACGGACTGGATTGCGTCATCGGCGTCAGGCTTTCACTCGGTACTTTTCCACGAGATCACGCGCGACCTGGAGCAGCTTAGCCCCGTCCACGCCGGGCTTGGAAACTTCCTTGGCCCAGCCCGCTTCAAGGCTGGCCGAGCGCTTGACGAACTCTTCGGCTTCGGCGCCATCGATGACATGGATGGTGTTGCCGCGGTCCAGCGCCATCTTGCGGGCAGCCGGATCGTTGTCCTGGATCAGCTTGCCCAGGAAGGCGGACGTCTCAAGGCCGGAATTGCGGTCGATCACCTGCTTCAGGTCCGCAGGCAGGGAGGCGTACTTCTCCTTGTTCATGAACATGAAGCACGTGCTGTTGTACAGGCCGGGGTGCCCCTTGCGGAACTCGCTGTGGAAGGTCGTCAGTTCATGCAGCTTGACCGAGGGCATCACCTCCCAGGGCAGCACCGCGCCATCGACAACGCCCTTGGAGACGGCATCGGTGATCTGCGGCAGAGGCATGCCGACGGGGATCGCGCCCACAGAGCCCAGCAGCTGCGTGCACTTGCGGGTCGCACCGCGGATCTTCATGCCACGCAGGTCCGCCACCGACTTGATGAGCTTGTTGCGCATGTTGAAGTGACCGGGCGCCTGGGTGTGGAAGGCCAGCAGCCTGACCTCACTGAACTCCTCCATGGCGTGGCTGCTCGCGTACTCCCAGGCCGCGCGCGATGCGCCTTCACCGTCATAGGTGAAGAACGGCAGCTCGAACACCTCGGTACGCGGGAACCGGCCCGGTGTGTAGCCGGGCAGGGACCAGGCCACATCGACCACGCCGTCACGCACTGAGTCGAACAGCTGCGCGGGCGTTCCGCCGAGTTGCATGGCGGGATAGCCCTGGAACACGATCCGCCCGCCGGACTCGGATTCGATCTTCTGCATCCACGCCTTGTGGCCCTTGAGCCAGAGATTGGACGAGGGGGCCATGAAAGTGTGGAACTTCAGCGTGATGGTCTGCTGGGCCATCGCTCGCGCGGTAGCGACGCCCAGGGTGGCCGCGCCCGCGGCTTTCAGGATCTGTCGGCGATGCATCATGGTTGGTCTCCTAGTAGTGGTTGTGCATGCTGGAAAAATGTGGATCAGAGAACCACGTGTACGTTCTTGGTCTGCGTCCAGGAAAGCAGCTCCGAGAGCCCTTCCTCCCGCCCCAGACCCGAGCGTTTGTAACCGCCGAAATCGGCGCCGATAAAGTGCGAACCCACCTGGTTCACCCAGACGAATCCGGACTCGACCTGCGACGCCAGCCGGTGCGCGCGGGCAAGGTCACGTGTCCAGATGGATGCCGTAAGGCCATAGTCGACGCTGTTGACCATGGTCATCAGTTCCGCCTCGTCGTCCCATGGAACAACGGCAAGCACGGGTCCGAAGACCTCCTCACGGAACAGGCGCATGGATGGGGTGACGTCGGCGAACACCGTCGCCTCGACGAACCAGCCACTGGCCAGCGCCGGATCCGCGGGACGCGTTCCGCCACAAATCAGGCGTGCGCCTTCGGCTTTCGCGCTGTCGATGAAGGAGATCACCTTGTCGTACTGGGCTCGCGAGATCAGGCTGCCCATCGTGGTCGCCGGATCGGTCGGTATGCCGCAGCGGTAGCGGGCCGGGATCTCCCGAGCCATGGTGTCGATCACCCTGTCGTAGACCGAGCGGTGGACGAAGCAGCGCGATGTCGAACCGCAGCTCTGGCCCGCCCAGGTGAAGTTCATGCCGCGGATGGCACCTTCGATGGCCTTGTCCAGATCGGCCTCGGGGCAGATGATCAGCGGGTTCTTGCCCCCCAGCTCCAGGCCCACAGGCATGATCTTGTCGGCGGCGGCTCGCAGGATTGCGCTGCCTGTGGAGGTGGAGCCGATGAGCGACACCTTGCGCACGAGCGGATGGGTCACCAGCGCAGCGCCGCATTCGGCCGTGCCGCTGAGGATGTTCACCACACCGGGCGGGAAAATGTCCTGCAGGATTTCGGCCAGGCGGTAGCCCGACAGCGGCGCCTGGTCGGGCGACTTCAGTACCACCGTGTTGCCGGCTGCCACTGCGGGCGCCAGTTTGGATGCCAGGAACATCAGCGGGTGGTTGTAGGCGACGATGCGGGCCACCACGCCATAGGGCTCGCGCACCGAGTAGTTGAGAATGCCCTCGCCCATCGGCATGGTCTCGCCCTTGGCCTCGCGAACCAGGCCGGCGTAATAGTCGATCTGGGCCGCTGCCGCCAGTGCGTCCTGCGTCATCTCGCGCACCGGGTTGCCGCAGTTGACCGCATCCAGCCACCCCAGCTCGGAAGCCCTGTCACGCAATCGCTCGGCCAGCGCGCGCAGGGCTTGCGCCCGCACTGCGGGAGCCGCTGCGCGCCAGGCCGGGAACGCCACGTGCGCGGCGCGGACAGCGGCATCGACATCGGCGGCGTTGGCCTGCGCCATCGCACCCAGATCATCCTGGGTGGCGGGATTGGCCGTACGGCCGTATCCGCCGGATGGCGCATGGAAGGCACCGCCGTAGAACAGGTCGCGTTGTGCGGGAAGGGTGAACGTCATGTCAGTCCTCCCACGCTTCGGTCAGCAGGCCGAGACGGCGGTACACCTCGCGATTGGACACCTGGAACAGGCGCGCGACACCGCCTTCTGCCTCGTGACTCGTCCACTGGCGCGCCGGCAGCGTGAAGATGTCGTTCGGCCCCCACTCGATGATGGTGTCGCCGATACGCGAGCGCCCCCTGCCCTCCTTCACATGGCAAACGGCAAACGCCGAAGTGCGAAAGCGCGTGGTGGGCCGCCCGGGCTCCAGCTCGACCATGGAGCAGTCCAGTAGGTCCATGCAGGGCCCACCATCGAGCGGATTGACATAGCGCACCGTGCGCGAACCGTCCTTTTCCGGCGGCGTCGCGGCCAGTCCCTCGACCGTATCGGCCCAGGGATAGCGGAACATGGGCGAATGCGGACGGTGTTCGTCTAAGTTGCGAACCCGGGGCGCGATGCCCGGCCGGACAAAGGCGGCATCGGGCAGATGCTCCGGCTGCTCACGCATCGGACCCGGCTGGAACGCGGCGGTGCCCAGCACGTAGTGCAGGCCCACGTCCAGCACGTCCATCCAGATCATCGGCGTGTCGCCATCATTGACATGCTCGTGCCAGGTCCAGCCGGGCGTGAGAATCAGGTCGCCCGGCTCCATGCGGCACTCCTTGCCATCCACGAAGGATTTGGCACCAGGTCCGGCCTGCACCACGAAGCGCAACGCGTTCATGGGATGGCGGTGCGCCTGCGCGCGCTCGCCGGGCAGCACCATCTGGAAGGTGCAGTAGATCTGCCCCGATGCCGCCTCGTCGAAACGGTGATGGCGACCCGGCTTGGTCATCAGCAGCACGCGGCGGTCCAGCACATGCTCGGCGCGGATCTTGCCCGTCTCCAGCACGATGGGGTGCATGTCGTTCCAGCGCCAGATGTGAGGCTCTTCGACCGGCGTCTTGAACTTCTCCGACGTAGCGCTTTCCCATAGCGGCACCAGATGCTGGGCCTCGTAAGCGCGGCGCAGCTCCGGTGGAACGACGTCGGCGTTGGTTCCGGTGTGATCCATGTTGTTCTCCTCGGGTCCCGTTCTCAGCCCTGTGCGGCGATGACTTCCTGTTCGAGCTGTTTCCAGCGGCGTCCGCATTCAAGGGCGCCTTCGCGGTAGTTGTCCGGCAGATCCAGGTAGGGGGGTCGCGGCGGGCCCGGATCGATCTGGCCTGCGGACGCAAAACGCAGATGCGCGATCTGGATGCTGTAGTCCATGAATGCGGCCAGATCGCCGCCGACGAACATCGCGGCCTCGGCCCAGTTCGCCTGCTCGTTGAACTTGTCCGCGTCGGACCAGCGCTGCTCCAGAATGGCCTTGGCCAGTGCCATGTTGAAGCGGGGCGCGCAGGCCACGCTGCCCGACCAGCAGGCCAGCGCCAGCTCCGGCAGCTCCTTCGCAGCCGCGTGCCAGGCCGTGGCCAGGGGCAGCACACGCATCTGCCCGCCCACGGCGCGCATGTCGCTGATCAGCGGCGGACCGCCCACGTGCTTGGCCGCCACCACTTCGGGGATCTTCGCCAGCTCAATGTACGCCTCGGTCGAAATCTTTCCCTTGAAGGCGACCGGGTTGTCGTACACCACGAGAGGCACACCGGGCATGGCCTCGGCCAGATCCTGGTAATACTTGACGATGGCCTTCTGGTCCATCGCCAGCCACATGGGCCGGCCGACGAACAGGCCATCGGCGCCCAGCTCCACCAGCCGGCGGCCACGCATGATGGTGTCGCGCGTGTTGAGCGTGGTCACGCCGGCGAAGAACGGGCGCTTGCCCGCGTTGACCTGCGCCACGCGCTCGACCAGAGCCTGCAGCTCGTTCCAGGTGAGCGTGGCGCCCTCGCCGAAGGTGCCCGTGGTGGCCAGCATGTCCACGCCCGCGTCGTGCAGCAACCGCACCATCTTCTCGACCTCGGGGAGGTTCAGCGAGTTCTCGGTTGACCAGTGGCTGGCGTCAGGCGTTGCGGGGCTGGGCATGATGCCGAAGACCCCGCGGAAATCGTCCGGAGTGATTTTCATGAATGCTTGTTTCCTGTGGTTCATGCGTCCTGCGACCCGGACGCCATGTCGCCGTACATGACCTGGCGATAGAACGCGTAGTAAGAGCGGATCGGGCCTTCGGAAACCATGTTTCCGAACTCCTTGGGCGACCCCGGTTCGCGCCCGCCCAGCTCGACCACGCACTGGCGGTCGCCGTTGGGGCGCATGCCATTGCCCGACATCTCGAACACCTCGGTGTCGTCCACCGAGATGAAGCCCGCGGCGCCTGTCAGGTTGGCCAGACGCAGGCGACGCTGGGTCATCTCCTCCGAATCGTCGGCATAGCCGAAATAGGTCCAGGAGATTTCGAACTCGTTCGGTCCGCGCGGGATGATGTTGCGGAACTGCAGCAGGTTCTGCTGCTGCTGCATCGTCAGCGCCGGGAAGATGCTGATGTTCTGGATGGTCACGTCATCCGCGAACTCCTTGACCGTGTCCACGACGCGCATGTCGTTGAGCTCGAAGTCCGGCTTGAGCGAGCGCAGCTGCTCGGTGCCCTCGACGTCGCGCCTGTCGTTGGCCCGCGAGCTGGTGACGTGGTGGGCCAGCGTGCGCTCGTCCTCCAGCAGCTCGCCCTTCTGGTCGATGCGGTACAGGCCGAAGCTGATGAGGAACACGTGCAGCAGCGTGGCGTGGTAGGCGTCGCGCAGGTTCTCGGGATAGAGCTTCCAGTTGCCGCGCACGCGCTGGCGCTGGTAGCCCAGCACCTTCAGCGGACGGCCATCCAGCACGCGCGTCATCCGTGCATACAGCTCCGGACCATAGTAGTCCTTGAGCGGCAGCGTGCGCTCGTCAAACGACGCGTACACCGCGCCGTTGAGCGTGTCCACCTTCAGGCGCCGCATCCCGTGCTGCTTCGGATCGAAGTCTTCCGGGAAGCCGCCCTTGCCCTTCATGCCGCGGCGGAACGGCACGCCGATGAGCTGTCCGCTCATGTCGTACGCCCACTGGTGGTAGGGGCACACCAGCGTCTTGGCATGGCCGAACTTACCCGCGCACACCTGCGCCGCGCGGTGGGCGCAGCTGTTGAGCAGCACATGCAGCGAGCCGTCCTTGGACCGGGTGAGCAGCACCTCGCGCTCGCCGATCACCGCCATCTTCCAGTCACCGGGGTTGGGCACCTCGCACTCCAGACCCACGAAGGTCCAGAACGGGCCGTAGAAGATGCGCTCAAGCTCGCGCTGGTAGTTGTCGGGATCGGAATAAACCCAGTTCGGAATGCGCGAGCAGTCCTCTGTCGGCCATTCGCGGGATTGGCGGCCATTCGATGGCATCTGGATGACGTCTTCTTTCATGCTGTCGCTCACTGTCAAACGGGATAGACGATGGAGCCGGGCACCAGCTCCGAATCAAAGACGGCCAGGCGCTCCAGGAACTTCAGCGAATCGCCGTCCCGAACCAGCCGGTCGAAGCTGCGTCCCACCATCTGCAGCCGGGTCTGGCCATCCGTCAGCGTCTGCCACACGCAGAACATGCTGCGCGCCGTCAGTTCGTCACCCTCGCCGGACACGATGCGCAGATTGCTGAAGGTGTGCGCCACCCTGCGCGGCTGGAAGACCATGGTGTTGCGGATGGCCGTCACGCGGTCGACCAGCGCGCCACGGCTTTCGCACAGGATTGTGGCCAGCGGCAGCCCTCGGTCGTGGTTCTGGCGGCTGATCAGGCGGTATTGGCAGTCGTCAACGAACAGGTCGGGCCAGTCTTCCAGACGGTCGTCGCTGATCGCTTCCGAGTACAGCGCATAGAGCTCATGCGCTTTCTGCTGAAGTTCAGGCGTCAAGGCGTTCTCCTGGGAAAATGTGCTCAAACCTTGAAGCTGGCCAAGGTTTGCGGGGGAAAAAGGGTGTCAACATCGATCTGGCGTGCGGAAAGCCCCTGCTCCCAGGACCAGCGCACCTGCGCTTCAAGCGTCTTGCGGTTGGCCTCCAGTCCGTAGGGCCAGAAGTCGGGGCCGAACAGTCGATGCGCCGCGCTCACATGCGAGGGCAGGAAGGGCAGCGCCACATTCAGGGCGGTTACGTCCGCCAGTTCGGCCAGCGCCATGTCCTTGGCGCGCGTGAAGGCCTTGACCAGGCTCGCCGGCAGCCAGGGATGGCGCTCGAGCAGGTCGTTGCGGATGACCAGCCAGTGCATGATCGGGAAGATGCCCGTCTTGCGGTAATAGGCTTCCTCGACCACCACCGGATCGGGGAACAGGCGCCGGATCAGACCGTTGCCCGCGGGGTCGAAGCCGGCCGGCGCACGCGGCGCGATCAGCGCATCGACCTCGGCCGACTCGAACAGGTCGGTGCAGTTGCGGTCGGTCACCCGCCGCAGCGTGACGCCTGCCGGTGAGGTGAACGTCACCTTCTCTTCCCGCCCCGGCTCGAAGAGGCCTGCCTGCACCCACTCCACGTCCGAGGGCTGCACGCCGTATTCATCGGCCAGGATGCCGCGCGCCACCATGGCCGCCGTGACCTGGTACTCGGGAATCGCCACACGCCGTCCCCGGAGGTCTTCCGGTTTTTCGATGCCGGCACCATGGCGCACATAGATGCACGAGTGGCGAAACGAACGCGATGGGAAGATGGGCAGCGGGGTGTAGGGGCATGCGTCGCGCGAAAGCAGCATCAGCGTGGACGAAAGCGACAGTTCGCAGACGTCGAATTCCGCGTGACCCAATGCCCGGAAGAAAATCTCTTCCGGCGTCAGGGAGAGAATGTTCAGCCGTGCCCCATCCACCCGGACGGTTTCGTCCTTCAGTGGCCGGACACGGTCGTAGTCGCCACAGGCGACAGTGAGATTCATTGCTTGGCTCGTCATATTAGTTAGGATACTAATTTATCGACAAGCCAATTTTAGGTGTTTACCCCTACTAAAGGTATTTTTTAGCACTAAATAACTATATTTTATTCAGAAAATCAAGGCATAAAAGATAAGTTCCTAATGTTTAAAGGGTGATGAATGACGGATACAGATCGCCAAGGCACGTCCAACGCACGGCCCGGATTCGATGAGTCTCTGGAGGAGAGCGTAGGTTTTCTGCTCTCTGACACGGCCCGGCACATCAAGCGGCTGCTCTATCAGCGGCTGGCATCGCACGGCGTGCGCAACGGCGCCTGGTTCGTGCTGCGCGCGCTCTGGGAGCGTGAGGGCCTGACACAGCGCGAACTGGCCGACCGGCTGGGCATGACCGCGCCGTCCATGCTGCAGATGCTGCGCGCCATGGAAGCGGACGGACTGGTCAGGTTTGAAAAGGACCCCGAGGACCGGCGCAAGCTGCGCGTGTTCGTCACCGAGATGGCGCGCCAGAAAAAGCCACAGCTGCTCAAGATCGCCGTGGACTCCAACCACGACATCCTTGAAGGTCTGTCAGAGGCGGAAGTTGCCCTGCTGCGGATGATCGTGCGCCAGGTGCGCAAAAATGCCGCCGCGCAGATCGCCCAAAGGTCTGCGCCGGGCCTGGATTTCACCGACGAGAAGTAACCCGCGGGGGACACGCCAGCATGGCCCGCCCCCATGAATGGGGCGTCAGCCGCGCCCCATCCCGGTATCAGGAGGCCGGTGTCAGCTGCGTCAGGCCGCCCATGTAGGGCCTGAGCACCTCGGGCACCGTCACGCTGCCGTCGGCATTCTGGTAGTTCTCGAGCACGGCCACCAGGGCGCGGCCCACGGCCAGACCGGAGCCGTTGAGCGTGTGCACGAGCTCGTTCTTGCCCTGTGCGTTCTTGAAGCGCGCTTGCAGGCGGCGGGCCTGGAAGGCCTCGCAGTTGGAGACCGAACTGATCTCGCGGTACACGCCCTGCGCCGGCACCCACACCTCCAGGTCATAGGTCTTGGCGGCGCCAAAGCCCATGTCGCCGGTGCAAAGGCTCACCACCCGATAGGGCAGCCCGAGCTTTTGCAGGATGGCCTCGGCGTGGCCCGTCATCTCTTCCAGCGCCTCGTAGCTCTTCTCGGGATGCACGATCTGCACCATCTCGACCTTGTCGAACTGGTGCTGACGGATCATGCCGCGCGTGTCGCGGCCGGCGCTGCCTGCCTCCGAGCGGAAGCACGGCGTGTGAGCGGTCAGGCGCACCGGCAGGTCAGTTTCGGCCAGGATGTCTCCCCGCACGGTGTTGGTCAGTGTGACCTCGCTGGTCGGGATCAGGTACAGCGCCTGGTGGTCGTCGCCCCCCTCCTGGCCACCCTTGTTGGCGGCAAACAGGTCGGCTTCAAACTTGGGCAGCTGGCCGGTGCCCTGCAGCGTTTCGGCGTTGACGATGTAAGGGGTGTAGCACTCGGTGTAGCCGTGCTCCTGCGTCTGCACGTCCAGCATGAACTGCGCCAGTGCGCGGTGCAGGCGCGCGATCTGGCCGCGCATGAACGTGAAGCGTGCGCCGGCGAGCTTGACGCCGGCGTCGAAATCGAGCCCCAGCTTCTCGCCGATGTCCACGTGATCGCGCACCTCGAAATCGAAGCTGCGCGGCGTACCCCACTCGCGCACGACCACGTTGTCATGCTCGTCGGCACCGACCGGCACGCTCTCGTGCGGCAGATTGGGCACGGCCAGCAGCAGGGACTGCAGTTCGGACTGGATCACGTCCAGCCGCGCTGCCGAGGTATCCAGCTCGGCCTTGATCCCGGCCACCTGGGCCATCACCGCCTCGGCCTCGGCGTGCTGCCCCTTGCCCTTGAGCATGCCGATCTGCTTGGACAGGCTGTTGCGCTGCGCCTGCAGGCTTTCGGTGCGCGTCTGAAGGGCCTTGCGCTCGTTCTCCAGCGACTGGAAGGCGGCGACGTCCAGGAACGGCTGCGGCTTCTTGCGGGTTTCCAGGCGCGCGACGACGGCGTCCAGGTCTTTGCGGAGGAGGAGGATGTCTAGCATGACTGGGATTGTAGGTTGGGCAGCCGGTGCACCGGGGCGCCACCGCGCCGACCGTTCAGCGCAGGTGGGCGATGCTCTCGCCACCCTCGATCTTGAGGCCCTTGGGCAGGGGGAACTTGATGGTTTCGGTCAGGCCGTCCATGCGGCGCACGGACACCGCGCCCAGTTCTCGCAGGCGTTCGATCACCTGCTGCACCAGGATGTCCGGTGCCGAGGCGCCCGCCGTCAGGCCCACACGGGACTTGCCCTCGAACCACCCCGGACGCAGCTCGTCCGCGCTGTCCACCATGTGGGCCGGTGTGCCGAGTTTCGTGGCCAGCTCGCGCAGGCGGTTGCTGTTGGAGCTGGTCGGGCTGCCGACGACGATGACCACGTCCACCTGCGGCGCGAGGATCTTCACCGCATCCTGGCGGTTCTGGGTGGCGTAGCAGATATCCTGCTGCTTGGGCTCGCGCACGTTCGGAAAACGCGCGCGGATGGCCCGGTGAATGCCGGCGGTGTCGTCCACGCTCAGCGTGGTCTGTGTGACGACAGCCAGTTTTTCCGTCTGGCGCGGCTGCACCCTGGCCACATCCGCCTCGTCCTCGACCAGGTGAATGCCTTCGCTGAGCTGGCCCATCGTGCCCTCGACCTCGGGGTGCCCCTTGTGGCCGATCATGAGGAACTCGTAGCCTTCCTTCGCGAGCTTGGCCACCTCCACATGCACCTTCGTGACCAGCGGACAGGTGGCATCGAAAATGCGGAAACCCCGCCGGCCGGCCTCTTCCTGCACCGCCTTGCTCACGCCATGGGCGGAGAACACCAGCGTGGCACCCGGCGGCACCTCGTCCAGCTCCTCGATGAAGATCGCGCCCTTGCCCTTGAGGTCATTGACCACATAGGTGTTGTGCACGATCTCGTGCCGCACGTAGATCGGACGGCCGAACTTGGCCAAAGCGCGCTCGACGATCTCAATGGCGCGGTCCACGCCCGCGCAAAAGCCACGCGGCTCGGCCAGAAGGATTTCCTGCATCATCACAGCACCCCGATCAGGCGCACCTCGAAGCGCACCGGCAGCCCGGCCAGCGGGTGGTTGAAGTCAAACAGCACCGCGCCGTCGGCGCGCACCTCGCGCACGGCGCCGGCATAGCTGCCCAGGCCGTCGGGGGTGGGGAACTGCACGACATCGCCCTCGGCGTACTGCTCGTGCGGGTCGCCCAGTTCGTCGAGCAGCTTGCGCGCCACCCACTGAACCATCTCGGGCTGACGTTCGCCAAATGCCTCGCCCGGGGCGAGCTCGATCACGGCGTGCGCGCCCTCTTCCAGGCCGATCAGGCGCTGCTCGATCGCGGGCGAGAGCTCACCGCCGCCGATGCTCAGGGTGGCGGGCTGCCCCTCGAAGGTGTCGATCACCACCTGGCCGTCAGGGCCGCTGAGGCGGTAATGCAGGGTCAGAAAGGAGCCTTCTTGGACTGTGGACATGTTGGATTGCGCCTCCGGGGGCAGGGATGACGCCTCTCGTGCGCCGCACTTCGTCATCAAGCTGGGGGATATGGCATCGCGCCACTTCAGGCATCTATTGTAAAAACAGGCCCGACAGGGAGGAAATCGCACATGGAAGCACCCGTGCGCCCCGGGGTCATGGGCCTGCCCGCCGATGCCCGCCCGCGCGAGAAGCTGCTCAGCCGAGGTGCCGCCAGCCTGAGCGACACCGAGCTCGTTGCCCTGCTGCTGCGCACGGGCTTCAAGGGCAAGGACGTGATGCAGCTGGCGGCCGAGGTACTGGGCGAGCTCGGCGGCGTGGCGGGCCTGCTGCACGCGCCGCCACAGGTGCTGGGCCGGGTCAAGGGCCTGGGGCCGGCCAAGCGGGCCGAGCTGTCGGCGGTGCTGGAGCTTTCACGCCGCGCCCTGGCGCAGGAGTTGCGCCAGCAGCCCCTGTTCGACAGCCCGGCCTCCGTGCGCGAGTACCTGCAGCTTCAGCTGGGCGGCCGCGAGCACGAGGTGTTCTGCGTGCTCTTCCTGGACAGCCAGAACCGGCTCATCGTGCTGGAAGAGCTGTTTCGCGGCACCCTGACCCAGACCAGTGTCTATCCGCGCGAAGTGGTGCTGCGCGCCCTTCACCACCATGCAGCGGCCGTGGTGCTTGCGCACAACCACCCCAGCGGCGAGGCCCGGCCATCGCGCGCCGACGAGTCGCTCACCCAGTCGCTCAAGGCCGCGCTGGCCCTGGTGGACGTGCGCGTGCTCGACCATTTCGTCGTCACCCGCCGTCAGGCCGTGTCGATGGCCGAGATGGGCCTGGTCTGAAGCGCCATAGCGTCCCAAAGGGGTTTGGGCGCTGCGCCACAATGGGGGTCATGAAGTGGAATTCGTTGGCCGACCTGCGCGCGCTGCGGGACGAGCTGCAGGCACGCGCCCGCGCGGCCGAGCTCGCCCGGGCGGCCGAGCAGGAACGCCGACGGCGCGCCGAGCGCGAGCAACGCCTGTTCGCGCTCAGCGTCGGACCGGTCCGCCCACTGAAGACGGCATCGCGGGTCGAACATGCACCGCCCGCACCCCAACCGGTCCCACTGCAGCGCCAGCTCGATGAGGCAGCGGTGATGCGCGAGGCACTCTCCGACGAATTCGACGTCGAAACCCTGTTGCACACGGACGACCAGCTGAGCTACCGCCGCCCCGGCATCGGGGCAGACGTGAGTGCCCGCCTGCGCTCGGGACACTGGAGCATCCAGCGCCAGATCGACCTGCACGGCCTGCGCACCGACGATGCCCGCGAGGCACTGGGCCGCTTCATCACGGAATCGCACCGCGCCGGCGTGCGCTGCGTACGCGTGGTGCACGGCAAGGGCCTCGGTTCCCCGGGGCGTGTCCCGGTGCTCAAGGGACGCGTGCTGCGCTGGCTGGTGCAGAAGCAGGAAGTGATGGCCTTCGTGCAGGCGCGCCCAGTCGACGGCGGCGCCGGCGCGCTGGTGGTGCTGCTGCGCCCCGCTTCGCCTGCGACTCGCGCTGGCGGTTGAACGGGTGGGTCCGGCACGTCAGGCGATCTGCTCGCGACGCTCCTGCACCACCGCCATCACGAGCGGGTGCAGGCCTTCGGCGCCTTGGGTATCCACGTGATCGAGCAGCGCGCGGCGCATGCGGGGTTCCCAGAACTTGCGGATGTGCGTGGCCACACCCTCCACGGCCTCGGCACGGTCGGGCATGGCATCGAAGAACTGGCCGATGCGGTTGGCCATGCGGATGAGATTGGCAGCGTCCATCGTGTCTTCGTCCGTCAGCCCAGGCGTTCGGGATGGGTGTAGGTGGCCAGGGAGTTGCCCCGCACAAAGCCCATCAGCAGCACGCCACTGTCGCGCGCCACGTCGACCGCCAGAGCGGTTGGTGCCGACACGGCGGCCAGTGTGGCGATGCCGGCCACGGCGCACTTTTGCACCATCTCGAAACTGGCCCGGCTGGTGATGCAGACAAATCCCTGGGAGCAATCTGTGCCCTGCTTCATCAGGGCGCCTATGAGCTTGTCCAGCGCGTTGTGGCGCCCCACGTCCTCGCGCACCAGGCGCACCGTGCCATCGCCGAGGTCACACCAGGCGGCGGCGTGGGTGGCACCCGTGCGCTGCTGCAGCTGCTGCCACTCGGGCATCGTGCGGTGCGCGTTCAGCACCGCGGCCGTGGACACGGGAACGCCGGTCAGGGGCCGCAGCGGCCGGTGCACCTGGTCCAGGCTGTCGGTGCCGCACAGGCCACAGCCGGTGCGGCCGGCCAGCGTGCGTCGCCGCTCGCGCAGGCGCCATTCGGTTTCCGCTGAAACCTGCACCCGCAATTCAATCCCCTGGACCACGGGCAGCACATCGACGCCGTACACATCCGACAGCGAGTCCACCAGCCCTTCCGTGAAGACAAAGCCGCGCGCGAAATCCTCCAGGTCGCAGGGACTGCAGAGCATCACGGCGTGCGAAATACCGTTGATCACGAGCGCCACCGGCACTTCCTCGGCCAGGCGGTCGGCGCGTTCCTGCCCCGAGACGTCATGCACCCGCACCTCGCGCCAGGTCGGCACGGACTCGATGGACGCGTCTGGGCGAATGTCTGCGGCTTCCGTCATTTGCCGACCACCTCGGCCTTTCGTGCCCGCACCAGCAGATCCTGCTGCTCGCGGTCGAAGGAGGCAAAGCGGCGCTGCCAGTCCGAGGGCTGCATGACCTTGGCCACCTGCACAGCCGTCACCTTGTACTCGGGGCAATTGGTTGCCCAGTCCGAGCTGTCGGTGGTGATGACGTTGGCCCCCGACTCGGGGAAATGGAAGGTGGTCCAGACCACGCCCGGCTGCATGCTGTCGGTCACGCGCGCGCGCAGCACGGTTTGGCCAGCACGGCTTTCCACCCCCACCCAGTCGCCGTCGGCAATGCCGCGCTCGGCCGCGTCATGCGGGTGGATGTCGAGGCGGTCCTCGTCAAACCACTGGCTGTTGGGCGTGCGGCGCGTTTGCGCGCCCACGTTGTACTGGGTGAGCGTGCGTCCGGTGGTCAGCAACAGCGGGTAGCGTGGCGTGACCTTTTCATCGCTGGGCACGTAGGCCGTGTTGAAAAAGCGCCCCTTGCCGCGCACAAATCCGCCCACGTGCATGATGGCCGTACCAGCCTCGTCCGTGGCCTCGTTGCACGGCCACTGCACACTGCCCAGGCGTTCGATCTTCTCGTAGCTCACGCCGGCGAAGCTGGGCGTCAGCGCGGCGATTTCCTGCATGATCTGTTCCGGGTGCTCATAGCGCATAGGATAGCCCAGCGCATTGGCCAGCTTCACCGTCACCTCCCAGTCGGCCAGGCCGGCCAGCGGTGGCATCACCTGCCGCACACGGCTGATGCGCCGCTCGGCATTGGTGAAGGTGCCATCCTTTTCCAGGAAGGAGCTGCCCGGCAGCAGCACGTGCGCGTACTTGGCCGTCTCGTTCAGGAAAATGTCCTGCACCACGACACATTCCATGGCCTCCAGCGCCGCAGCCACATGCTGCGTGTTGGGATCGCTTTGCACGATGTCCTCGCCCTGGCAGTACAGGCCCTTGAAGCTGCCGGCCAGCGCGGCGTCGAACATGTTCGGGATGCGCAGTCCCGGCTCCGGGCTGAGGTCCACGCCCCACGCAGCTTCGAACTGGCTGCGCACCGTCGTGTCGGCAATGTGCCGGTAACCCGGCAGCTCGTGCGGAAAGCTGCCCATGTCGCAGCTGCCCTGCACATTGTTCTGGCCACGCAGCGGATTCACGCCCACGCCTTCGCGGCCGACCATGCCGCAGGCCATGGCCAGGTTGGCGATGCCGATGACCATGGTCGAACCCTGTGCGTGCTCGGTCACGCCGAGCCCGTAGTAGATGGCGGAGTTCGGCCCCTGCGCATACAGGCGCGCCGCAGCGCGCACCTCGGCGGCCGGCACGCCGGTCACGGCCTCGAAGGCCTCGGGCGCGTGTTCGGGCCGCGCCACGAAGTCGCGCCATTCGTCGAAGCTCTTGCGGTCGCAGCGCTCGGCCACATAGGCCTCGTTGACCAGGCCTTCGGTCACGACCACGTGCGCCATCGCGGTAATCAGCGCCACGTTGGTGCCGGGCCGCAGCGCCAGGTGGTGGGTGGCGCGCACGTGCGGCGCATCCACCAGCTCGGTGCGGCGCGGATCGACGACGATCAGCTTCGCGCCCTGCCGGATGCGCCGCTTCAGGCGCGAGGCGAACACCGGATGCGCGTCGCTGGGGTTGGCGCCGATCACCAGGATCACGTCGGCGTGGCGCACGCTGGCGAAGGTCTGCGTACCGGCGGAGGTCCCGAAGGTCTGGCCCAGGCCGTAGCCGGTGGGCGAGTGGCACACGCGCGCGCAGGTATCGACGTTGTTGGTGCCGAAGGCCGCGCGCACGAGCTTTTGCACCAGGTAGATTTCCTCGTTGGTGCAGCGGCTGGAAGTGATGCCGCCGACCGCGTCCTTGCCGTACCGGGCCTGGATGCGCTTGAACTCGCCGGCCGCGTAGCGAAGAGCCTCGTCCCAGCCGACCTCGCGCCAGGGGTCGTGGATGCTGGCACGGATCATGGGGCGGGTGATGCGGTCCGGGTGCGTCGCGTAGCCCCAGGCAAAGCGGCCCTTGATGCAGCTGTGCCCTTCGTTGGCCTTGCCGTCCTTCCACGGCACCATGCGCACCACGGTGCTGCCCTTCATCTCGGCCTTGAACGCGCAACCGACACCGCAATAGGCGCAGGTGGTGATGACGCTGTGCTCGGGCTGGCCCAGTTCGATGACGGTCTTTTCCTCCAGCGTGGCTGTCGGGCAGGCCTGGACGCAGGCGCCGCAGCTCACGCAGTCGCTGTCCATGAAGACCTGGTCCTGGCCCGGCGAGACGCGGCTGTCGAAACCCCGGCCCGAGATGGCGAGGGCAAAGGTCCCCTGCACCTCCTCGCAGGCGCGCACGCAGCGGTTGCAGACGATGCACTTGGCCGGGTCGTAGGTGAAATAGGGATTGGACTCGTCCTTGGCCGACTGCGTGTGGTGGGCACCGCAGACGCCATCCACCTCGGTGGCGCCCACGCCATAGCGCACCTCGCGCAGGCCGACCACGCCGGCCTGCGTCTGCAGCTCGCAGTTGCCGTTGGCGCTGCAGGTGAGGCAATCGAGAGGATGGTCGCTGATGTACAGCTCCATCACGCCCTTGCGCAGCTGCTGCAGCCTGGGCGTCTGGGTGCGCACCACCATACCGCCCTCGGCCGGTGTGGTGCAGCTGGCAGGGTACCCGCGGCGGCCTTCGATCTCGACCAGGCACAGGCGGCAGGAACCGAAGGGCTCCAGCATGTCGGTCGCGCACAGCTTGGGCACCTGGATGCCCGCCTCGACCGCTGCCCGCATGAGCGAGGTTCCCTGGGGCACCTGCACGCGGCGGCCGTCGATGGAAAGCGCCACCATTTCCGTGGACTGGCTGGCCGGCGTGCCGTAGTCGATGTCGTGATGCATCGTCATGATCGGTTCCTCCTTCAGGCGCCCGCGACGGGTGCCGACTTGTCCTGCGCCGCCGGTGCGAAGAAATCCTGCGGATAGTGGTCCAGCGCCGAGAGCACGGGATAGGGGGTCATGCCGCCCATCGCGCACAGGCTTCCGTGCAGCATCGTGTCGCACAGCTCGCGCAGCAGCGTCACCTGCTGCTCGCGCCGCGCGCCGTCCGTGAGGGCAATGCGGTCGATCACCTCGACGCCACGCGTGCTGCCGATGCGGCAGGGCGTGCACTTGCCGCAGCTCTCCAGCGCGCAAAATTCCATCGCATAGCGCGCCAGCTGGCGCATGTCGGCACGGTCGTCATGCACCACGATGCCGCCGTGGCCGACCACGGCACCCATGGCCGCATAGGCTTCGTAGTCCAGCGCGACGTCCCACTGGTGTTCGGGCACATAGGAACCCAACGGACCGCCCACCTGCACCGCCTTGACCGGACGGCCGCTGCGCGTGCCGCCACCGAAGTCGAACAGCAGTTCGCGCAGCGTCAGACCGAAGGCTTTTTCCACCAGACCGCCGTGCCGCACGTTGCCGGCCAACTGGAACGGCAGTGTGCCGTGCGAACGGCCAACACCGTAATCACGATAGAAACCTGCACCGCGCGCCAGCACCACCGGCACGGTCGCCAGGGTGATCACGTTGTTGATGACCGTGGGCCGCCCGAACAGCCCCGCCAGCGCCGGCAGCGGCGGCTTCGCGCGCACCACGCCGCGCCGCCCTTCGATGCTTTCAAGCATGGCGGTTTCCTCGCCGCACACATAGGCGCCCGCCGCCTTGCGCACCGTCAGGTGGAAGGCATGCCCGGAACCGGCCACGTCGTCGCCCAGCCAGCCGGCGCGGGTGGCGCGGACGATGGCCTCGGTCAGCGTGTCGATGGCCTGAGGGTACTCGGCCCGCACGTAGATGATGCCCTGCGTCGCCCCGACCGCGATGCCGGCAATGGCCATGCCCTCGATGAGCACGTAGGGGTCGCCCTCCATGATCATGCGGTCGGAAAACGTGCCCGAGTCCCCTTCGTCGGCATTGCAGACCACGTACTTCTGCCCGGCCGAGGCCTGACGCACCGTCGTCCATTTGATGCCCGCGGGAAAAGCTGCGCCACCGCGTCCGCGCAGGCCCGACTCGGTGACCTCGCGCACCACCGCATCTCCGCCCAGCTGCAGGGCACGCCGCAATCCCTGCCATCCCTCATGGGCTTCGTAGTCTTCCAGGCTGAGCGGATCGGTGATGCCCATGCGCCGGAAGGTCAGGCGCTCCTGCTTCGCCAGATACGGGATCTCCTCCGTCAGGCCATGGCCAAGCCCATGCGCAGCCCCTTCCAGAAAGCCAGCGTCGAACAGCGATGGCACGACGTCCACGTCGACCGGCCCGTAGGCCACACGTCCCTGCGCGGTCTGCACTTCCACCAGCGGCTCCAGCCAGAACATGCCGCGCGAGCCGTTGCGCACCACGCGCACTTGAAGGCCACGATCCCGTGCACACGCAGCTATGGCAGCCGCCACCTCGTCCGAACCCAACGCCCTCGCGGCCGAATCGCACGGGACATATACCGTCACCCGGCGATCCGCGCTCATGACCGCACCCCCAGCGACTGCATCAACGTGCCCAGCCGCGACGGGCTGACCCGGCCATGCACACGGCCGTCAATCATGACGGCTGGCGAGGTGGCACACAGGCCCAGACAGTAAACCGGCTCCAGCGTGACGCGCTCGCGCCCTGCATCGCTGTCGGCCAGTGCGCGCGCCGCCGCCATCAGCTCGCCCGCCCCGCAGGCCTGGCAGGCCTCGGCCTGGCACACCTGCACGACATGGGGTTTCGGCGGCGTGGTTCGGAAGAAATGGTAGAAGGTGACCACCCCATGCACCTCGGCCCGCGACAACCCCAGTCCGCGGGCGATGGGCCCGACGGCCTCGCCGGGCACGTGGCCCAGCGCTTCCTGCACGTCATGAAGCAAGGGCAGCAGCGCGCCGGGGGTATTCCGGTGGCGCTCGATCAGGGAGGCCAGCAAGGCGGCATGCTCCTGCGGCAGGGTCTGTGAGTTCGTGGGCATGGTCTGGTCCAAACGCGCCGGCCATGATCGCCAATAATCCATCGCCGTGACCGGGCTTTGCCCAATCGTCCTGCATCCCGGCCAATGGCGCAATATGAGCGTTCGCGCCACAGAACCGGAACTCCGGCTCATAAGGGTCAACCCCGATGAAACAGATTTCGATACGCCCCACCTGGACCATCCAGGACCCGGACAGCCCGCCCCTGTCACCGCGGCTCATCGAGCTGCTGGTGCAGGTGTACGCCTCGGGCAGCCTGGCCACGGCAGCGCGCGCGCTGGGCCTGTCGTACCGCCACGCCTGGGATCTGGTCCGCCAGGGCGAGGCGCACTTCAAGGCTCCCCTGCTGCACATGGCACGGGGCAAGGGTTCGACCCTGACCGCACTCGGCGAGAAGATCGTCTGGGCCGACCACCGCATCCTGGCGCGCCTCAAGCCCGCCCTCGACTCGCTCGCCTCCGAACTGGCCGCCGAACTGCACCGCACGCTCTCGGACCAGGCACCGCTGCTGCGCGTGCACGCGAGTCACGGCTTCGCCATCGAGCGCTTGATCGAGCACCTGGGCGCCCATGGCCAGCGGCCCGAGCTGACCTACGCCAGCACCTCGGCCGCCATGGCCGCGCTGCACGATGGCGACGCCGACCTGGCGGGCCTGCACCTGCCCATCGGACCGCTGCACGACGAACTCCTGGCGCACTACACACGCTGGCTCCCCGATGAGCCGCTGACGGTGATCGACATTGCCCGCCGGCGTCTGGGCCTGATGGTGCGTGCCGGCAATCCGCAGGAGGTTTTCCGCCTGCTTGACCTGGCGCGCAGCAATGTGCGCTTCATCAACCGGCAAAGCGGATCGGGCACACGGCTGCTGCTGGAAGTGTTGCTTCGCCAGGAGGGGGTGGACCCGGCCGGCATCGCGGGCTTCGAACAGGGTGAGTTCACCCACGCCGCGGTCGCTGCCTACGTGGCCAGTGGCATGGCCGATGTCGGCTTCGGGCTGGAGCCGCCCGCGCGCCAGTTCCGGCTCGACTTCATCCCGGTGATCACCGAGCGTTACTTCCTGCTCTGCCGGACAGCGGAGGTCGACACACCGGGCATCCGGCAGGTGATCGACGCCCTGCGCGACCCGGACGTGCAGGCCCGGCTGGCCGCCCTGCCCGGTTACGACCCGACCGACAGCGGCAAGGTCAGCGACTGGCAGGGCATCACCCCGCGTTGAAGCCTCCGGTCAGGCCGGGGTGTTGCGCATCCAGTCGGCTGTCTTGAAGAAGCTCTCGCGCAGCCGCACGCGCAGGTCTTCGGGCACGCCCGTCTCGCCCATGGCCTGGTCCATGCAGGCCAGCCACTGGTCGCGTTCGCGGATGCCGATCGCAAAAGGCATGTGCCGCATGCGCAGGCGCGGGTGGCCAAAACGGGCTTCGTAGTGGGAGGGGCCTCCCAGCCAGCCGCAAAGGAACCAGAACAGCTTCTGGCGCGCATTGTCGAGCGTATTGCCATGCGTGGCGCGCAACTCGGCAAAGGCCGGCTCGATGTCCATCAGGTCGTAAAAACGCTCGACCAGCGCGCGCACACGCTCCTCGCCCCCGATCCACTCGAAGGGGGTGCTGTACTGGGGTTTCTCTTCGATCTGCATGCTGCTCCGTCAGGACGGCGCAGCCAGGTTCTCAGCGCGCCGTCGTTGCCGATTCTGTCTTGGACTGGCAGTTGATGCAGCGCAGTGCTGCCGGAAAGGCCTGCAGGCGCTGCAGTCCGATGTCGGCGCCACAGTCGATGCACTCGCCGTAGCTGCCATCGTCCAGACGCTGCAGCGCCGCACGCACGGCCACCAGCTCGTCATGGTCACGGCGTGCCTCGGCATCGCGCACGGTATCCTGCGCCATCTCGTTGGCCTCGGTCGCAAAAGCGTTCTGCGGCGAGTTGTCGGCATTGGACACGCGCTCGGCGTGGCTCTGCCGCATTTCGTCGAGCTCGCTCAGCAGCTGTTCCTTGCGCGCCTCCAGGGCAGCACGCAGGGACTGTCGTTGGGTGTCGGTCAAGGAAGTCATGATTTCTAGCATGCCATGAATCCCCCACACCGACCAGTGACCTTCGTCAAGCTTTGTCCGGGTCGGCGCCTCAGGCGACCTCGCGCAGTGTCCTCATCACCGGAGCATTCAGGATGCCGCGCAGGCTCCACCAGCCCGCCGCCAGTGCCACCAGTCCGCCGGCCAGGCTGCCAGCCAGCGGCACCAGCAGGGGCGGCTGCCAGGCAAACTGGAAGGCATACCGGGCCAGCGCCCAGCCCACCACCACCGCCACGACCGAGGCCAGGAATCCCGCCAGCACGCCCACGCCAAGCAACTCGATCCGCTGAACCTGACGCAGCAGCGACGACCGGGCGCCCACGGCGCGCAAGATGGCCAGTTCGCGCTCGCGCTCGCCGCGCGTGGCCGTCATCGTCGCCAGCAGCACGATCACGCCCGCCACCAGCGCGAACCCGAAGAGGAATTCCACCGCGCGGATCACCTGCCCCAGCACTCGCTGCACCTGCGCGATGGTCTGGCTCAGATCCACGTTGGTCACGTTCGGAAACTGCCGCACCAGCGCATTGTCGAAACGGGCCTGCCCCTGGGGTGCCCGGAACGCCGTGATGTAGGTGGTGGGCGCATCGGGCATGGACGACACCGGGAAGATGACGAAGAAGTTGACGCGCATCGAACTCCAATCGACCTTGCGCAGGCTGGTGATGCGGCGCTCCTCGATCTGCCCCGAGATGTCGAAGGCCAGCCGGTCACCGAGCTGGAGCCCCAGCTCCTTCGCCAAGCCTTCCTCCACGCTCAGACCGTCGGCTTCCTCCGGCGTCCAGGCACCACCGACGATGGCGTTGTGCCCGGGCTTGTCGGTGGCGTGCGAGAGGTTGAACTCGCGCTCGACCAGCCGCTGCGCACGGTCGGTGGCGAACTGCGTGGCCTGCACGGCCTGGCCATTGATGGACACCAGGCGGCCACGGATCATCGGGTACCAATCGTATCGTTCCACGCCCGCCTCCTGCAACGCCTGGCGGAACGCCTCGCCCTGGTCCGGCTGGATGTTGATGACGATCCGGTCCGGCGCGTCGGGTGGCGTGGCGGCCCGCCAGCTTGAGATCAGGTCGGTGCGCAACAGCACCAGCAGCACCAGCGCCAGCAGGCCGACCGCCAGTGCGCTGACCTGCACCACGGCAAACACCGGACGGGCAGAGAACTGGCGCGTGGCCAGAACCAGCGCACGCGGCGCTGTGGTCTCGTTCACGACGGCGCGCAACAGGCGCACGGCAATCCAGCCAAACAGCGCGAACAACACCACGGCTGCGCCGAACCCGCCGACGGCGATGCCACCGAGCAAGAGGTCGCGGCTGGCCACCAGCAGCAGCACGGCAAAACCGGCGATGCCCAGCGCCAGAACCGCCAACGTGGCGGGTTTGATCTGACCAATATCGCGGCGAATCACGCGCAGCGGCGGCACACGGGCCAGCTGCAGCACCGGCGGAAGGCCGAACGCCACCATGAGCGTCAACCCCATGCCCATCCCCAGCAGCATCGGCCACAGCGAAGGCGCGGGCAGCGCCGTCTCGACCAGACCGGCCAGCAGCCAGACGAACACGTGGTGTACCGCATAGCCGATTGCCACCCCCAGCGCGCTGGCCGCCAGCCCCACCAGCAGGAATTCGATCGCGTAGGCGCGGGCCATCACCGGCTGCGACACCCCCAACACGCGCAGCATGGCGCAATCGTCCAGATGCCGCTGCGCGAATCCCCGCGCGGCGATGGCCACCGCCACCGCCGACAGCAGCGCGGCCAGCAGGGCCACCAGGTTCAGGAACTTCTCGGCGCGCTCCAGCGTCTGCTGCATCTGCGGGCTGCCGCCCTCGAGCGACTCCAGCCGCATGCCGCGCACGCCGGGCTTCGCCATCTCGGCCTCGGCCCAGTCGGCAAAGGCACGGACCGACTTGTCGTCGTCGCCCGCCACCGCGAAACGCCAGGTGATGCGGCTGGCCGGCTGGACCAGCCCGGTGGCCGCCAGGTCGTCGGCGCGGATCATCACCCGGGGCGCAAAGCTCATGAAGCCGGCCCCCCGGTCGGGCTCCAGCGCGATCACCTGGCTGATGCGGAAACGCCTGTCACCCAGCCACAGGTCCTGCCCCACCTGCATCTCCAGCGCCGCCAGCAGCGCGGGGTCAACCCAGGCCGTCCCCGGTGCCGGAATGGTGTCGGTGGGCGCATCGGGCTCGCCGGGTGCCGGCGCCACGCGCAAGCTGCCACGCAACGGGTATCCCGGTGCCACCACCTTGAGCGCGACCAGGCGCGCGGCCCCGCCCAGTTCGTCGGGCGCGCGTCCCATGGTCGGGAATGCCAGGGTCAGCACGCTGCGCAGGCCCAGCGCCTGTGCCCGCTCGGCAAAGGCCGGGGGCACCTCATGGTCGCTGGCCACCACCGCGTCACCGCCGATCAGCGCCCGCGCATCGCGGTTCAGGCCACTTTGCAGCCGGTCGGCGAAGAATCCGACGGCAGTCAGCGCGGCCACCGCCAGCGTGACGGCCACCAGCAGCAGGCGCAGCTCGCCCGCGCGCCAGTCGCGCCAGAGGGAGCGCCAGCCAAGGGACCAGGATGTGACAGGAAGTGCGGCAACCATGGCCGAACCATACCGCATCAGGCCGATCTCCGCCGGTCCAGGGGCGCCGCGTCAGCGGCGCGGGGAGGAGTCCCTTACTTCGTGCCGAAGATGCGGTCGCCCGCGTCGCCGAGACCGGGCACGATGTAGCCGTGCTCGTTCAGGCCGCGATCGATGGCCGGCGTGTAGATCGGCACATCCGGGTGGGCGTCATGGAAAGTCTTGATGCCTTGCGGGCAGGTCACCAGACACACGAAGCGGATGGAACGCGGATTCGTCTTCTTGAGACGGTCCACCGCCGCCACGGCCGAGTTGCCGGTGGCCAGCATCGGATCGAGCACGATGACATCGCGCTCTTCCATGCCTTGCGGCATCTTGAAGTAGTACTCCACCGCCTGCAGCGTCTCGGGATCACGGTACAGGCCGATGTGGCCCACGCGCGCGCCGGGAATGACCTGCAGCATGCCGTCGAGGAAGCCGTTGCCGGCGCGCAGAATGGAGGCCAGCACGATCTTCTTGCCGTCGATGACGCGCGAGGTCGTCTTCTCCAGCGGCGTTTCGATCTCGATCTCCTGCATCGGCATCTCGCGGGTAAGCTCGTACGCCAGCAGGGCGGACAGCTCGTGCACCAGCTCGCGGAAGCTCTTGGTGCTGGTGTCCTTCTTGCGCATCAGCGTCAGCTTGTGCTGGACCAGGGGGTGTTCGATGACATGCACATCGCGGCTCATGGGGCGTGCTCTCGGTACGTGTGGACAGACGGGAAGCGGCGTGCGAAACGCCGGATGCGTCAAGTGTATAACCCGCGCTGGCACGCCCCCGCACCGCGCCCCCCTGGCTGAACGATGTGCCCGCACCGCGCTGCCGCGATGCGATGCGGAACGCGAGTTTCTCAATACGTTTCGAGATGCAGGCGCCCCTCGCGCTTGAGGGCCTCGCCGATCTCTTCCCAGTCCATGCCGGCGTCGGTGGCAATGTCACGCAGCGCCAGCACCACCCCCTCCTCCATGGACTTGAGCCCGCAGACGTAAAAGTACGTGTTCGGATCTTTGAGCAGCTGCGCCAGATCGGCGGCGCGCTCGCGCATGGCGTCCTGCACGTAGCGCTTGGGCTGGCCCGGCGTGCGGCTGAAGGCGAAATTGATGTCGATGAAGTCCTTGGGCAGGCTCTGCAGCGGACCGAAGTACGGCAGCTCCTCCTGGGTGCGCGCACCGAAGAACAGCATCAGCTTGCCACCCTCGAACTTGCCCGACTTGCGCAGGCGCCTGCGCCACTCGGTCATGGCACGCATCGGCGCGCTGCCCGTGCCGGTGCAGATCATCACGATGTGGCTCTTCGGGTGGTTGGGCATGAGGAAGCTCGCGCCGAAGGGCCCGATCACCTCCACCTTGTCACCCACCTTGAGGTCGCACATGTAGTTGCTCGCCACGCCACGCACGGGCTTGCCGTCATGGTCCTCGAGCACGCGCTTGATGGTCAGCGACAGGTTGTTGTAACCCGGACGCTCGCCATTGCGCGGGCTGGCGATGCTGTACTGCCTTGCATGGTGCGGGCGACCCTGCCCGTCGGTGCCCGGCGGGATGATGCCGATGCTCTGCCCTTCCAGCACAGGGAACGGCATGTTGCCGAAATCCAGCACGATGTGGTGGGTGTCGTATTCCTTGCCGACCTCGGTCACGCGGACATTGCCGGTCACCGTGGCTGTCACGGTTTTATGCGCGGCGCGCGGACCGTACAGGTTGGTGTAGGCGTGCGCCGCGCTCCAGGGCGGCACGGTGGCACCGTACTTGCCGGCGTTGAAAGCCTCCTGGCCAGTCGGGTCCGCCTCGGCGGGCGGCTCGGCTGAGGTCTCCTGCACGCCAAGATCGGCTGGCGCGTCGGCACCGGACGCCTCGGCCGAGAGGGCCTGCAACTCGGTGCTGGACAGCTCGGGCGGCAGCTCGTCCCAGCCCAGCTGCTCGTCCAGGGTGTAGGCCCGGCCGCGCACCACGGTGCGGTAGTTGTCGATCGATCCTGTGGGGCAAGGCGAAATGCAGTCGTTGCACCAGTTGCACTTGTCCACATCGACCACGTAGTTGCGGGAGTCGTGCGTGATGGCCCCCCCCGGGCAGATGGATTCGCAGGTGTTGCAGCGGTTGCAGATCTCGGGATCGATCAGGTGCTGCTTGATGATGATGGCTTCCGTGGGGGCGTTCATCGGGGTCTCCGGTTTTCTCGTCTCTGGCGCGATTGTCCGACGGGCTGCGCTGCCATGGGGCATCCCCCAGGCATCCCTTCCGGCGCACGTGGCGCCCTTGGAAGGGAACGGCGCGCAACCGCGCGGAAGGCCGTCAGTTGAAGCGGACGTACTCGAAGTTCACCGGCTGGCGGTTGATGCCGATCACCGGCGGGGCGATCCAGTTGGCGAACTTGCCCGGCTCCACCACGCGGCCCATCAGGCTCGCGACGTAGGCACGGTCCTCGTCGGTCGGCAGCCACTCGCCCACCTTCGCGTTCCATTCGGCGTCCGACACCACACGGCCGTCCGGGCTGACCTTGACGCCGGCCAGTGTGCCGATGTTGCGGTGGAAGGCCTTGTGCGGGACCTTGAGGCGGAAGTCGATGCCGGCCTTCTCGATGATGCGGTTCCAGCGATCCACGCCACCGACCGAATCCTTGATGTAGTCGTCGCGCAGCACTTCGTTGAGCGCGTTGAGCATCGGCACATCCTTTTCGGTCAGCTGACCGTCGACCACGTCCAGGATCTTGTAGGACTGGCCCTTGAGGATGTGGTCGTCGTTGCGCTTGCCCTCCTCGTAGCGGCCCTTGAGGCCCGAGCTGTAGAAGGTGGCGGCGTTGGACGACTGGTCGGCACCGAACAGGTCGATGGTCACCGAAAAGTGGAAGTTCAGGTAACGCTGGATGGTCGGCAGGTCGATCACGCCAGCCGCGCGCAGCTTGTTCACGTCGTCGGTCTTGAGCTGGTTCATCACCTCGCAGGTGCGGCTGATGACACGGCCCACGCCCGACTCGCCCACGAACATGTGGTGCGCTTCCTCGGTCAGCATGAACTTGGTCGTGCGGGCCAGCGGGTCGAACGCCGATTCGGCCAGTGCGCACAGCTGGAACTTGCCGTCACGGTCCGTGAAATAGGTGAACATGAAGAAGCTTAGCCAGTCGGGCGTCTTCTCGTTGAAGGCCTGCAGGATGCGCGGGTTGTCGGCATTGCCGCTGTTGCGCTCCAGCAGCGCTTCGGCTTCCTCGCGGCCGTCCTTGCCAAAGAACTTGTGCAGAAGGTACACCATCGCCCACAGGTGGCGGCCTTCCTCCACGTTCACCTGGAACAGGTTGCGCAGGTCGTACTGGCTGGGCGCGGTCAGGCCCAGGTGGCGTTGCTGCTCCACCGATGCCGGCTCCGTGTCGCCCTGCGTCACGATGATGCGGCGCAGGTTGGCGCGGTGCTCGCCGGGCACGTCCTGCCAGGCGGCCTCGCCCATGTGGTCACCGAAGTGGATCTTGCGGTCCTGTTCGGCGGGGTTCAGGAAGATGCCCCAGCGGTAGTCGGGCATCTTCACGTAGCCGAACTGCGCCCATCCCTGCGGATCAACGCTGACAGCCGTGCGCAGATACACATCGAAATTCTGCGAACCCTCCGGTCCCATGTCCTGCCACCACTGCAGGTAGTTGGGCTGCCAGTGTTCCAACGCGCGCTGCAGCGCACGGTCCTCGCTGAGGTTGACGTTGTTCGGGATCTTCTCGCTGTAGTTGATGCTGGACATCGGTATCTCCTGCGGGTGGGGTAATGGAATGATTGGGGACTGGCGGGGGTTCAGGACGACGGGTGGCTCACACCCGGTTCCAGTCGAATTGCGCCTTATCTCCCTTGCCGTAGACCTTGAGCGCACCCTTTTCGCCAACGGCGTTCGGGCGCTGGAAGATCCAGTTCTGCCATGCGGTCAGGCGGCCGAAGATGCGGGTGAGCATGTTCTCCTTCTCGGCAAAGCGCAGGTTGGCCTCCAGGCCGGTCAGCGCATCGGGCGACATCGCCGCACGCTCTTCCAGCGCCAGGCGGATTTCGTCCGCCCAGTCGATGTCGTCGGGCGCCATCGTCACCAGGCCCAGCTTGAGGGCGGCATCGCCGTCCAGCGGCTGGCCGATGGCGGCGCGGGCGGCTTCCATCGGGCCGGCTTCCTCGTAGAAGCGGCGCGCCAGGCGGGACTGGTCGTTGACCATGGGGAAGAAGCCGAAGTTCATCTCCGACAAGGTCAGCACGGGCTGCTTGGCCGGCTCGTCGGGCAGCACCAGCTGGTAGCTGCGGTCGGCGCAGAAAGCCAGTTCGGCCAGCGTGCCGGCGAAGCACGAGCCCGGCTCGATCAGCGCGAACAGGCTGCGCGAGGACACATCCAGACGCGCCAGCGTGCGGCGCAGCATGCCGATGGTCTCACTGACGAACCAGTGCTCGCGATTGGCCAGCAGCGTGGCGTCCATCTGCAGCACGGCGGCGGCGTCACCTTCGGTCTTGAGCACCCAGGTACCGATGTCCAGCTCGTTGGTGCGCATGTGCAGGATGGCGTCATCCAGTTCACGGGCCATCTCCAGCGGATACCACCCGGCACCGGCTGCCTCGATGGCGGCGATGTCGGCCGGCTGGGCGCCCTGGGGTGCCTTCACGGTGAAGGTGGCCAGGCGCTTGGCACGGTCGATCCCGACCGTGACGTGACGGTAGGTCAGGCTGTCGGTCCCGATCGTGCGCTGCAGCGGCGTCAGCTCGACACCCTTGGCGCCGGCCGGACGGCTACTGCCCGCGGCCAGCTTTTCGGCGCGCTCGCGCACCACCTGCTGGAACTGCGCCGGCTTGGCAATGGCGTCCACCAGGCGCCAGTCCACCGCCTTCTGGCCGCGCACACCCTCGACGCTGGTGCAGAAGATGTCGGCCAGGTCGTGCCGGACCTTGCGCTTGTCGGTCACCCGGGTCAGGCCGCCGGTGCCAGGCAGCACGCCCAGCAGCGGCACTTCAGGCAGGCTCACGGCGCTGGAGCGATCGTCCACCAGCACGATGTCGTCACAGGCCAGGGCCAGCTCGTAGCCGCCGCCCGCGCAGGCGCCATTGAGCGCAGCCACGAACTTCAGGCCCGAGTGGCGCGAGGAGTCCTCGATGCCATTGCGGGTCTCGTTGGTGAACTTGCAGAAGTTGACCTTCCAGCCGTGGCTGGACAGGCCCAGCATGAAGATGTTCGCGCCCGAGCAGAACACGCGGTCCTTCAGGCTGGTGACGACGACCGCGCGCACCTCGGGATGCTCGAAGCGGATGCGCTGCAGGGCATCGTGCAGTTCGATGTCCACACCCAGGTCGTAGCTGTTGAGCTTGAGCTTGTAGCCCGGACGCAGGCCGGCATCTTCGTTGATGGCCAGCGACAGTGTCGCAATGGGGCCATCAAAGCTCAGTTGCACGTGCTGGTAGCGCGAGGGATGGGTCTGGTAATCGACTTGGGGCGCGGCTGCGGTGGCGGTCATGGATGTCTCCTCGGATCGGAACGGCGGTTGCAGTGGATTCGGATGCAGGCTGCGGCGAAGCGTGATGTGAATAATAGTGCATGCATTTGCTCGAAGTCAAATGCAATTTAGTTCATTTCACACAGGGTTTACCCTTGGTTCAGGGATCACCCCGGCATCGCCTCCTGCCGCGACCGGAGCCTCCCTGGTCAGACCGGCAGCTTCAGCAGCTCGCGCACCTCGCGGCGCAGGCGCATGAAACTTTCCTCCAGCGGCTGCGCGCTGGTGTTGAAGCTCAGGTCCGCTTTCGAATAGAAGGCCGAGCGCCCCTCCAGAATGCGCTTGAGGTCTTCCATCGCCTCCCGGCTGGCCGCCATCGGCCGCAGATCGCCCTGCGCCGCGACGCGCGCCATGTGGTCGGCCGGATCAGCCTGCAGCCAGACCGTGGTGCAGTGCTGCAGCAGCAGGTTGAAGTTGGCCGAGTCGGCCACCAGCCCGCCGGGGGTGGCGATCACCACCTCCGGGTAGATCTGGATCGCCTCCTCCAGTGCCCGCCGCTCGTAGCGGCGGTAGGCATTGGCACCGTACAGGTTGTGGATCTCGCTGATGCTGCAGCCGGCAAACTGCTCGATTTCGCGACTGAGCTCGATGAAGGGATAACCCAGATCGTCCGCGAGCCGCTGGCCCAGCGTCGACTTGCCCGCGCCACGCAGACCGATCAGCGCCACGCGCGCCTGCCGCCCCTGGGCATCCACCCCACCGCTGGCGCCCAGTAGCTCCGCCAGCTGCACCCGCGCGCGGCGCAGGTCGGTTTCGCTGCGCCCCTGCAGCAGCTCCCGGATCAGCAGCCACTCGGGCGAGGACGTCGTCACGTCGCCGATCAGTTCGGCCAGCGAGCATTGCAGGGCCTGCGCCACCTGCAGCAACACCAGGATGGAAGCGTTGCCGGTGCCGTACTCCAGATTGGCCAGATGGCGCTCCGACACGTCGGCCGCCAGCGCCACCGCCTTGCGCGTCATGCCCTTGCGCGAGCGCAGGGTGCGCACACGTTCGCCCAGCGCCACCAGGAAGGGATGGCGCTCCTCGGCGGCATCAAGGTTTCCGGCATGGGCAACGGGTTGGGCGATCAAGGTATCGCTGGATGTCATGGCGCAGGCGCCTTTCGTCTGTTGGCAGGGATGTCCGAGGGTAAACCCCAGTCACGGATCTCCCCACCGACATGCACTTTATTGCATACTTTATGGGAAGCAAGATAGTGCATTTATACCGTCATTCCGTGGATCCGACCACGGCATTTACGCAAACCGCTGCATCCGGACACCACCATGAGCACCTCCTCCGCCGACATTCCCCTGCTTCCCAACTACCTCGCCGGCCGCTGGCAAACGGGCGCCGGCCAGGGCAGCACACTGCTGGACCCGGTGCTGGGCACCCCGCTGGTGCGCGTGAGCAGCGCCGGCATCGACCTGGCCGAGGCCTTTGCCTTCGCCCGTGAGCAGGGCGGCCGCGCGCTGCGGACCATGACTTACGGCGAGCGGGCTGCCATGCTGGGCGCCATCGTCAAGGTGTTGCAGGCCAACCGCGACGCCTATTACGACATCGCCACCCGCAATTCGGGCACCACGGCCAGGGATTCGGGCGTCGATATCGACGGTGGCATCTTCACGCTCGGCCTGTACGCCAGGCAGGGCGAATCCCTGGGCCAGGCGCGATGCCTGCTTGATGGTGATCGCATCCGCATGGGCAAGGACCCGGTGTTCCAGACACAGCACATCCTCACCCCCACGCGCGGGGTCGCCCTGTTCATCAACGCCTTCAACTTCCCGAGCTGGGGCCTGTGGGAAAAAGCCGCCCCGGCACTGCTCTCGGGCGTGCCGGTCATCGTCAAGCCCGCTACCGCCACCGCCTGGCTGACCCAGCGCATGGTGGCCGACGTGGTCGAGGCCGGCGTCGTGCCGCCCGGCGCGCTGTCGGTGGTCTGCGGTTCGTCGGCCGGCCTCATGGATCAGTTGCAGCCCTTCGACGTCGTCAGCTTCACCGGTTCGGCCGAGACGGCGCGCATCATCCGCAGCCACCCGGCCGTGGCCGAGCGCTCGGTGCGCTGCAATATCGAGGCAGACAGTCTCAACAGCGCCATGCTCGATCCCGCTGCCACCGAAGGCAGTGAAGCCTTCAACCTGCTGGTCGCCGAGGTGGTGCGGGAGATGACCATCAAGAGCGGCCAGAAATGCACGGCCATCCGCCGCGTGTTCGTGCCGCGCGCGCTCTACGACGCCACCGCGCAGGCCATCGCCGCCAAACTGGCCAGGACCACCGTCGGCAACCCCCGAAACGAGAACGTCCGCATGGGTTCGCTGGTCAGCCGCGAACAGCACGACAGCGTGCAGGCCGGCATTGCCGCGCTCAAGGTCGAGGCCGACGTCCTGTTCGACGGCTCGACCATGCCGCTGGTGGACGCCGACCCCGCCGTGGCCGCCTGCGTTGCGCCCACACTGCTGGGCACGAAAGACCCGGTCAGCGCCCGAGTGCTGCATGAGGTCGAGGTGTTCGGCCCAGTCGCGACCCTCATGCCCTACGACAATGAAGCGCAAGCCTATGAGCTGATTCGCCGTGGCGAGGGCTCGCTGGTGACCTCGGTCTACAGCGCCGACCCGGCGTTCATCGCGCGCGCCGCCGCCGAACTGGCCGACAGCCACGGCCGCGTGCACGCCATCAGCCCCGACGTCGCGGCAAGCCAAACTGGTCACGGCAACGTGATGCCCATGAGCCTGCACGGCGGCCCGGGACGCGCCGGCGGCGGTGAGGAACTCGGTGGCTTGCGTGCGCTGGCTTTCTACCACCGCCGCAGCGCGGTACAGGCCAGCACGGAGGCACTGGACGAACTGGCCACCACCGGCACCGCCTTCAGACCCTGACCCCGGTCTCCCGGACGACAGCGCGGACACAACAACAAAGGAGACAAAACATGCAACCCGACGAACTCACCCCGCCACCCGCACGCTTCAACTTTGCCCGCCACCTGATGGCGGTCAACTCCGGCCGCTCCGGCAAGACAGCCATCATCGATGACGCAGGCACCCTCACCTACGGGCAGCTGGCTGACCAGGTGGCACGGTTTTCGTCCGCGCTGCGGGGCCTTGGCCTGCGCCGCGAGGACCGCGTGCTGCTGCTGATGCACGACAGCAGCGACTGGATCGTGACCTTCCTGGGCGCGCTGCACGCCGGCATCGTCCCGGTTTGCGTCAACACGCTGCTCACGGCCAAGGACTATGCCTTCATGCTGGCCGACAGCCGCGCACAGGCGGCCATCGTCTCCGGCGCGTTGCTGCCCACGCTCCAGACCGCCATGGCCGATGGCGCGCATGAGGTGCGGCAGGTCATCGTCTCGCGCAGTGCCGATCCTGTGCCTGCCGGCCTGCACGACTGGGCTACGCTCGTGGCGGCGCAGGCGCCAGGCCAGGGTGCGGACACCCACGGCGACGAACCGGCCTTCTGGCTTTACTCGAGCGGCTCGACCGGCGCGCCCAAGGGCACGGTGCACACGCAAGCCAATCTCTGGTGGACGGCAGAGCTGTACGGCAAGGCGGTGCTGGGTCTGACCGAGAAAGACACCGTCTTCTCGGCCGCCAAGCTTTTCTTCGCCTACGGTCTGGGCAACGCACTGAGCTTTCCCCTGAGCGTGGGCGCCAGCATCGTGCTGATGGCCGAGCGTGCCACACCGCAAGCCTGCTTCCGGCGTTTCGTCGAACACAAGCCGACCGTGTTCTATGGCGCCCCCACCGGCTACAGCGGCATGCTCGCCAGCCCCGACCTGCCCTCGCGCGACCAGGTGGCGCTTCGCCTGTGCTCGTCGGCGGGCGAAGCCCTGCCGCGCGAGATCGGCGAGCGCTGGACCAAGCATTTCGGCTGCGAGATCATCGACGGCATCGGATCCACCGAGATGCTGCACGTGTTCCTGTCCAACCGCCCCGGCGACGTGCGCTACGGCACCACCGGCAAACCCGTGCCCGGCTATGAAGTGCAGCTGCGTGACGAGGACGGCGCCGTGATCGAGGGCCCCGACCAGATCGGCGACCTGTACATCAAGGGCCCGAGCGCCGCGCTGCTCTACTGGAACAACCGCGCCAAAACCCGCGATACCTTCCAGGGCGCCTGGACCAAGAGCGGCGACAAGTATGTGCGCGACGCCGACGGCTACTACACCTATGCCGGCCGAAACGACGACATGCTCAAGGTCAGCGGCATCTACGTCAGCCCCTTCGAAGTCGAGGCAACGCTGGTGCAGCACCCGGCCGTGCTGGAGGCGGCCGTGATCGGCAAGACCGACGACGACGGCCTCACCAAGACCAAGGCCTTCGTGGTGCTCAAACCAGGTCAGCAGGCCACCGAGGCCGAGCTGCAGGTCTTCGTGAAGGAGAAGCTGGCGCCCTACAAGTACCCGCGCTTCATCGAATTCGTGAGCGAACTGCCCAAGACGGCCACAGGCAAGATCCAGCGCTTCCGCCTGCGTGAGCTCGAAAGCCAGCGCCAGGGCGCAGGCTGAACCCTCCCCGCCCGGATACCCCCGCCACTGGGGGAAACCCTATTGGTGATAAGTTGTATCAAATTGCACAATATAACCACACTGATAACATGGAAATTCATCCGAAGGAGGAGCATGAAATTCTGGCAACGCATCGTGGCGCTGGCCATCGGGGTGGGCGCCAGCTTGGCCCATGCCGGTGACGAGGGAGTGACGGCCACCGAAATCCGTCTTGGCACCTCGGCGGTGCTATCCGGTCCGCTCGGCCCGCAGACCCTGCAATACGGTGAAGGCGCACGCCTGCTGTTCGACAGCATCAATGCCAAGGGCGGCATCCACGGCCGCAAGATCACGCTGACCGCGCTGGACGACGGCTTCGACGTCAAGCGCGCGGTCGAAAACACGCGTCGCCTGGTCGAGGAGGACAAGGTTTTCCTCCTGTTCCACAACACTGGCACGGCCCACACCGGTGCGGTGCTGCCCTACCTGGCCGAAAAGAAGACCATCCTGTTCGGTCCGGTGACGGGCGCCTCACAGTTCCGCGACCGCTACATCCGCCATCTGTTCCACGTTCGCGCCAGCTACGCCAACGAGGCCGACAAGATCGTGTCGCAGCTGCGCCAGATCGGCGTCACGCGCGTGGTGGCGTTCTATCAGGACGATGCCTTCGGCAAGGCGCTGCTTGATGAGGTGCGCCGCGCCTCGAAGCAAGAAAACCTGCCCCTGGCCGGCGAAATCGCGCTGGATCCGGCCAAACCCGACTTCGCGGCCGCGGCAGAAGCCACGGCCAAGCTCGGTCCACAGGCGGTCATCATCTGCTCGGGCGGCACCACCTTCCCGGACTACGTCGCCGCGGTGCAGGCCACCGCGGCACGCCCCACGTTCTACGGTTTCTCGGTGGCCAACCCCGACACGGTCGTGGGCGGCCTCAAGGAAAAAGCCCGCGGCGTCATCCTGGCCCAGATCATGCCCTCGCTGCGCAACACCACCATCCCGGTGGTGGGCGAATACCTGCAGCTGCTCAAGGCCAAGGATCCGGCGGCTCAAGCGTCGGCGGCGCAGTTCGAGGGCTTCGTGCACGCCCGGCTGCTGGTCGAGGGACTGCGCCGCACCGGCCGCGACCTGACGACCGAATCCTTCATCAAGACCATGGAAACCTCGGGCGAGATCTCTTTCGGCCGGTTCACGGCGCGCTACACGCCGCAGTCGCATCACGGCTCCAGTTATGTGGAGCTGGCCATCATCGACGCCAGCGGCAACCTGAGGTACTGATGCGGCAGGCAGGACCGGCGCCCGGCGCGGCGCCGGTATTGCTGATCAGGTGTCCTTCGAGATCTTGATGCTCGGGAACTTGCTGGAGTAGTCCTTGGACTTGGCGGCAACCGTCACCGCCACCTTGCGCGCCACCGTGCGGTAGAGCGCGGCAATCTCGCCATCGGGCTCGGCGGCCACCGTGGGCAGGCCGCTGTCTGCCTGTACCCGGATCGACATGTTCAGCGGCAGCGAGCCGAGGAAGTCCGCCCCGAGCTCCTGCGCCATCTGCCTGCCGCCATCGGCGCCGAAGATATGCTCCACATGGCCGCAGTTCGGGCAGCAGTACACCGCCATGTTCTCGACGATGCCCAGGATGGGAACCCCTACCTTCTCGAACATGCGGATGCCCTTGCGTGCGTCGAGCAGCGCGATGTCCTGCGGCGTCGTGACGATGACGGCGCCGGTCACCGGCACGCGCTGGCACAGGGTGAGCTGGATGTCGCCCGTGCCCGGGGGCATGTCCACCAGCAGGTAGTCCAGGTCCTTCCAGTTGGTCTGCCGCAGCAGCTGCTCCAGGGCCTGCGTGGCCATCGGCCCGCGCCAGATCATGGCCTCGTTGCGGTCCACCAGGAAGCCGATCGAGTTGACCTGCACACCATGGTTGGCCAGCGGCTCCATGCTCTTGCCGTCCAGCGTCTCGGGCCGTCCCTCGATGCCCATCATCATGGGCTGGCTCGGGCCATAGATGTCGGCGTCAAGAATGCCCACGCGGGCGCCCTCGGCAGCCAGCGCCAGCGCCAGGTTGGCCGTGGTCGTGCTCTTGCCGACCCCGCCCTTGCCCGAAGCCACGGCGATGATGTTCTTGACGCCGGGCAGCAACTGCACGCCCCGCTGCACCGCGTGAGCCTGGATGCGCGTGTCGATCTGCACCGACACGTTCTCCACGCCCGGCACGCTGCGTGCCGCCTCGATCAGGCCGCGGCGCAATGCCGGCACCTGACTCCTGGCGGGATAGCCCAGTTCGACCTCGAAGGACACGTCGCCCCCATGCACCTGCAGGTTCTTCAGGGCCTTGGTGGACACGATGTCCTTGCCCGTGTTCGGGTCGATCACGGTCTGCAGCGCGGCGAGCAGCGCCTGGGTGTCGGCTGGCATGAAATCTCTTCTCCTGTGGGGATATGGGTATCTGTCGCGGCGCATCCGCATGGGGCGCCATGGCCGGAAAGTCTACCCCCGGGGCACGCGGAACATCATTCACCCATGCCCCATGGGGACATGCACAGCCTAGAATTGAGGGTTTCCCAGCGTTTCCGACCCGACCAGAAAGAAAGCTGCCATGAGCCAGCGACGCATTTTCGTCACCACCGCCCTGCCCTACGCCAACGGCACCTTCCACATCGGCCACATCATGGAATACATCCAGGCCGACACCTGGGTGCGTTTCCAGCGCATGCGCGGCCACCGGGTGGACTTCATGGGCGCCGACGACGCGCACGGCGCGCCGATCATGATCGCGGCGGAGAAGGCGGGCAAGACGCCCGAGGAGTTCGTCGCCGGCATCGCCGCCGGTCGCAAGCAGTACCTCGAGGGCTTTCACATCAGCCACGACCACTGGTACTCCACCCACAGCCCGGAGAACACCGAGCTGGCCCAGGCCATCTACAAGGACCTGAAAGCCGCCGGTCTCATCGAGACCCGGACGATCGAGCAGTTCTTCGATCCGGACAAGGGCATGTTCCTGCCCGACCGCTTCATCAAGGGCGAGTGCCCGCGCTGCCACGCCAAGGACCAGTACGGCGACAACTGCGAGGTCTGCGGCGCCGTCTACGCACCCACCGATCTGATCGAGCCGTACTCGGCGCTCTCGGGCGCCAAGCCCGTCATCAAGCAGTCCGAGCACTTTTTCTTCAAGCTGTCCGACCCGCGCTGCGTCGAATACCTGCAGGAATGGACGCAGGATGGCGTCCACGTGCAGCCCGAAGTGGCCAACAAGGTCAAGGAATGGTTCTCCGTGCGCGAAAACCCCGACGGCAGCAAGAGCGAGGGCCTGGGCGACTGGGACATCAGCCGTGACGCGCCCTACTTCGGCATCGAGATTCCCGACGCGCCAGGCAAATACTTCTACGTGTGGCTGGATGCGCCCGTGGGCTACCTCGCCGCGCTCAAGAACCACCTGAGCCGACGCGGCGAGGACTACGCGGCCTACATGGCCGACCCGAACCTGGAGCAGGTGCACTTCATCGGGAAGGACATCGTGACCTTCCACACGCTGTTCTGGCCCGCGATGCTCAAGTTCAGCGGCCGCAAGACGCCCGACCGCATCTGCGTGCACGGCTTCCTCACCGTCAACAACGGCGAGAAGATGAGCAAGAGCCGCGGTACGGGCCTCGATCCGCTCAAGTACCTGAGTCTGGGCATGAACGCCGAATGGCTGCGCTATTACATTGCCGCCAAGCTCAACGGTCGCAACGAGGACATCGATTTCAACCCCGAGGACTTCATGGCGCGGGTGAACTCGGACCTCGTCGGCAAGTTCATCAACATCGCCTCGCGCGCCGCGGGCTTCCTCACCAAGCGCTTCAACGGCCAGCTGGGCGCGCCCGGCGCCGAAGGCCAGGCACTGCTGGCGGCCATGCAGGCGCAGGCCGAGCTCCTGGCCGACGCATACGAGAAGCGCGACACGGCACGCGCCGTGCGCGAGATCATGCTGCTGGCCGACCGCGTCAACGAGTACGTCAACGAGAACAAGCCCTGGGAACTGGCCAAGAAGGAAGGCGCCGATACGCAGTTGCAGGAGGTGTGCACCACCTGCATCCAGGCCTTCCGTCTGCTTTCGCTGTACCTCAAGCCCGTGCTACCCGCGCTGGCCGCACAGGTCGAGTCCTTCCTCAAGGTCGGCCCCCTGGACTGGGCCGACGCCGCCAGCCTGCTGCCGGCTGGTCATGTCATCGGTGTTTACCAACACCTGATGCAGCGCGTCGAGTCCAGGCAGCTGGACGCCCTGTTCGAGCCCTCCGCCGCGCCCGAGCCGGAGAAGACCGTCCCGGGTGGCGAGGAGCTGGCACCCACCATCACCATCGATGACTTTGCCAAGGTCGACCTGCGCATCGCGCAGATCGTCAACTGCGAGGCCGTCGAAGGCTCGACCAAGCTGCTGCGCCTGACGCTGGACGTGGGCGAGGGACGCCACCGCAACGTGTTCAGCGGCATCGCCAGTGCCTACAAGCCGGAAGACCTGATTGGCAAGCTCACCGTGATGGTCGCCAACCTCGCCCCGCGCAAGATGAAGTTCGGCGTCAGCGAGGGCATGGTGCTGGCCGCCAGCCACGGTGATGAGAAGGCCCACCCGGGCATCTTCGTGCTGCAACCCTGGCCCGGTGCCACACCGGGCATGCGGGTGCGCTGAGCACGACGGCCAAGCGCATGTTCGCCCCCATCCGCGGCTTCACCAGCGTGCAGCGCACGCCGGAGGCGGATCTGCGGCTGGGCACGGTGCTGGCCTTCGTGGCCGGCGCCACCAATGCCGGCGGCTTTCTGGCCGTGGGCCAATACACCTCTCACATGACGGGCATCGTCTCGTCGGTGGCCGACAACCTTGTGCTCGGCCAGCTGACGATGGTCGTGGCCGGCCTCGGAGCCTTTCTGGCCTTCCTGCTGGGCGCGATGACCACGGCGTGGACGGTCAACTGGGGGATGCGCCGCCACCTGCGCAGCGCCTACGGCCTGCCGCTGATGCTCGAATCCCTGCTGCTCCTGGTCTTCGGGCTGTTCGGCACGGCGATCAGCCAGAAGGTGGCAATCCTCCTGCCATCGACCGTCATCCTGCTGTGCTTCATCATGGGGCTGCAGAACGCGGTGATCACGAAGATCTCCAAGGCGACCATCCGCACCACCCACGTCACCGGCCTAGTGACCGACCTGGGCATCGAGCTGGGCAAGCTGCTGTACGTCAACCGGCTGCCCGGCCAGCCGCCGGTGCTGGCCGACCGGCGCCGACTGCACGTGCACCTGCGCCTGATCGCGGCCTTCTTCGTGGGCGGCGTCGCCGGCGCCTACGGCTTCAAGACGCTCGGATACATCAGCACCCTGCCACTGGCCATGGCGCTACTGCTGCTGGTGCTGCGCCCGGCGCTGGACGACTGGCGGCAGCTGCAATCGCACTGAACCTTTCAGCGGCGACGGTCCAGATCGGGATCGCGCATCGACATGGTCGAGACCACCGTCATCCCGGAACCGAACACCACCGTGAACACCTGCGAGTCGCTTTCGTTGGGCCCGTTGCGCCAGCGCCAGTCGTAGTGGGTCTCCCCCTTGAGCGGGTATTCGACGACCTTCATCGGCCGCCCCAGCGTCCTGCGCACCTCCTCCATGGACATGCCCGGCCGGATCTGGGCGAAGGTGCGCTCGTTGAGAACCTGCCGCAAAGCGCTCATAGTGCCGTCGGGGCCGATGGTGATGTGGTAGTTCTGGTAGCCCTCCGGCTGGCGGTTGTACTCGTAGATCACCGCGCCGTCATCGCCCTCCCATACGACCTCCGGCGGACCGAAGCGCGCACGCACGTCCGCCTCGGTGGACACCCCCTCCTCCAGCTCGCTGATGGCCTTCGGGTCGCAGGCCGCCAGGAACACGCCCATGGCCAGCGCCAGGGCGGCGCGGCCGAGGATGTGGCGGGAACGTGACATCAATCGCATGAAGCGGTCCTTGCTTGCAGGGGGTGTCGCCTAGGGTAGCACTGTCCCTATACCGAGGCGCGTTGCAAGCGGTAACATCGACTCATGTCGATGAACCTCCCCCCATTGGCGCCCTTCCGTCCACGGCTGCTGTCCGATCTTCGCAGCTACAACAAGGAGCGTCTGGGCAAGGACATCGGAGCAGGCGCCACCGTGGGCATCGTGGCCCTGCCGCTGGCGATGGCCTTCGCCATCGCCTCCGGCCTCAAACCCGAGGCGGGTTTGTGGACGGCCATCATCGCCGGCTTCATCATCGCCGCGCTGGGCGGCACCTCGGTGCAGATCGGCGGCCCCGCCGGCGCCTTCATCGTCATCGTCTACGGCATCGTCGAGCGCTACGGCGTGGCCAACCTGCTGATCGCCACGGCCGGTGCCGGCGTGCTGCTGTTCCTGCTTGGCCTGCTGCGGCTGGGCACCCTGGTGCGCTATGTGCCGGTGAGCGTGGTCATCGGCTTCACCAATGGCATCGCGGTGCTCATTGGGCTGTCGCAGCTGCGCGACCTGCTGGGTCTGCAAATCGACAAAATGCCCGCCGACTTCTTCAACCAGATCGGCACCCTCGCCCAGCACATGGACAGCTTCAACCCCTGGGCGCTGGCACTGGGCGTGATATGCGTCATCGGCCTGTTCATCTGGCCGCGCCTGTGGGCGGTGGACTCGCAGTTCCGCCGCCAGCTCGACCAGATCGAGGTGGTGTCCGCGCTGCGCGCCACATCGCGCCTGCCGGCGCCGGTGGTGGCGCTGGTCACGCTCTCGTTCGCCGCCTGGCTGATGGAGCTGCCGGTAGAAACCATCGGCACGCGCTTCGGAGGCATCCCGCAGTCGCTGCCCGCCTTCGAGCTGCCTGCCTTCTCCTGGGAGACCGTGAAGCAGCTGGTCACGCCCATGCTCACCATCGCCATCCTGGGCGCCATCGAGTCCCTGCTGTGCGCCCGCGTGGCCGACCAGCTGGGCGACGCCCCCAAGCACGATCCGAACCAGGAACTGATGGCCCAGGGCATCGCCAACGCGGTCGTGCCCTTCTTCGGCGGCATGCCCGCCACCGGCACCATCGCGCGCACGGTCACCAACATCCGCTCCGGCGCCACCTCGCCGGTGGCGGGCATCGTGCACGCGCTGACGCTGGCCGCCGTGGTGCTGCTGGCGGCCCCGCTGGCCCAGCACATCCCGCTGGCGGTGCTGGCGGGCGTGCTGCTGTTCGTGGCCTGGAACATGGGCGAGTGGAAGGAATTCGTGCGCCTGCGCCAGTTCAGCAACCACTACCGCCTGATGATGGTCTCGACCTTCCTGGTCACCATCGTTTTCGACCTGACAGTCGCCGTGGAGCTGGGTCTGGCGCTGGCTTTCGTACTGTTCGTGCGTCGCCAGAGCAGCATCTTCCGCGTGGACCCGGTCTCCCGCGACGGCCGGCAGGTGGTGTACCGGCTGTACGGGTCCCTGTTCTTCGGTGCCGTGGCCAAGATCGACCCGCTCACGGCCGAAATGGAGTGGGCCCCCCCGGGCACGCACCTGGTGCTCGACGCCAGCCAGCTCATATCGCTGGACACCACCGGTCTGGACGCGCTGGAGCAGTTGCACCAGACACTGGAAAAGCGCGATGGCAAACTCAGCATGACCGGGCTCAACGAGCAACCCCTGTCACTGATACGGCGGTCGGGCTTCGAGCAAAAACTACACCCCTGCCTCTGAGCTAGGCCTGATGGGGAGATGACATGCCGACCACCGTCCATCACCGCCCCATCCAGGAACGCATCGACTGGCTGTTCGACCTGGCACGCCGCCACGCCAGCGAATACGCCAGCCCCGAGGCCTGGCTCGCGCGCCGGCGCTACCTGGCCAATCACCCCACGGCCATTCTGGTGCTCAAGTGCATGGACGGCCGCATCAACATCCCGGTGGCCACGCGCACGCCCAAGGGCATCATCCTGCCCTTCCGCAACCTCGGCGGCATCTTCCACCTCGGCTGGCCCCACCTGGGCGAGACGCTGACCGCCGCGGTCGGCAAGGTAGTCGGCAGCGGACGCCAGGCCCTGCTCATGATCACCTACCACTACTCGAAGGGCGACGAGCGCCGCGGATGCGCCGGTTTTCACTACCGCACCGCCGATGCCATGACCCACACCTTCGGCATCCGCGACGAGGTCTGCCAGCTGTTCGGCGCCGGCCATGGCACGGTCTTTCCGCTGGTCTGCGGCTTCGAAACCGACGAGGAGGCCCTGGTGCTGCACGGCCAGGATGGCCAGACCCTGTCCATGGCCGACCTGTGCGATGCCGACCTGCCCGGGCTGCCGGCGCGCCTGCAGCAGCTGCTGCCCGACATGCCCGCGCGCATGCGGGCCGACCTGCAACCCCTGCTCGAAGGCAACCTTGCCCACATCCAGGCCCTGTGCGAGACCGAGCGCGCGCTGGACATCGAGCACCACGAGTGGGTGATCTGCGTCGGCCGCGGCTTCGACTGGCTGCATCTGCCCAATGTCGCCCTCATCATCGGCCCCTACAGCCCCGACCTGGCCGACCCGATCCGCAAGGCGGCGGCCATCATCGAGGGCAACATGGCCTCAGGCCGCATCCCGTCCGACGGCTTCCTCATCCTCTCCTCGGTGCCCTACGAGGACATCGGCGTGGACCGGGCGCGTGCCGAACTCAAGTCCCGTTTCATGGCCCGGTTCGCCGCCGACGTGATCCGGCGCGAGTTCCCGACCCTGGCCCCTCGAATGACCGTGCGCGAGACCGTGCTCAACTGGGACAGCCGCTCGGTCGAGCCCCTGGCCGCAGTGGCCGCGCCAGACCGGTAAAATGCCGGGTTACCCCCTGTTGGTCACTTACTCCCTAGAGAGAGAAGCGCATGTCCATTTTCGGTCGCCCGCACTACACCTCTGACGCCACCCAGTTCATCGAGCAGCTCAAGTCCAGCCGCCCGCACCTGGAGGACGAGCAGCGCAAGGGCCGCGCCCTGCTGTGGGACAAGCAGATCGACCGCGAATTCCAGCAGCAGGCCGAAAAGGCCCGCGTGCCGCAGAAGCCCTACGTCTACCAGACGGAACCGGGCCAGTACTGACCCCGGCCCTCCCAGGCACGGTCGCCACGCCACCGCGCTGGAACCCATGAGCCAGGACGGTCCTGTCCTCGCCGATCCGCCCGAAGGGCTGGACAAGGTGCTGCCTTCGGTGGTGGACCACGTCGCCGTGGCCCGGCTTTATGGCGAGCCGCTGTTCGACCTGCCGCGTGACCTGTACATCCCTCCCGATGCGCTGCAGGTCTTCCTGGAGGCCTTCGAAGGGCCCCTGGACCTGCTGCTGTACCTGATCCGCAAGCAGAACTTCAACATCCTCGACATCCCGATGGCGGCGGTCACCCGCCAGTATCTGAACTACGTCGAGGAAATCCGCACCTCCAACCTCGAACTGGCCGCCGAGTACCTGCTCATGGCGGCCATGCTCATCGAGATCAAGTCGCGCATGCTGCTGCCGCCGAAAAAGACGGAAGACGGCGAGGAAGCCGAGGACCCGCGCGCCGAGCTGGTCAGGCGCCTGCTCGAATACGAGCAGATCAAGATCGCCGCCCAGCGCCTGGCCGACCTGCCGCAGTACGGACGGGACTTCATCCGCGCCCAGGTCTATGTCGAGCAGTCGCTCGCGCCGCGTTTTCCCGACGTCTCCCCTGCCGACCTGCAGGCCGCCTGGCGTGACATCCTCAAGCGCGCACGCCTCGTGCAGCACCACCGCATCAGCCGCGAGGAACTGTCGGTTCGCGAGCACATGAGCATCGTGCTGCGCAAACTGCAGGGCCGGCGCTTCGTCGAGTTCGGAGACCTGTTCGACCCCAGCCTGGGCGCTCCGGTGCTCGTCGTCACCTTCATCGCGATGCTGGAACTGGCCAAGGAAACGCTGATCGAGCTGACCCAGGCCGAAGCCTTCGCCCCCATCTACGTCCGGCTCGCCTACACCCCAAACAGCGCGTGACGTGCGCCGGCGTTGCGGGGCACCGGCCACCACACTGAGACCATGAGCACCTCCCGGCACTTCGACGTCCTCATCATCGGCAGCGGCCTGGCAGGCCTCACGGCGGCACTGCACCTGGCGCCGCAGCACCGGGTGGCGGTCATCGCCAAGCGCAGCGTCTCCGAGGGCGCCAGCAACCTCGCGCAAGGCGGCATTGCGGCCGTGCTCGGCGAGGGCGACAGCTTCGACGCTCACGTGGAGGACACCCTGGTGGCCGGCGCCGGCCTGTGCGACCTCGCCGCCACACGCTTCACGGTAGAGAATGCCCCGTCGGCGATTGCCTGGCTGCGCGAGATGGGCGTGCCCTTCACCGCCGAGAACGGCGGCCTGCACCTCACGCGCGAGGGTGGCCACAGCCACCGCCGCATCGCCCACGTCACCGACGCCACCGGTGCCGCCGTGCAGGCCACGCTGGTTGAACGCGCGCGCGCCACGCTCGGCATCACGTTCTTCGAGAACCACATGCTGGTCGACCTGATCACCGACCGCAAGCTATCGGGCTCCGCTGCCGCAGATGGCCCGGCGCGCTGCCTGGGTGCCTACGTGCTCGACGTCGGGCGTGACGCGGTCGAGACCTTCAGCGCGACGCACACCATCCTGGCCACCGGCGGTGCAGGCAAGGTCTACCTGTACACCACCAACCCCGACACGGCCACGGGCGACGGCATCGCCGCCGCCTGGCGCGCGGGCTGCCGAGTGGCAAACATGGAGTTCATCCAGTTCCACCCGACCTGCCTGTACCACCCGCTGGTCAAGAACTTCCTCATCTCCGAGGCCGTGCGCGGCGAGGGTGGCCAGCTGCGGCTGCCCGCCCATCTGGGCCGCCACCGCTTCATGCCCGACCACGACCCGCGCGCCGAGCTGGCACCGCGCGACATCGTGGCCCGCGCCATCGACGCCGAGATGAAAAAGCACGGGCTGGATTGCGTGTACCTTGATATCTCCCATCAGCCTGCCGATTTCATTCGCGCGCACTTCCCGAACATCCTGGCGCGCTGCGCCGGGCTGGGCATCGACATCACCCGCGAGCCCATCCCGGTTGTGCCCGCCGCCCACTACACCTGCGGCGGGATCGTCACCGGTCTGGATGCGCGCACCGACATCGCCGGGCTTTACGCGGTCGGCGAGGCCACCTGCACCGGCCTGCATGGCGCCAACCGGCTGGTCAGCAACTCGCTGCTGGCGTGCATGGTCTTCGCGCGCGCCGCCGTCGCCCACATCCGCCGCCAGGCCCCGATGGAGGTGCCGGCTCTGCCTCAATGGGACGAAAGCCGTGTGACCGACGCCGACGAGCAGGTCGTCATCTCGCACAACTGGGACGAGCTGCGCCGCTTCATGTGGGACTACGTCGGCATCGTGCGCACCAACAAGCGGCTGGAGCGCGCCGCACACCGGATCGCGCTGCTGCAAGCCGAGATCCAGGAGTTCTATGCGCGCTTCCACGTCACGCGCGACCTGCTGGAGCTGCGCAACCTGGTCCAGGTGGCCGACCTGATCGTGCGTTCGGCCAAGCTGCGCCACGAAAGCCGTGGGCTGCATTTCAGCCGTGACTACCCCGACCGCCTGCCCGAGGCCAGGCCCACCGTCCTGAACCCGCTGCAACCTTAAGTAAGCACATGCAACAGCGTTTCGGGGAAAACACACACGGCGGAACGAGGGTGTTTCATTTCAGGCTAAAGTAAGCGCATGTCCAGCTTTGCAGAGCCCGCCATCCACGCCGGTTCCGACGCCGCGCAAGCGGCTTCGGCAAGTGCATCCGCAGCCAGTTTCGCTGCGCTGCTGGGCAAGCTCGACTACCTGAGCCCGGCCGACATTGACCTGGTTCGCCAGGCCTACCGGCTGGCCGACCAGGCCCACCTGGGCCAGATGCGCAAGAACGGCGACCCGTACATCACCCACCCGATCGCAGTGGCGGCGCAGTGCGCCGAATGGAAGCTGGACACGCAGGCCCTGATGGCCGCGCTGATGCACGACGTCATCGAGGACTGCGGCATCACCAAGACCGACCTGGCTGAGCGATTCGGCACCACGGTGGCCGAACTGGTTGACGGACTGACGAAACTGGACAAGATCGAGTTCGACACCCGCGAACAGAACCAGGCCGAGAGCTTCCGCAAGATGCTGCTTGCCATGGCCAAGGACGTGCGCGTGATCCTCGTCAAGCTGGCAGACCGCACCCACAACATGCGCACCATGAGCGACATGCCGCGCAGCAAGTGGCATCGCATCAGCAGCGAGACACTGGAAATCTACGCACCCATCGCCCATCGCCTGGGCCTGAACTTCACCTACCGCGAACTGCAGGACCTGTCGTTCCGCTTCCTGCACCCCTGGCGCTACGAGGTGCTGTCCAAGGCACTGAACCGCTCGCGCACGCGGCGCAAGGACCTGATCGAACGCATTCGCAGCGAAGTGGAAGAGGTCTTCCGCAAGCGCGGGATGCCGGTGCGCATCATGGGGCGCGAGAAAACGCTCTACTCGATCTACCGCAAGATGGACTCGCAGCACCTGTCCTTCTCGCAGGTGACCGACATCTACGGTTTCCGCATCATCGTGCCCGAGCTGCTGGACAGCTATACGGGCCTGGGCATCCTGCACCAGCTGTACAAGCCGGTGCCGGGCAAGTTCCGCGACTACGTGGCCATACCCAAGCTCAACGGCTACCAGTCGCTGCACACCACGCTGATCGGCCCCTACGGCACCAACATCGAGTTCCAGTTGCGCACCCATGCCATGGACGTGGTGGCCGAGTCGGGCGTGGCCGCCCACTGGCTCTACAAGGCCAACGAGCCCGGCAGCGAGACTTCCGAGCGCCTGGGCACGCAGTGGCTGCAGTCCCTGCTCGACATCCAGCAGGAAACGCGCGACGCCACCGAGTTCTGGGACCACGTCAAGATCGATCTCTTCCCGGACGCGGTCTACGTCTTCACGCCCAAGAGCAAGATCCTGTCGCTGCCACGCGGCGCGACAGCGCTCGATTTCGCCTACGCCATCCACAGCGACGTGGGCAACAGCGCCGTGGGTGCCACCGTCAATGGCGAGCAGCGCCCGCTGCGTACCGAGCTGAGCAACGGTGACGTGGTCGAGATCATCACCGGCGACAACGCCCAGCCCAATGCCTCGTGGCTGTCCTTCGTCAAGACTGGCCGTGCGCGTTCCAAGCTGCGCCACCACCTCAAGACCGTGGCGCAGGAAAAATCCATCGAGCTGGGCGAGCGCATGCTGGTCCAGGCCCTGCGCTCCGAGGGCTTTGCCCAGCTGCCCGCCGAGGCCGGCGAGTACCGCGGCACCTGGGAAAAGATCCTGCGCTTTTCCGGCAGCAAGTCGCGCGCCGAACTGCTGTCGGACATCGGCATGGGTAAGCGCATCGCGAGCATGATCGCCCGCAAGCTTGCCGTGCTGCTGACAGAGTCCGGCGCCAAGCCCGACACCCTGCTCATCACCCGCGAGCGCTTCGGCGCCAGTCCCGACCAGACGCTGGTGCAAGGCACGGTGAGCCTGGACGGGTCCGAAGGCGCCTCGGTGCAGTACGCCAGCTGCTGTCGCCCCATTCCGGGCGACCGCATCATCGGCTATCTGGGTCAGGGCGAAGGCCTGGTGGTGCACATCGATGACTGTCCCAACGGCAAGCGCCTACTGGCGCGCGACAGCGAACGATTCCTGCCCGTGGAATGGGCCGACGAGCCGGTACGCGCCTTCGAGAGCGACGTCATGGTCACGGTCAACAACGGCAAGGGTGTGCTTGCGCGCGTGGCCGCCGCGATCGCGCAGGCCGAGGCCGACATCACGCACGTGAACATGGGCGATGAGCCAGCGCAGGCCATGATCGACATGCGCTTCACTGTCGCCGTTCGGGATCGACAGCACCTGGCCGCCGTGCTGCGCGCCCTCCGGCGCACCCACTCGGTGGTGAGGGCGCAGCGTTACAAGCCCGGCGCCGGATAATCCACCGCCAGCACTTCAAGCTCCTGCACGCCACCTGGCAATGCCAGGCGAACGACATCGCCCACGCGCGTCTTGAGCAGCGCGCGCGCGACCGGCGAGATCCAGCTGATCTGCCCGTTCGCACTGTCCGCCTCGTCCACACCGAGGATGGTGACGGTGGTTTCCTTGCCCTCGGCGTCGGCGTAGGTCACGGTCGCGCCGAAGAACACCTGGTCGCCACCGTGGTGCACGGACGGATCGACGACCTCCGCCATCTCGATGCGCTTGGTCAGGAAGCGGATGCGGCGGTCGATTTCGCGCAGGCGTTTCTTTCCGTAGAGATAGTCTCCGTTTTCGGAGCGGTCTCCATTGCTCGCGGCCCAGTGCACCGTCTCCACGATCTTGGGGCGCTCCCTGTCCATGAGCTCGAACAGCTCGGCCCGCAACCGGTCGTAGCCGGTGCGGGTGATGTAGTTTTTGCCCCCCGGCAGCGGCGCCGCCGCGGGGATGTCTTCCTCGTCGTCCTGGTCGGTTTCCTTGGTAAATGCCTTGCTCATGCCACGACTTTACCGCGACACCGCCCGGTCATGCCAAGGTCCAACGCCAGGTCATTTGGCGTGCACGGCCACCGTCTTTTCGGCCAGATCCACCAGGCTGGCACCGATCTGCCCCTTCCACTTGGCAACCACGCCACGGGTGGCCTTGACGAACTCCTCGCGCTCGGCCGCGGTCAGTTCGGTCACGGTCACACCATGCGAGGCCAGCTCCTTGTGCAGCGGCTTGTCGGCCTCGATCACGCCCTTGCGCGCGATCGCGATCTGCTCCTTGCCCGCCTCGATGGCAGCCTGCTTCACGATTTCTCGGTCGGCCGGTGTCCAGCTGTTCCACACGTCCTTGTTGACCACGAAGATCAGTGGATCGTTCATGTAGCCCCACATGGTCACGTGCTTCTGGCCGACGGTATAAAGCTTGGCCGCCATGTAGACCGACAGCGGGTTCTCCTGCCCGTCCACGGCACCGCTGGCCATGGCCGGCTGTGCGTCGGCCCAGCTCATCTGCGTCGGGTTGGCACCCAGCGCGGTGAACGTGTCCAGGAACAGGGGCGAGCCCACCACGCGGATCTTCATGCCCTTGAGATCGGCCGGCGTGCGGATCGGCTGCCGGGAGTTGGAGATTTCGCGGTAGCCGTTCTCACCCCAGGCCAGCGGCACCACGCCCGCCTTTTCCAGCCGCTCGAACAGGCGCTTGCCGACCTCACCCTGCGTCAGCGCGTCCACGGCTGCGTAGTTGGGCATGAGGAACGGCAGCGAGAACAGGTTGAGCTCCTTGATCTGCGGCGACCAGTTGATGGTCGAGCCGATGGCCATGTCGATCACGCCCTGGCGCAGCGCCGGGAACTCGCGCGTCTGGTCACCCTGGATCAGCGAGACACCGGGATACAGCTTGATGTTGATGCGGCCGTTGGTGCGTTCGCGCACCTTGTTGGCCCAGATCTCGCCGCCCTTGCCCCAGGGGAAGGCCGTCCCCAGCACGAGCGACATGCGGTACTCCGAGCGGTAGGCACCCTGGGCCAGCGCCTGGGAGCCAAAGGTCAGGGCCACGGCGGCGCAGACGGCCGTGGTCAGGAAGGTGCGCAGTTTCATGGTTCTCGTCTCCTTGGGTGAAAAAACTCGTTGCTCATGGCGTGTGGCCGCCATTCGATCAGTACCCCAGCCTGGCGGGCAGCCACAGCGCCAGCTGCGGGAAGGCAACCACCAGCAAAGTCGCCACTCCCATGGCGAGCAGCATGGGCCAAATCCATCGTACGGTGGACTCCATGCGCACGCCCGCGATGCGCGATGACACCATCAGGTTCACCGCCAGCGGCGGCGTGAACTGGCCCAGCGCCACCATCAGCGTCAGGATGACCCCGAACCAGACCGGATCCCACTGGTAGTGCTGCATGATGGGGGCCAGCAGTGGCACGAAGATCAGGAAGATCGAAATCCCGTCCAGGAACATGCCCGCCACGACCAGCAGCAGGATCAGCAAGGCCAGCACGCCGTATTCGCCCAGGCCCGAGTTCACGATGGCCTGCGTCAGCGGATCGATCACTCCCAGCGTGGACAGCGAGAAGGCGAAGATGCCGGCCAGCGCCACCACCAGCAGGATCACGGCCGACAGCTCGCCCGCCTCGCGCAAGACGCCGAACAGGTCGCGCCAGTGAATGGTGCGGTAAACCACCATGCCAACGAACAGGCCGTAGAACACGGCCACCACGGCCGCCTCGGTGGGCGTGAACCAGCCAGCACGCATGCCACCCAGAATCAACACCGGTGCCGCCAGCCCCCAGGAGGCCTCGCGCAGGCTTTTCCAGAATGGCGGGCGCGGCAGGTCCGACTCCAGCGCGCCCATACGATGGCGCCGCGCCATCCACACCGCGGGCACGATCAGCCCCAGGCCGGCGAGCACCCCGGGCACCATGCCTGCGGCGAACAACGCCGGCACCGAGGCACCCGGCACCAGCACCGAATAGATGATGAAGGCGACCGAAGGCGGGATCAGAATGTCGGTGGAAGCCGCCGCGCCGACCACGCTGGCGGAAAAACTCGCCGGATAGCCGGCGCGACTCATTGCCGCGATCATCACCCCGCCCACTGCCGCGGCATTGGCCGGCCCCGAGCCGGAGATCCCGCCCAGGAACATGGCCACGGCAATCGCCACCAGCGGCAGCACGCCCGGGCCGCGCCCCACGATGGCCACCGCCAGATTGACCAGCCTCAATGCCACGCCCGAGCGGTCGAAGATGGAGCCGACCAGCACGAACATCGGCACGGCCAGCAGGGTGTACTTGCCCAGCCCGGCAAAGAAGTTCTGGGGCACAGCCAGCAATCCCATCCACGGGATCTCGGCATTGGCGATGGCAATGGCCACCGTGCCCGCCAGACCCAGTGCTGCCCCGATCGGCACGCCGATCATCATGGTCACGATGAACAGGGCAAACAGCAGCGCGGCGGTCATCCGGCGTTCTCCCCGTCGGCCTCGACACGGCGCATCTTGCGTGCGAACACCTGCAGTGCACGCCCTGCGATCAGGGCGCTGAACACCGGCAACCAGACGGAGTACCACCATTGCGGCACGCCGATGCCCGGCGAGGTGTCCTCGTATTCGTATTGCTCCCACACCACGGGCACGCTCAGCACGCCGATCGCAATGAAGACCACGGCCACCAGCAGGGCTCCGATCTGCGCCAGACGCCGCCGCCGCGCGCTGCTGCCGGCGTCGGCAAAAAACTCGATGCGGATGTGGGCTTCGCGCACCACGGCCGAGGCACCGCCAACCAGCGCCAGCACGATCATGAGAAAGGTGGACAGTTCCTCCGTCCAGGCGAACGAGGCGCTGGTGAAATAGCGCACCAGCACATTGGCGAACGTGATGAGGGCCAGCGCGGCCATCACCCCGACCGTGAGCCAGTCCTCGAACAGCCGCCTGTCACGGTCCGGTGTCTGGGGGGCGTCGTCGGGCGGCATGCCGGCCGCCTTGTCCTGTGGTGGGTGCTTGTCGTCGATAGCCATGGTGCAGCGCACATTCTGCTCCGCGCCCGGCGGCCCCCGTTACCGGGAAAACGCCAGCCATGCCCGGTTCAAATGCCTGTCACCGAAAGCGGATCGACGACGAAAAAGAAAAACGGGTCATCCCTTTTGGAGATGGCCCGTTCAAGTAGAACGATTGTTCTGGCGCGGCTGGCAGGATTCGAACCCACGACCCCTTGGTTCGTAGCCTGCCCGGAACAGAATGGGGTCTTGTAAATCAACAGGTTACGGGCGTCCACCCTACCAACTTTGCGCGACTGTGCAGGGCTGTGCATCTAAGAGTCGCGCAAAAGTCGCGCAGCCGAAGTCAGGATTCGATCTACGGCGTGGCACCAGGCCGGCACACGTCGCGGATCCAGTCCTGCAGCCCGGTCACCTGGTCGCCGAGCTGCTGAGCGCTCGATGCCACTGCTCGATATCGGTCTGCGCACGCTCCAAGAAGCTCTCTGGCGGCACTGGCTTCGCGAGCGCTGTCGGCAGCGCCGGGAGCCTCGGGCAGGTCTCGGGCGTTGAGGGCGGCGATTTCGTCACGCAAGCGCTGCACAGCACGCTCAGCGTACAAAGCGCGATCCAGAGTAGCCAAGCGGCGTTGTTCAGCCTCATTTGCGATCCTTTCAGCATCTTGAGCGCGGGCGCGCTCTTCATCACGGGCCGACTGGACGGCCTTGGCCAGCGCTTCAGCAGCCGCGCGATCTGCAGCCGCCTGGCGAGAGTCGCGCAGCTCCCAGCCGGTGAGGCCGGATGCCACCGCAACAGCCAGCAGTACGGTGGCAGCTCTCGTGATGCCGCCGGCAAGCACCCCGGCGACGATAGCCACACAGATGCAGGCCATCACGACCCAGCCAGGCAGCCACGACAGAACCGTGGCCATGGTTTCGAGCAGCCAGGTCATCACCAGCCTGCAGCCACAGCCACGACAACAAGGAAGCAACCCATGGCCAGCAGGCAGCATCCGCCGACGATGGTTGATGCTCCAAGAATCACCAGCTCATCCGGACGGCTTTGACGGTGCGGTTTCATCATGACGACACCTCGCGTGCGATTGCCGACGCCACGAGCCAGTACCGCTCCAGGTACGCCCGCAAGTCGCCGGGGTTGGACTGAAAGAAGACCTCCACGATCAGGCCACCGCGCCGGCTGAAGCCGGGCTGGAAGCCCCTCTCGGCCGCGCAGCGGTCATGCGAGAGCCAGCCTTGCTCGCGCCGAACCGGGATCTGCAGCACGCCGCCGATGGCCTTGGCCAAGCGCTGTGCAAGCGCCCGGTGCTCGGGAAGCGATACAACCTCCACGCCGGTGGCCGTGGTGTTGCTGCTGGCGTTCGTGTGCAGCTCGATCGCGCGATCGACGCCGGCGATCAGCCCAATGGCCTTGTCCAGCGACCAATTCACACCCTTGCCGCCGTCCTCGACCACTATGTGGCCCATGGCCCGCAGCTTGGCGGCCGTGATGTGACGCAGCTCAGTCATCAGATCGGCCTCACGATAGCCTCCCCAGGTGTTCCCGGGGTCGCCGGCGCCGTGGCCGGCAGTCAGAGCGATGCGCATGGCTCACCTCCGAAAATCCCGTGGCACGCCGCCGCGCCAGTGCCGCGCGGTGACAGCCTGCACAGCGACGATGCCAGCCAGCAGCAGCAGGTCTGGCCAGCGCACCTTGTAGGGCTCGGCAAGATCTGGCCAGAGCGCGTGCGCATACGGCGCGATGGCGATGACCAGGGCGGCCATTGACAGCAGTACGAAGGCCCAACGCACGTCTGGCCGCGTGTGAGTGGCAGTGAACTTGAACTGCCGGCAGAAGCACGTCCAGAACAGGACGGCCGACAGCAGCAGGTGCAGAACGTCAAGAAGCATTGCCGGGCCCTCCTTCATCGCTACGCCCGGGGATCCCGATCCGCCGCTCAACGATCAACGACAGCCACTGCGGCCACCGGTCCGCCAGGAACGTGATGGCGAAGGCCACAACGCCAGGCCACCGCGTGGCGGGCACGCCCAGGAACGACTCGAGCAGGCTGGCCACGGCGAACGTGAGCACGCCCGCAGTCGCCACCCACCTGATGATGTAAAGCGCCGCCGACATGCGTGTGGGCGTTGGAACCTTGGCCACACTGTGCATGGCGCCGACCAGCGCTCCAAAGACGAGCAGTGCATAGTCGCTCGCGCCAGGCGACGCAGCCATCATCACGCCCACAGCAGTCACTGCGGCCGCCGATGATTGAGAAACCGGATCAGCAGGCATTGGTCCTCCTCATTCCTCGATCGTTAAAGGGTCAAGATCCGGCGCTTCTCCCTCGATCACGCCGTTGCGGACATACACGGCGCCACTTGTGATGTCACCGCGTACTCGTTGCTGGCCACCCCCCGGGAACTCGACGGTGACCGTGCCATCGGTGTGGCTGGTCACGACAGTTGCGCGCAACAGGGGCGGCTCGGGCAGCAGCTCGCGCAGCGCCCGGAAAGCGTTCGTTGGAAGCATCAGGCTGTCTCCAAGTGATGCTCGATGGATACGGTCTGGCGTGGCGCCTGGCCGAATGCCATGCGACTGGATACCGAGCGGACTCGGCCCCGCATCGGCGTGCTGTAGTTGATCTGGACGAGCTGGCCAACCTCGAGCACGCCCGGGTTTGCTCCACCAGTCAGGATGGGCAGCTCCAGCGTCACGATCTGCTTCGGTCCACCAGCACCGACGATCGAGCGTCCACGCATCCGGGCGACCTCGCTGGCGACGATCAGCGGATCCGTCACCGGGCTGGCCAGCTTGTCGCCAGCCGTACCGGTGAGCTTGTAGAGAGCGTTCACGCCCATGTTGACGCCGCTGACATACACGCCATTGATGTCTGGTCCGTCGCGTCGCTCGATCGATGTGACCATGAGCGCGTCCGGCGCAAGCTCGACGTCAGCGGCGACGGCAAGGTCGTTCCAGTACCAGGGCAATCCAGGCACGCCGCCCGGCAAATCCGGATACGGATGCCGCACCAGGAGCTTGGCCTGCGTGCGGTGACTCTGCAGATACCCGCCAGCCGCTTCGGCGATCGCTTGCACGGCAGCCAGGGGCGTGCCGATGTGGCTCCACGCGCCTGCCGGCACATACCAGTCTTCGATGCCCCAGTCGAGATCCACGCCGGTGTACTCCAGCGCGTCACCTGCCAGCTGCTGAGCGTTTCGGTCGGCGGAGTTATACCTGGCAGTCTCGCGTGCGTAGGGCGCCGCCAGCAGCGCCGTCACGCTTCGGCCGCCGATGCGCAGCGCACGCTGGCCAAAGCGCTCCTCGCTCTGCAGTCTATCGACCAGGCAGACCCACTGCAGGCCATCGAACGTGATCCGGATGCTCGCCGGCACGCCGGTGGAAGGCGACAAGGCCTCGATCATTTCGGGGCGGACGCGCGCGCTGAAAGTCCAGCCATATGACCCCACATCAGCCGAGATCTGCACATCATTGATGGCGAACGATGTCAGGCCTGGCAGCAGATGTGCGGTGAGAGAGTGGACGCTCATGTAGTACCTAGCAGGGAGGATGTAGAGGGGCGCGCCCGGCTGCTCCGGCTCCTGCCCGCCGCCATGCCGCTCGCACTCGAACAGCAGCTCCAGCGGCGCGCGATTGTCCGGACGGAAGACCAGCTCGATCGGATCTGTGGGGACGTAGCACCAGTCCGGTGTCGGACGCACGACAGGCCGCCGCGATGCGCCTGGTGGCGGATAGCGGCCCTGCTGGAAGCGCTGGCGATGGACGACCAGCGTGAGCACGCCCGGCTGCA
>JAEZLX010000166.1 GCA_023415035.1 Pseudomonadota bacterium | reverse complement strand
TATCTGCTGCCGTTGCAGGCACCTGAACCCCTTGTGAAGCAGGGGCCGCCTGCGTCGCTTCCCGGGATCAGTCAGGAGACACGGCAGGCCGCTGCGGTGGCTCCCACTGTGCGCGTACCACAGCCTGTACCCGAACAGCGCATCGAACTGCCAGCGCCGGCGCGGCCAGTCACATTGGCTTCGCCGGAAGGCGGCACGTGCCCGCCGGGGCAGGTTGCGGGTGTCATGGAATCCGAGCGCACCGGGCGCCGTGTCATTTGCCATCGCCCTTCATACGCGATGGCGCCGCAGCCGGTCGAGACACCCAGGCAGGAGCCACCACGGTCGAATATCCGGGCACCCCGTGTGGTGGTCGTGCAGCAGCTGGCGTATCAGCCTGTGGATGACAGGAAGCAGGCCTGTGACGCGCTGAGCAGAAAGATCGAACGGTTCGACGCCTTGGCGAGGCAACCGCAGAGTGGGTACACCCAGGACAGGATCCGGGCGGACAGGCAACGCGCGCGTGACGAACAGTTCCGCCTGCGCTGCCGTTGATTCTCAGGGGCTGGGAAAAAAAGGGGCGTCCAATAACGCCGCAGCCGGTCATGGCGACCGGCTGCTTCATGGCCTGAAAAGGCTGTGTGATTGTCTGGAGCGGGCGATGGGAATCGAACCCACGTCTTGAGCTTGGGAAGCTCAGGTCCTGCCATTGAACGACGCCCGCGCAGGCGCAAGTGTACGCGATTTGAAAGCGCCCTCAGCGGATGAACACCACGTAGGCGAGCCAGTACAGGCCGGCCGAAAGCAGGATGGACACCGGCAGCGTCAGCACCCATGCGATGAGGATGTTGCCGATGGTCTTTTTCTGCAGGCCGCTGCGGTTGGCCACCATGGTGCCGGCGACGCCGGACGAGAGCACGTGGGTGGTGGAAACGGGCAGCGAGAACACGTTGGCCATGCCGATGGCCATGGCAGCGGTGACCTGGGCGCTCATGCCCTGGGCGTAGGTCATGCCGTGGTTGCCGATCTTCTCGCCCACGGTGAGCACCACGCGCTTCCAGCCGACCATGGTGCCGATGCCCAGGGCCAGCGCCACGGCCAGCACCACCCAGAAGGGGGCGTATTCGGTGGTGGCGTTCAGGTCCTTGCGCAGGCGGGCCAGGTCGCGGCCTTCCTCGGGGGGCAGGTAGGCCAGCTTGGCCACCTTGCGGGCCGTGTCGTCCAGGCACAGCACATAGCGGCGGACATCGATGCGCGCCTGGGGCTCCATCTGGTCGTAGCGGGTCACGCCTTCGAGGGCGCGCAGCAGGGCGTCGATGGTGATCTCGGTCTGCTCAGGGTCGCAGCGGAACTTGGCGGGCAGGTCGGTGTTGTTGCGCGACTTGCCCAGCGCGAGGTAGTCCGACAGCGCGCCGGCGTTGCGCTGGTAGAACTCGTTGAGGTAGGTGGCGGCGTCGCGCGTGCGGTCGATCTCGTACTTGGTCGAATTCACGTCCAGGGCGAAGTGCGCCGGCACCAGGCCGATGAGCACCAGCATGATCAGGCCGATGCCTTTCTGGCCGTCGTTCGAGCCGTGCACGAAGCTCACCGCCATGGCCGAGATCACCAGCACCATGCGGTTCCAGAACGGCGGTTTCTTCTTGCCCGACTGTTTGAGCCGCGCTTCGGGCGTGCGGTGCATGCTCGATCGGGGTTTCCACCAGCGCAAGGTGATCAGGAACAGGGCGGCCACCGCGAAACCGGCCAGTGGCGATACCACCAGCGAGATCGCGATGTCGATGGCCTTTTGCCAGTTGACGCCTTGCGACAGCTCGATCTGCGTGATCAGGGCGTTGGCCATGCCCACGCCGAGGATGGCGCCGATCAGGGTGTGCGAGCTGGAGGCCGGGATGCCGAAGAACCAGGTGCCCAGGTTCCAGGCGATGGCCGCCGTTAGCAGCGAGAACACCATGGCCAGGCCGCGCCCGGAATTGACGTCGATCAGCAGCTCCACCGGCAGCAGGTGCACGATGGCGTAGGCCACGCCCACGCCGCCGAGCAGCACACCGAAGAAGTTGAACACACCGGAGGCGAACACCGCCATTGTGGGTGGCATGGCGCGGGTGTAGATCACCGTGGCCACCGCATTGGCGGTGTCATGGAAGCCGTTGATGAACTCGAAGGCCAGGACGAAGGCCAGCGCCAGGATGAGGCTGATGAGCAGCCAGGGTTCGAGGCCGCTGAGCATGGAGATCATGATGGATGAACGGGCGTGAAGAGACGGACGGATCCTTGCCCATCCTGCAGTTCGTGAAGATCCGGTACCGAACGGACCGGCGACTGCGTCGATTTTCGCCGAAAAACGCCTCCCCCTGCTGACAAGGGGGGCGATGAGACATCAGCGGTACAGCAGGTGGGGCAGCCACAGGCCGATCTGCGGCCACATGTACAGCAGGAAGATCGCGATGATCTGGATGGCCATGAACGGCATCATGCCTAGGAAAATCTGGTTCAGCGTCACGTGCGGCGGTGCCACGCCCTTGAGGTAGAAGGCCGACATCGCCACGGGCGGCGAGAGGAAGGCCGTCTGTAGGTTCAGCGCCACGAGCAGGCCGAAGAACAGCGGGTCCACGCCGAAATGGTCCAGCAGCGGGATGAAGATCGGCATGAAGATCACGATGATCTCGGTCCACTCCAGCGGCCAGCCCAGCAGGAAGATGACCACCTGCGACAGCAACATGAACTCGACCTTGCTCAGGTTCAGGGACAGCACCCAGCGCTCGACCAACTCCTGCCCGCCCAGCAGCGCGAAGGCGGCCGAAAAGATGGCCGATCCGACGAACAGCCAGCAGACCATCGCCGAGGTCTTGGCGGTGAGAAACACCGATTCCTTGAGCACCTCCATGTTCAGCCGCTTGTAGGCCGCGGCCAGCAGGAAGCCGCCGGCCGAACCCATGGCAGCCGCCTCCGTGGGGGTGGCCAGGCCGAAGACGATCGAGCCCAGCACCGACAGGATCAGGATCACCAGCGGAAAGAACGAGCCCAGCAGCATCTTGAACACTTCGAGCCGGGCAAAGCTCAGGAACAGGTAGAAGCAAAGCGTGAGCGCGCCCAGCACCGCAAATCCCACCCACCACCAGGTGGGCGCCGGCTTGCGCGTTGCCTCGGCCGCGCTGGCGGAAGACTCGTCGGCCGTCCCGCTCGCCACCGCAGGCAGTTCGGCCACCGGTTCGGCGCCCGGGGGCTCCTGCAGGCCGCCGGCATCGTCCAGGGGAGGCTCCTGCAGCCCGCCCTCCATGGGCGGCTCCATCAGGCCGGTGCCGGAATCCGAATCGCTGGCACCGTGGGAAAACCCGATGGGCTGGATCTCGTAGACCGCTTCCGGCGGCACAATCGTTGCGGCGCGCCACGTGCTGGTGGCCAGCAGCACAAAGAGCAGGCCCGGCAGCACGACCAGGGCCAGCTGGCGCAGCACGTAGCGCATGGGGATGTCGGCATTGCGCTGGCCCTTGAGGGCCGCCAGCAGGCGTGAGGGCGCGTACTGGTCGCCGCGGGCGGGCAGGGCGGCGGTCAGCGGTGGCAGTTCGACGTGGCGTTCTTCGGCGGTGAGCGGAGGCGCCCACTTGGGCTTGAGCTTGGCCAGCAGGATCACGTAGCCGAAGTACAGGCCAGCGAGCATCAGGCCGGGGAAGAAGGCGCCGGCGTACAGCTGAACAACCGACACGCCGGCCGTGGCGCCGTACAGGATCAGAAGCACCGAGGGTGGAATCAGGATGCCCAGGCAACCGCCGGCGGTGATCGCACCTGCCGCCAGGGGTGTGCTGTAGCCGGCACGCAACATGGCGGGCAGGGCCAGCAGGCCCATGAGGGTGACGACCGCACCCACGATGCCTGTTGCTGTCGCGAAAACGGTACAGGTGGCCAGCGTCGCCACGGCGAGGGAACCCGGTATGCGGGCCATGGCCAGGTGCATGCTCCGGAACAGCGACTCGATCAGGTTCGCGCGCTCGACCAGGTAGCCCATGAACACGAAAAGCGGGATGGCGATGAGCACGTCGTTGGCCATGCTCTTGTAGGCCGCCTGCACCATCAGGTCGAGCGTGCGGTTGATATCGCGGTCATAGGCCAGCCACGTGAAGATCATGCCCATGCCCATGAGCGTGAAGGCGGTGGGAAAGCCCAGCATGATGGCCACCACCACGAGCGAGAGCATCAGCAGGCCGAGGTGACCCTTGGTGATGGTCTCGACACCCAGCAGCATCCAGACGATGGAAGCCAGCACCAGGCCCATGATGGACAGGCCGAACCACAGTTCCTTGCGCAGCTTCATTGTTTGCCCTCCCTGGCGGCCAGGTCGCGATCAAGGGCCTGGATGTCGCTGTCCTTGACCTGCACCATCTCCTTGAGTTTCTCGACGTCCACTTCCTCCACGTCGTCGCCGCGACGGGGCCACTGGCCGTTGCGCAGGCAGATCACGCAGCGGGCGATCTCGGCAATGCCCTGCAGCAGCAGCACCGCACCCGCCACCGGGATCACGAACTTGAACGGGTACAGGGGCAGGGGCTCGGCAGAGAAGGTCTGCTCCCGGATCGCCAGCGATTCCTGCGCGTAGGTCCAGCCCGCCCAGGTCATGGCGATGACGCCCGGCAGGAAGAACACGACATACAGCGTCAGATCCACGGCCGCCTGCACGCGTGTGCTGAAGAAGCCATACAGCACGTCCCCGCGCACGTGCCCGTTCTTGGACAGCGTGTAGGCCCCGGCCAGCATGAACATGGCGCCATAGAGCATGATCTGCGCGTCGAACACCCAGGCATGCGGGTTGTTCAGTGCATAGCGGGAAAACACTTCCCAGCAGATCAGGATGGTGAGGGCGACGGCACACCATGCCGCCGTCTTACCGATCAGGGTCGAGAACGCATCGATTCCAAGCAAGAGTTTCTGCATCGATGGAGCGGGGCTTCCCCCGGGGCAAGGAGGTACACAAAGGGGCGCCGCCAGGGCGCCCCTTCACTCTTCGGGGCAGGGGAGGCAAACGGCTGTCCGGCGCCTCCTTCCGGCCGTATCAGCTCCGGCGCTGGCCGAAGTAGTGGTTCCAGGCCATCTTGAAGTCGATGTCGGTGTCGTTCTTCCAGCGGCCGCTGCGCTGGGCGAACGTGCGCATGGAGTCCATCACGCGCTTGAACATCTCGTTCTCGGCAGCCTTCTTCTGTGTGACCTTGTCCCAGGCCGCCAGCTGCGCGCGCAGGATCGAGTCGGGCGTCTTGTAGAACTTCACGCCTTGCTGGCTCTGCATCTCGGCGTAGTCCTTGGCGTAGCGGTCGGCCGCCTTCCAGCTCATGTCGGCGCTGGCCGCCTGGGTCGCGTAGTCGATGACGGCCTTGAGCTCGGTGGACAGCGCGTCGTACTTGCTCTTGTTGAAGAGCACCTCGAACTGCTCGCTGGACTGGTGGAAGCTCTGCAGCATGCAGTGCTTGGCCACGTCAGGGAAGCCCAGGGCGCGGTCGCTGGAGGCGTTGTTGAACTCGGCCGCATCGAGCAGGCCGCGGTCCAGCGCGGGCACGATCTCGCCACCGGGCAGCGGGTTGACCGCCAATCCCATCTCGGTGAACACATCCACCGCCAGGCCCACGGTGCGGAATTTCAGGCCCTTGAGTTCCTCGACCCGGGCCACCGGCTTCTTGAACCAGCCCAGCGGCTGGGTGGGCATGGGGCCGTACAGCTTGGACACCACGTCCAGGTTCAGGCTCTTGTAGATCTCGTCCAGCAACTCCTTGCCGCCGCCGTAGTAGTGCCATGCCAGCACCATGTTGGCGTCCATGCCGAAGGCCGGCCCCGAGCCCCACAGGGCCACCGCCTGGTTCTTGCCGTACCAGTAGGCGACCACGCCGTGGCCGCCGTCGAGGGTGCCCTTGGCAACCGCGTCCAGCAGTTGGAAGGCGGGCACCACGGCACCGGCTGGCAAGACCTCGATCTTGAGGCGATTGCCGGCCATGTCGTTGATTTTCTTGGCGTAGTCCTGGGCGAACTCGTGGAAGATGTCCTTCGCTGGCCAGGTGCTCTGGAAGCGCCAGGTGATCGTCTGCGCCTGGCTGACCATGGGTACCGACATGGCGCCCGCCGCCACGGCGGCGCCCTTGAGGAGGCTGCGGCGGCGGGTACTACTACTGCTGCTCTGCGTCATCTATGTCTCCTTCTACTTCGGGTGTGCCTGGACTGTCCAGACCCCCCATCTTGGAAGGAGAAATGCGTCACATGAAACAGGGTTTGTACCCATCGGGAGTGAATTTTTTTCACTCCCGGCTTGAGGCCCTTACTTCAGGATGTCGCCGACGCAGAGGTACTTGATCTCGACGTAGTCGTCCATGCCGTGGTGCGAGCCTTCCCGGCCCAGGCCCGATTGCTTGACCCCGCCGAAGGGTACGTGCTCGGTCGCCAGGATGCCCACATTGATGCCGACCATGCCGTATTCCAGCGCCTCGCTGACACGGAAGATGCGGCCGACGTCGCGGCTGTAGAAGTAACTGGCCAGGCCGAACTCCGTGTTGTTGGCCGCGTCGATGGCCTCCTGCTCGGTCTCGAACTTGAAGACGGGGGCGAAGGGGCCGAAGGTCTCCTCGCGAGCGCACAGCATGTCGGGCGTGGCGTTGGCCACCACGGTGGGTTCGAAGAACTGGCCGTCCAGCTTCTTGCCGCCGGCCACCACGGTGCCGCCCTTGGCCACGGCGTCCTCGACGTGGCGCTGGACCTTTTGCACGGCAGCATCCTCGATCAGGGGGCCCTGCACCACGCCGTCCTCGAAGCCGTTGCCGACCTTGAAGCCCTTGACGCGGGCGGCGAACTTCTGCACGAACTCGTCGTACACGCCGGCCTGCACGTAGAAGCGGTTGGCGCAGACGCAGGTCTGGCCCGCATTGCGGTACTTGCTGGCGATGGCGCCTTCGACGGCCGAGTCGATGTCGGCGTCATCGAACACGATGAACGGGGCGTTGCCGCCGAGTTCGAGCGAGAGCTTCTTGACCGTCGGCGCGCATTGCGCCATGAGGATGCGGCCAACCTCGGTCGAGCCGGTGAACGAGAGATGGCGCACCACGTCGCTGGCGCACAGCACCTTGCCCACGGCAATGGAGCTGTCCGCGTCGGCGGTGATGACGTTGAGCACGCCGGCCGGGATGCCGGCACGCACGGCCAGCTCGGCAGTGGCCAGCGCGGTCAGCGGCGTGAGCTCGGCGGGCTTGATGACCACCGGGCAGCCGGCAGCCAGGGCGGGGGCGACCTTGCGGGTGATCATGGCCAGCGGGAAGTTCCAGGGCGTGATCGCGGCGCAGACGCCGATGGGCTGGCGCAGCACCAGCAGGCGGCGGTTGTTGTCGAAGGTGGGCAGGGTCTCGCCGTTGACGCGCTTGGCTTCCTCGGCGAACCACTCGACGAAGCTGGCGCCGTAGGCGACCTCGCCCTTGGCTTCGGGCAGGGGTTTGCCCTGTTCGGCAGTCATCAGGCGGCCGAGGTCTTCCTGGTTGGCCATCAGCAGATCGAACCACTTGCGCAGGATGATGCTGCGTTCCTTGGCTGTCTTGCTGCGCCAGGCGGGCCAGGCGGCGTTGGCCGCGGCGATGGCCTGTTCGGCCTGAGCAGGGCCGAGATTGGCCACGTCGGCGATTTTCAGGCCCGTGGCCGGGTCATGTACGTCAAAGCGCGAGGCGCCGGCAATCCACTGGCCGTTGATCAGGCCGTCGGTCTTGAGCAGGGAGGGGTCCTTGAGCAGGGCCAGGGGGGAGGTTTTCATGTCCATTCGGGTCTCCTTGGGTGTGACGGGGAGGTCGTGGAATCAGCGCAGCTCGATTTCAACGAACACGACCTCGTTTTCCGTGGGATTGATGACATTGTGTTCCACGCCGACCTTGCGTGTGTACGACTGGCCTGGCACCAGTGGCGAGGTGCGGTTGCCTTCGGGGGTCTCCAGCAGCAGTTCGCCACCGGTCATCGGCACCACGACGTAGTCGTGCGCGTGGCGGTGCCAGCCGGTTTCGGCGCCGGGTGCAAAACGCCACTCGGTCACGATGACGCGGTCGTTGGAGATCTGGACGGTCGGGGCGGCTTGGGGACGGGTCATGTCTTTTCTTCGGATGATATTCGGCGGTGGTGAACACCGTGCAGCAGGCCAGGCAGTCGAACCGCCGGTTGATGCCCGGTGGCAGGTTGAAGGCAGTGGTGTCGGTGCGGGTTTTGGGCTCATTTGCGCCGCCCGCGCAGCCATTCCAGGGTCAGCATCAGCGAGGTGGTGAACAGGATGAGCAGCGTGGCGACGGCGGCGATCGTCGGCGAGATGTTCTCGCGGATGCCGGTGAACATCTGTCGCGGCAGGGTCACCTGCTCCGGGCCGGCCAGGAACAGCGTGACCACCACCTCGTCGAACGAGGTGGCGAACGCGAACAGGGCGCCCGAAATGACGCCGGGGGCGATGACCGGCAGCGTGGAAATAGGCCGCGACCTAGTGTCCGTCGCCTTCCCACCAGGGCGGGCCCCAGCTGCGCGTGTCATCGCCGTTGCCCGGCCTTTCGACCTTGAGCACGTCGGCGCCGTAGTCGGCCAGGATCTGGCCGGCCCAGGGGCCGGCCAGTACACGCGAGAGATCGAGCACGCGGATGTCCGCGAGCGGGCGGGGCGGGTGCCCGCTCATCGCGCCAGCGCGGCTTCGAGGGAAGCGCCGATGATGGCCAGGCCTTCGTCGAGGATTTCATCGCTGGCCGTCAGCGGCACCAGGATGCGGATAACGTTGCCATGCGTGCCACAGGTCAGCAGGATCAGGCCGCGCTGGGTCGCCTCGGCGGCGATGGCCCTGGTCAGGTCGGCGTCCGGCTGGCGCGGATCACCGTTCTTGCACAGCTCGATCGCCACCATGGCGCCCATGCCGCGCACCTCGGCGATGCAGGAATGCTTGCCGGCCAGGGTCTTGAGGCCATCCATGACGCGCTGGCCGACGGCGCGGCTGCGAGCGAGCAGGTCGTGCTTGTCGAACTCGTCCAGCACGGCCAGCGCCGCGGCGCAGCCCAGCGGACTGCCGGCATAGGTGCCGCCCAGGCCACCGGGGGCAGGGGCGTCCATCACCTCCGCGCGCCCGACCACGGCCGACAGCGGGAAGCCGCCGGCCATCGACTTGGCCAGGGTGATGAGGTCGGGCGCGATGCCCGACTGCTCGACGGCGAACCAGGTGCCGGTGCGGCCCGCGCCCGTCTGCACCTCGTCGGCGATCAGCACGATGCCGTGCTGGTCGCACAGGGCGCGCAGCCTTTGCCACAGCTGCGCCGGCGCCACGTTGAAGCCGCCCTCGCCCTGCACGGGCTCCAGGATGATGGCTGCTACCTGCGAGGGCTCGATGTCGCATTTGAAGATCTGCTCGATCGAGTCGATGGCGTCCTGCACGCTCACCCCGTGCAGGGTGCTGGGGAAGCGCGCGTGGTAGATGTCGGACGGGAAGGGGCCGAAACCGGCCTTGTACGGGACGACCTTGCCGGTCAGGCCCAGGGTCAGGTTGGTTCGGCCGTGGTAGCCGCCCGCGAAGGCGATCACACCGGGGCGCCCGGTGTAGGCGCGGGCGATCTTGATGGCGTTCTCCACCGCTTCGGCGCCGGTGGTCAGGAACAGGGTCTTCTTGGCGAAATCGCCCGGGGCTTTCGCGTTCAGGCGCTCGGCCAGTTCCACATAGGGTTCGTAGGCCAGCACCTGGAAGCAGGTGTGGGTGTACTGGTCGAGCTGGTTCTTGACCGCCTCGATCACGGCCGGGTTGCGGTGGCCCGTGTTGAGCACGGCGATGCCACCGGCGAAGTCAATGTAGCGGCGGCCTTCCACGTCCCAGACCTCGGCGTTCTCGCCGCGCGCGATGAACACCTGGTGGCTGTGCCCCACGCCGCGCGGAACGGCGGCCTGGCGCCGGGCCATCAACAGGGCGTTGGAAGCTTGGGATTCGCGTTGCATGCAGTGCTCCGATCATGAGAAAAGTTCAGACCGCTGCACTGTAGGGCGACAGGCCGGCCGCTAACATATACAGACAGCGGGGAAACAGCGGCGCACTGTATTGCCCCGGATACCAATACACAGAAACCCTAGGCCGAGCATGTTCACCCTCAATCCCAAGAGCACCACGCCGCTGGTGGTGCAGATCGTCGAGGGTTTCCGCACCGTCATCCATGCCGGTGGTCTGCGTCCGGGTGCCAAGGTGCCGTCCATCCGCCAGTTTGCCCATGCCCATGGTGTCAGCACCTATACGGTGGTCGATGCCTACGACCGTCTGGTGGCGCTGGGTTATTTCGTCTCGCGTCCCCATTCGGGGTTCTTCGTCCGCCAGCGCGCGGCGCTGGCCAGGGGCGCGTCCGCCGGTTCCGTGGCCGAGGCGGCGAATTACAGCTTCGACTCCATGTGGTACCTGCGCCGGGTGTTTGAGGCCAGGGCCATGCGCCTGAAGCCCGGCTGCGGCTGGCTGCCGGGTGAATGGCTGTTCGAGGACGGCGTGCGGCGCAGCCTGCGCACCCTGGCGTCCGAGAATGTGGACCTGGGCGGGTACGGAGAGCCCAAGGGATTCCCGGCACTGCGCCGGCTGGTACGGGACGTGCTGGCCGAGCAGGAAATCGCCGTGAGCGCCGACCAGGTGCTGCTGACCCAGGGATCCAGCCAGGCCATGGATCTGGTGGCAAGGCGGCTCCTTCGCCCGGGCGACGCGGTGCTGGTGGACGACCCCGGTTACCCGAACATCCTGTTCTCGCTGCGCTACCTGGGCGCGCGGCTGATCGGCGTGCCGCGCACGCCCGACGGCTACGACCTGCCGAGGCTGGAGGAACTGATCCGGGAGCACCAGCCCAAGGTGTTCTTCACCCAGCCGCGCCTGCAGAGTCCGACCGGTTCGGTGGCGAACCTGGCACACCTGCACCGGGTGGTGCTGCTGGCCGAGCAGCACGGGTTCACCGTGGTCGAGAACGACATCTATGCCGACCTCGACCCGGAGCCCAGGCCGTCGCTGGCCAGCCTGGACCAGCTGCAGCGCGTGGTGTATGTCAGCAGTTTTTCCAAGACCATTTCTCCCAACATCCGGGTTGGCTACCTGGCCGCGCCGCCGGATCTGCTGGAGGACCTGTCGCAGCTCAAGATGATCTCCGGGCTGACCTCGTCGGAATTTAGCGAGCGCCTGGCCTATGGCGCGCTGGTGGACGGGCGCTGGCGCAAGCACCTGCGCGGCCTGCGCGAGCGTCTGGCCGTGGCGCACCAGCAGGTGGCCCAGCAGCTGGAGCAGGTGGGCTTCGAGCTGTTTTGTGAGCCCAAGGCGGGCATGTTCCTCTGGGCACGCCACCCCGGCATTGCCAATGCGACGGAGTTGGCCTACAAGGCCGCCGAGCAGGACATCCTGCTGGGACCGGGGCATCTGTTCGACCCCGACCTGCAGCCCAGCCCGTGGTTCCGCTTCAACGTGGCTTTTTCCACCGAACCGCGGGTGATGGCCTTCCTGAAAGAGCAGACCCGCGACGCCTGAGCGCCTTTGCGGTGCAGGGGTGCCGCCAGTTTGCGAGAATAGAGGTTTTGCTGGCAGCCCCTCGGCTAACGACCGACCCTGAACCCAAACACCATGACCCGTCCGATTTCCGTCGCCGACATCCGCAAGAGCTTCCTGGACTTCTTCGCCTCCAAGGGGCACACCGTGGTGGCGTCCAGCCCGCTGGTGCCGGGCAATGACCCGACCCTGATGTTCACCAACTCGGGCATGGTCCAGTTCAAGGACGTGTTCCTGGGCACCGACAAGCGTCCCTACGTGCGTGCGGCCTCCGTGCAAGCCTGCCTGCGCGCCGGCGGCAAGCACAACGATCTGGAGAATGTGGGCTACACCGCGCGGCACCACACCTTCTTCGAGATGCTGGGCAACTGGTCCTTCGGCGACTACTTCAAGCGCGAGTCCATCAAGTGGGGCTGGGAGCTGCTGACCGAGGTTTACCAGCTGCCCAAGGAACGCCTGCTGGCCACCGTCTATCACGAGGACGACGAGGCTTACGACATCTGGACCAAGGAAATCGGCCTGCCGCCCGAGCGCGTGATCCGCATCGGCGACAACAAGGGCGGCAAGTACAAGTCCGACAACTTCTGGATGATGGCCGACACCGGCCCCTGCGGCCCGTGCTCGGAGATCTTCTTCGACCACGGCCCCGAGATCCCGGGCGGCCCTCCGGGCAGCCCCGACGAGGACGGCGACCGCTTCATCGAGATCAGGAACCACGTGTTCATGCAGTTCGAGATGCACGAGGACGGCTCGGTCACGCCGCTGCCGGCGCCCTGCGTGGACACCGGCATGGGCCTGGAGCGCCTGGCGGCCATCCTGCAGCATGTGCACAGCAACTACGAGAT
>JAEZLX010000057.1 GCA_023415035.1 Pseudomonadota bacterium | reverse complement strand
GCCCGTAAGTGATCGGCGCCCCTGTGCGTGGTGGCGGACAGTTGGGCATGGGTTACCCGACTGCCTCATCCGCCCCATCCACACCGAAACAGACTACAAGGCCACGCTTAAAGAGATTTCGGCCTTGATGGAGTCCGACCCTGATCTGGGCACGCCGGAGGGGGATCGCCTGGATATCCTCGCCACGCTGGTGCAAGCCTACGAGGCCAAGCACGTGCCCATCACCGCACCTGATCCGGTGGAAGCCATTAAATTCCGGATGGATCAGAGCGGTCTGTCCGTCAAAGATCTTGAGCCGATCATCGGCAAAAGCGTAAGCGCTCTATTGACCACGCCCTTGCACTCGGATGCCCGTTGCGGCAATGAATGTTCTCTCGGCGTGGTGCGGTCTGCGACGCGCGAGAATCTGGGTCAGCGCCGCATTTCATATTCAGTTGATGACAGACCCATTTGCTCCCTTGTCCGAGGAAGAGTTCGAAGAACTCGACCACTTTCTGCTGTTCGGCATTGACACGGAAGAAGGCATGACCATGGACATGGTCGATGGGTTCTTGCACGCCATTGCGGTCGGGCCGACGACCGTGCATCCCAAGCAATGGCTGCCCAAGATCTGGGGTACCAAGGAGATGATGCCTCCGATGGGTTCCATCGAAGAGCTGAACCACATGCTGGGCTTGGTCATGCGCCACTTCAACACCATCATTGCCGGCCTGGGGGCTGATCCCCGGGAGATCAGCCCGTGCTGGTCAACGATGGCCTACGACGGTGACGAGCGTGAATACGACGACGCAGAATCGTGGGCGTATGGCTTTGTCCAGGGGATGAGGCTTTGCTGGAAGGACTGGCAACCGTTGCTGTCCACTCCTCAAGGGCAAGCTTGGTTCAGACCCATTGCCCTGCTGGGCGAAGACGACTATTCCGTGGACCAGGACGAACTCACCCGAACACCGGCCATGCGATCGGAGCTGGCTCAACAAATCCCGCCGGCTGTTCTGGACATGCACGCTCACTGGCTGCCACTTCGGCTCGCTGTCTATCAGCGGGAAGTGGCCAAGTCGATGCAGCCCAAGGTGGGGCGCAATGATCCGTGCCCTTGTGGGAGCGGGGCGAAGTTCAAGAAGTGCTGTGGTGCTGCGGCCGATTTGCACTGAGCCATCTCGCGCCTCGAACCGTCAGGCGGTGGATCACCGCACCAGTCGCCAGGGCAGCAAGGCCTCGTAGTCCTCAACGGTCCTGGCCCGAGGAAGCGCCACCAGCAGCGCCCTCAGGTACTGGTACCCATCGACGCCGTTGACCTTGCAGGTCTCCAGCAACGAGTACAGGTTGGCGCTCGCGTTGGCGCCGGCCACGGTGTCGGCGAAGAGCCAGTTGCGTCTGCCGATGACAAACGGACGGATCGAATTCTCACAGCCGTTGTTGTCGATGGGGTAATGGCCGCTGGTGACGAAGCGCTCCAGCTTGACCCACTGCGAGGACAGGTAGTGCAGCGCCTTGCCCAGCAAGCTGCCCGGCAGCACCGCATGAACATTGGCCAGCAGCAAGGCCTGGATCTCTTGCAGCACCGGCACACTGTGGGTCTGGCGGCTTTGCAGCAGCGCATTCACATCCAGCCGTTGTTCTTTGGCCAGTGCCTCCACGCGGTAGAGCGTGCCGATCAGCGCGATGAATCTGGCCGCCAATTGCTCAGGCCCCCGGTTCGCTTTGGGCAGCGCCTGCAGCGCGTCATTGAAGTAACGTCGGCAATGCGCCCAACACCCAATGTGCACGAGCTTGTTGGCCAAGGCGATTTTGTTGTAGACCTCGTAGCCGTCGCTCATCAGCACACCGCCCTCGCGCACGCCGACGTACAGACGCTGCGCCGCTTCGGTGCTGCGTGAGGGTGAGTAGGCGAACAAGCGTATGGGCGGACCCGTGCCGCTGGCGCCAGAGCCATCGGTCATCTGCGCCCACATGTAGCTCTTGGACTGGGCGCTGCGCCCAGCCTCCTTGAGCACCTGGATCTCGGTTTCGTCACCGAAGATCAGCGGGGCGTCCAGCACCCGGTCGCGCAGCAGGTTGATGACGGGCTGCACCGCCTGGCCCACCCGCACCACGCTGGCGGCCATGGTGTTGCGCGAGAGGTCGCTGCCGCCAAAGCGCCCCAGCAAGGCCGCCTGGCGGTACAGCGGCAGTCCGTCCACGTACTTGGAGGTGATCACCCAGGCCAGCAGGCCTTCGCTGAACAGCCCCTTGGGGATGACTTGCTCGGGCTTGGCCGCCAGACGCAGCGTGCCATCGCAGCACGGGCAGGCGTACTTGACCCGCTCGTGGCGGATCACGCGCACTTGTTGCGGAATGATGTCGAGCTGCTCGCTGGCCTCCACGCCAATCTCCCGCAACACGGCACCGTCGTGCGGGCATACGCGCTCGGATTCGGGCAGTTCGTGGCGCACCACCTCGCGCGGCAGCGCCGGGTCCAGCGGCTTGCGCCCGCGCTTGGTCCGTTTGTGGGCGGGGACCTCGACGGTGTTGTCGTCGGCCTCGGTTTCTTCCTGGGCCGGCTGGGTTGCCGATCCAAGCGCCTCGGCCTCGTTGAAGAACATGTCCTTCTGGTGGCCGGCGCTGGCCTCGCTCTTGGCGGCGAACAACTGGCGCTTGAACTTGTTGAGCTGCTCCTTGAGCAGGTCGCGCTCGGCGCGCGTGATGCGCAGCTCACCAGCGAGCGATTCGCTGGTCTGGGTGGCTTGGGCCAGCGCCTTTTGCAAGGCTGCAAATTCTTCGGCGGTGGGCATGTGAACCATCGCCTGCTTCGATCTGCTTGTCGCTCAGGCGGTTCCTTGTGCTGGGGATTTTGCGGCAAATATTCTCAGCAGTGGCCTTGCTCATTTCGGCAGCACCAGCCTCACGCAACGCGCTCGTAGAACCGCTGTGGATGTCGCTGTGTGACCGCCAGATCAATGCCATCAAGCAACCAGTGCAGTTGCTCCACCGTCAGCGTCGGCACCACCGCCTCGTCCGGCCAGATGAAGCGGTCTTGCTCCAGGCGCTTCATCAACAACCAGAAGCCGTTGCGCTCCCAGACCAAGATCTTCACCCGGTTGCGCTGGCGGTTGCTGAACACGTACACCGCCGCCGCGAACGGGTTCATGCCCAGGGCTTGCTCCACCAGGATGGCCAGACCGTTGATGCCCGTTCGGAAGTCGATGGCCGGGCGGTGCAGGTACACCGTCAGCGTGTCGTCGAGTCGGAACATGGCAGGCGCCCCAGAAGTTCAATGACGGGCAACCACTCGCCTGGGCCTGTTTCGCTGAGGTCGATCTCCACCCCATTAGGCAGTCGGGCGTGCAGGCGTGCCTTGATCTGCGCAGCGGTGACGGAGGACACCTCGGGGGCCGCCAGCCGCAGCGGGACAAAAGCACTGGTGCTGGCCATGGCCACGGTCGGCATGCTGGCCCGACTTGCCTTCATGTCTGCACCCATGCTCTGGGTGATCCAGCGGCGCAGCAAGTTGGCGTTGATGCCGCATTGCAGCGCCATGCGCGCCACCGACACACCCGGCTTCAGGCACGCCCGCACCACCTCTGCCTTGGCCTGCGGGTCGTACACGGCCCGTCCATCGTTCTTGCGACCAGTGACCAGGCGCCGTACCACTTCTGCGTCGATCTCTGAGTAAGCGTCGCCTCAACACCCTCTTGACGCAGAGGGCGGGAGGCAGTCAAACGTCCACGACGTGGCGCAGCAGGGCGAAGCCGACGCGCCAATGGGTGCCGTCGCCGGGGTCGATAGTGGCGGTGCGGCTGTTGATGCGCACGATGGTGCCCACGACGGTCTGCAGGTACTTGTCCTCGAAGGCAACCTTCTCCCCACACCGGAAGTCGTTGCGCGTCGGTCGCGGCACGGCGGGCGGCTCAGGCGCTAGCGCTTGTGGAGGTGCCGCAGGATCGGGGTGCGGCGGCTCGATCGCGGCGTAAGGCAGCTTCCACTCCCTTCCACTCCTTGCGTTCCTGCAAGTCCTGCAAGGTGACCTGTGTCTCGCGCATGGCCACGACCTTGCCCTGGCGCAGGCTGCCATCGCGCCAGTCCACAAAGCGCACCGTCTGCCCCAGGTGCATGTCCTTGCGCACGGCAATGATGCGCCGCGGATCGGCCAGCAATCGCTCGATCAGCGTGCTCAGCTGGAATAGCTCCAGGCTGCTGGCGTTCTGCAGGGCGTCCAGCACCCGCGGGTCGATGCCGGGTGCGCTCATGCGGCTTGGCGCTGCTGTGCCGGGTTGGCCTCTGACTGCATCAGGTTCCAGGGCAGCAGCTCATCGATGCGGTTGATGGGGTGATCGGCAATACGGCTGAGCACCTCGCGCAGGTAGGCCTCGGGATCCAGGCCATTGAGCTTGGCCGTCTGCACCAGGCTGTAGATCGCGGCCGCGCGCTCGCCGCCAGCGTCCGAGCCCATGAACAGGTAGTTGCCCCGTCCCAAGGCAACCCCACGAAGCGCCCGCTCGGCAGCGTTGTTGTCCATCTCGATACGGCCGTCATCGCAATAGCGCGTCAGGGCCCGCCAGCGAGTGAGGCTGTAGCCGATGGCTTGTGCCAATTCCGATTTGGCCGACACGCGCCCCAGCAGTTGGCTCAGCCAGGCGTGCATCTCCTGCAGCAGCGGGCTCGCCCGCGCTTGGCGTTGGACTCGTCGCATCTCTGGTGGCTGCCCTCGGATCTCACGCTCGATCGCATACAGCTCGGCGATGCGCCGCAGGGCCTGCGCCGCGATGGAGGTCTCGTCGCGGCCGCTGCTGAGGTACAGATCCCAGCGCGTGCGCCCAGCAAGCGGCCTCGGTGATCTGGCCTGAGCCGTAGAGCTTGCCCCAACCGCCATAGGCGTCCGCCTGAAGGATGCCCCGGTATTGCCGCAGGTGCCGCTGTGGATGTTCGCCCTTTCGGTCCGGCGTGTACTGGTACCAGGCTGCAGGTGGATCGCTCGATCCGATCGGGCGGTCGTCTCTGACATACACCCACAAGCGCCCGGTCTTGGTCTGGCCCCGTCCGGGCTGCAGCACCGGTACCGGCGTGTCGTCTGCGTGGATCTTGGCCGCCGCCAAGGTGTAGCGCCCCAGTGCCGCCACCAGCGGGTCCAGCAACTGATCGGCTTGATCGACCCAGCCGGCCAGCGTGGAGCGCTCCAGCTCAACACCGCTGCGGGCATAGATGCCGCTTTGACAGTACAAGGGCAAGTGGTCGCAATACTTGGAGACCAGCACATGGGCCAGCAGGCCGGCACCGGCCACACCGCGTGCAATCGGGCGGCTGGGTGCGCTGGCCTGGAAGATCGTCTGGCAAGCCACACAGACCAGCTTGGGCCGTACATGCCGGATCACCTTGAAGTGCGCGGGCACGTACTCCAGTTGCTCGCAGACGTCTTGCCCGATCTTGCGCAACCGGGCACCGCAGGCCGTGCAGCCGCAGGGCTGACCCGTACTGTCGTGCTGACTGTCGCTGACCTGGGGCAGGTGTTCCTGGACCTCGCGCGGCAGATGCGCCGGCAGACCGCGGTCGATCTGGGCGTCGTTGGCTGGAGCCTGTGTCGATGCGAGCTTGGATCGGGAGGCCATGACGACATCGCCGCCATCGATCAAAGGCATTTGTGCCGCCCACTGTTCACTGGAGCTTCCGAACTCGGTGCGCACGCGACGCAGCAGTTGCAACTTGAGCTTGTCGACCATCAGCTTGAGCAGTGCCACCTCGCTATCGCGCGCCTCGATGATGCGTAGCAATTCTTCGCGGCTCGGCTGTGATGGGGTAGCTCTGGACACGGCCTCGATTGTGCCGCCCACCCGCGTGGCAGGCAATCGGGAATGACCCGCAACGGCAGCCCTACGCGGCCAGCTCTGGCCGATGCGTGCGCGCTGGCATGCGCCAATCGATGCCTTCGAGCAGCATCGACAACTGTGCCGGTGTCAGCGATACGCCACCGCACGAGGCTTGAGGCCAGACGAAACGCCCGCGTTCGAGTCGCTTGCTCAGCAGCAGAAGGCCCTGGCCATCGAACCACAGCACCTTGATGATGTCGCCGCGCCGGCCGCGGAAGACGAAGACGTGGCCACTGAACGGGTTCTCGCTCAGCGCGGTCTGCACCATCGCGGCCAGGCCATCGAAGCCCTTGCGCATGTCGGTGTGTCCGGCCACGATCCACACCCGCGTGTTCGCTGGCAAGCCGATCATGCACGCAACGCGGTGACCACCGTCCTCAGTTGCGCGGCATCGACCTGACCGCTCAGGCGTATGACGGCGCCGCACAGTTCGATCTCCACTGTGCCCGTGGCCGATTGGGCAATGGTGGTCGCCACCACATCGGCACAGGGCTGCTGCGCGAGAACCGTGACGGGTAACAGTGCCTGAGTGCCCGATTGCCAATGGCCCAGCTTCATCCAGTGACGCAGCAGATTGGCGTTGACGCCATTGCGCAGCGCCAGACCCGCGACCGATGCGCCCGGTCTGCTGGCCTGTTCGACCAGCCAAGCCTTGAAGGTTGAGAAATAGTTGCCCCTGATTTATCCATAACCCGTTGATTTTGCTGTATATTTTTTCCATTTCGGCCTACAATTTCTCCCGTTTCAATAGCGTCTTTGCCTTGATTTCCGGGAGTTTTTCGCCGTGATGTTCGCCTGCCCCGCCACCGACGACTTCTTCCGCTCGCGCATCGACCAGATGATCGATCTGCGCCATCCGCTGGCGGTGCTGTCTTCGCGCATGCCCTGGCAGGAGATCGAGGCGCGGGTGGCCCACCTGCTGGTGCGCAAGGCCCACGCCGGGCAGGCCATGCCCGATCTGGATTTGTTCGGCGAGAAGCCCCAGCGCCAGGCTGCGGCCAGCAAGGCCGGGCGCCCGCGCGTGGCGCTGCGCATCATGGTCTCGCTGCTGTACCTCAAGCACGCGTTCAACGAGTCCGATGAAGGTGTCGTTGACCGCTGGGGCGAGACGCCGACCTGGCAGTTCTTCTCAGGCCAGGCGTACTTTGAACACCAGCGTCCCTGCGACGCCACCACCCTGGTCAAGTTCCG
>JAEZLX010000031.1 GCA_023415035.1 Pseudomonadota bacterium | reverse complement strand
GTTGACTCCTTGAGGTTGAACGGTGCGGGATTGCACCCCCTGGCCCCCTTGGCGCGGGCCAGAGGTTGAAATCGCGTCAGGCCGCAGCCTTATCAGGTGCAACGGCCTTGAGCGGGCGAATGCTCTGAATAGACAGGTACGTCTTGCCCTTGGTGGCCTTCTCCTCGATGTCGAGCTCTGCGAGCATGGGGAAGGTGTTGTGCTTAATCGCGCCAAGCACTTCCTCGGTTTCCACGCGCATGGGATTGGTGCGAAAGCCCTTGCCGCCGACGTCCTCGCTAAGCGCGACGTCGATGTGGGCCACGGTCACCTTGATGGACTGGCCGTCGATGTTGTAGGTCTCCATGCTGATGCCACGAACGACCTCTTGAACCTTGAATCTCATGACGAGTAACTCCTTATCTGGTCCTGAAGCTCGGACCAAGTGAGCCCGGCCACCACGCCGGAGGGCTTGACCCGCCTTGGAATGCCGATGATTCGGAACTCCTCGATCAGGTCGGTGTCTGTTGCGCTGGCAATCTCCTGCGCCTGGTGAATCGCCTTGCCGTAGCAGCGCTTGAGGTGGTAGAGCAGATGGCCCAGGTTGGTCACCGTCTCCGTTTGTTCTGTCGGGATGCGCTCGGCCGCTGCCTCGATCATGGCGGCCAAGGCTGGATACGCGCCCGCGAAGTAGCCGTCACAGTCGGTCATCGCCTCGTAAGGAATGACGCGATCACGGTTTCCGAGCTGGACCTCGAAGCGCACCCAGGGCGAGCGCAGATCGCCCAGTTGCTTGCCCTTCTCGTAGACGCGCAGCATCTTTCCATTGGCGGCCTTGCCCACGTACAGCGTGCGCCCGTGCTTGCCTTCGAGCCAGTCACCGGCAAGCGCTGTCTTCGGATCGTTGCCGCCGCAGTTGAAACCCTTGTCATGGACCATTTGCACGGCGTCATCAACGGTGTATTCACCGTCGAGGAAGTCCACAGCCAAGTCCAGACGCGTGATCTTGGCATTGAGCCCTTCGAGCAGCTCGCGCAGGCTGGCCCAGTCCTTGACCAGGCCGCAGCCACGGCCCGTAAGCTGAAGCATCCAGCGCCCGCGCTGGGCGTCGCCGCCCATGGCGATGGAACCCACCTCATCGAGCACGCCGCCCACGTACACCTTGAGCCGATGCCGCTCGGTGAAACCGAACAGGCCACCGTCCAGCATGGAGGCGATGGGCCTACCTCCCATGCAGGTGCCCAGGAAGGAAATCAGCCCGGCCAGGCTCATCGGCGGGGTGTCGAAGGTGCAGTTGAGCCAATCGACCTTAGCCCGCCCGTCCACTTTCTCCGGTGAGGAACTTTCCCCCCGTGTTACAGCACGGGGGGCGCTGCGCGCGCGCTGGCGCGTCGCAGGCTCCCGCGCCGACGCGCCCGCAGCGCTGAATGCCAACATGCCAGAACCGGACTGTCCTACTCTCATGCGGGTTCCCTGACTTGGGGAGACTTGCCCGCATCGATCTCGGCACCGAGGGACGCGAGCAAGTCGAGTTGACGGCGCTGGAAAGCCAGTTTGCTTTCGTCGTGGCGCCTATAGGGCGAGTGATCGGGGCAGAAGCCGCCGCTGGTGATCTCGATGAAGTGCTTGAGGCACCGGTACGTCGGAGCCAGGTACACCGCGCCGTTGTCAGGGCGGTAGTCATCACAATGGCGGCAGTTGCGGCACCCCGGCCGCTGGGCCGGCGTCTGGTAGCCCACCTCTGCGTGCTTCTTGACCAGCCTCATGACCGGCGGCCCCCTTGCTGTTCCAGAAACAGCCGAACCGCCAACCATGCAAGGTAGTTGGTGCCCCTCACCCGCGCCGGAGGCCGAGCCGCCAAAGCCTGAACACCGGCTTGATTAGCGGGAGAGGGACTTAAACGGGAGGCCTCGACGAACTCAGCGTCGAGGACTTCAGAGACGGTGCGCCAGATCATCAGCACCCCGCACCGATGACAAGAGCCGCTGTCAGCCGCAGACGATCAACAGCTTGCTTACGACCAGGCCCAGGCGCGAGCGCGACAGCCCGAGCCGCCAAAAGGCCAACCCCAAGAGAGATGTAGCCATTGCGATCAGCGAGGGCCTGACTGGCTTTAGACCAATGGTTGAAAGCAGCCCAGCGGCGGGATACGGTGGTGGTCATTGGCGGCTCCAATGCACACTTAACGTGTGCAAATGAGCGAACCATACAATGCAAACGCCACGTGTGCAAGCGTTACGCTACGATGCACACGTCATATTTGCATTTTTGCAACAGGAGCAGCCTATGAAGTCCACTCTGCAACTGCTGGAAAAGGCCCTGAAGAAGCACCCAGCGCCCTACTGGCACCAGCACCTCAACCTGTCGCGAAATGCGCTACACAGCGCCAAACAACGCGGAAACCTCAGCCCATCAATCGCCTTCGCATTGGCGGAGGAAATGGGAGAGAACCCGGAGCAATGGGCACTTGTGGCCGCGGTCGAGGGAGAAAGAGACAGCGCCTGCCGTCGAAGGATGGCCCGCCGCATCCTAGGGATGGCCTCGCCTGCTCTGCTCGCGGCGGTGGCCGGTGTCGCTGCTGCGATTCAATCAGCAGTCTGTATATTATGTTAAGTTAAAGATGGAAAGAATATGGAGTGGCTGTCTTCACCAGATGCAAGCCACTCCTTCAAGCCGTTTCCGGATCTGCTGCGCAGCCTGAACGCCGGCGTCGCAGGGATTTGCGCGGCATTAGGCGGTGTCAGCTGAAAACCCCGACCGCCTCCTCCAGGCGCTTGGCTTGTTGCTGAAGCATCTGGGCGGCTGCGCCGCTTTGTTCCACCAGCGACGCGTTGTGGCCGGTCAGCTCATCCAGTTTCGAGACGGCCTGTCCCACCTGTCCGATACCCGAGCTCTGCTGGTTGGTGGCCAGACTGATTTCGCGCATCAATCCGCTGACCTCACCAATGCGGTCAACGATGGCTTCCATCTTCTTGCCGGCGTCTCCCACGATCGTGGAGCCGCGTTCAGCCTTTCCGACGCTGTCCTCCACCAGAGCCTTGATTTCCCTGGCAGCATCGGCAGACCGCTTGGCCAGGGCCCGTACTTCGGCAGCCACGACCGCAAAGCCCTTGCCTTGCTCGCCCGCACGGGCTGCTTCCACGGCGGCATTGAGCGCCAGCAGGTTGGTCTGAAAGGCAATGCTGTCAACGGTGCCGATGATGTTGCCGATGTGCCGGCAGCTGTCTTCGATGTCACCCATCACCCGGATGGCTTCGGTCATGACCTGACCGCCTTCGGCAGCTTCGTCGCGGGCGCGATCGGCCAAGGTGTCGGCATGACCGGCCGTCTGTGCTGTGGTCGCCACCGTCGCGGTCATCTCTTCCATCGAGGCCGCAGTCTCCTGCACGTTCTGGGCGGCGGTCTCCGTGCGTTCGCCCAGGGAAGCGTTGCCCATGGCGATTTCGTCAGAGGCACCACGCACAGTCAGCACCTGGGTGCAAACGTCACGCACCAGCCAACGGAACATCAGACCCAACTGGTTCACGGAACGCAGCGTGACGCCGATTTCGTCGACACGGTCCAGGCGCGCTGCCTCGGTGCTGTCACCAGTGGCAATGCGCAAGGCCTGGTCACGCAGCAGCTCGATCGGGCGGGCCAGTTGCAACTGGAGGTAAATGGACAGAGCCACGAGCGAAGCACCGACAACGGCTGAAATACCGGCGAGCTCCACACCTCGCCCCCCGAGCGCATAAGTACCTGCCACCACGATGGGAAGTACACTCCAGACGCCCAGGTGAATGCGGGTGCGGACCGACATCGTCTTGAACCAGGAAGTCCAGCTCAGCAAACCTTTTCGGATGACGATGCCCTCATGGGGCATGCGGCTGGTATTGCCTTCGTTCAGTTGCTTGTAGAGCTCCTCGGCCTGTCGAATCTCTTCGGGAGCGGCCTTGGTGCGCACTGACATGTAGCCAACCGGGCGCCCTCCTCGGACGATGGGCACAGCGTTGGCGCGAACCCAGTAGTGGTCGCCATCCTTGCGGCGGTTTTTCACCAGGCCCGTCCAGGGCAGTCCCTTCTTGAGGGTGGCCCACATGTCCGCAAAAACGAGTTTGGGCATGTCCGGGTGGCGGACGATGTTGTGGGGCTGGTTCTGCAGCTCTTCCCGCGTGAAGCCGCTGACGTTGACAAAGGCGTCATTGGCATACCGGATATAGCTTCGCGTGTCGGTGGTCGACATCAGCGTCGCGTCCGAGGGAAACGTGAATTCGCGTTGAGTGACTGGCTTTTCCATTGCGATCCTAACGAATGAGTTGAAACCCAATCGGCGCATCTCCAGTATTGGGGGCGCCAGATGCCCCCGCAGACCAAACATGGCAGCCAAGGCACACCTACAGTTGAACGGATCTCAGACCAGCGCAACCCAATGAATAAAAACAAATAATCCCGTCATTTCGCATGGTTGGCGACGACAGTGTGAAATAAATCACTAAATGGCTCAGTTGAACGGGAGGATATGAGTACTTCCGGCGAAGGCGATGGTTCTTCACTCCAAACGTCGCCCAAATGCGGTCGGGTTGCCGACGGCCCATTCAGTTTCGGACTTACCCACTGCGGTATAGGCAATGACGCAAATAGTCAGAATCGTTTGCAAATGGGGAGCGCAAGGATGATAGTTTTCCCAACAGGTAGGAGCGACAGACCAGCAGCTAGTTGCGGTCGCCGGCCCCGTTCCTTTCCTCATTGAGTACAGGAGATTCATCGTGACCGTCACCGTCCAGTGGGTCAACGACCGTGGCCTGGAGGAAATTCGGGCCTTCCTCGCTGCCAAGTACAAGAAAGCCGCCGCGCGGCAATTAACACGCGACGTGCTGCTGTCCTGGGCTAGGGTTGCCGAGCACCGTTTGTTCAGGGGTCAGGCCGCCTGCATTGAAATCAAGGCCAACGACAGTATCACCGGAAACCACGAGTCCTACTGCATCAGCCACCAGGGCCTTGACCACACCGCCTTCGACGACGGTCTCTGACATCAGCGGGGATGTCATTTCTGCCATCGCGGTGATCCGCCCGCCGATCCTTCATCGACTGGCAGAGCCCCCGAGGACGTTCAACGGAATTTTCAGGTAACTCACGCCGTTATCTTCGGCAGGCGGCATCTGGCCGGCCCGGATGTTGACTTGCAACGATGGCAGGATGAGCGTGGGCACGTCTAACGTTGCATCGCGCGCAGTGCGCATCGCGACGAATTCGTCCTCGCCAATGCCATCGCGGACATGGATATTGCTGGCCCGCTGCGCTGCCACAGTCGTCTCCCAGGCCGCCGCCCTGCCCTCTGGCGGATAGTCGTGGCAGACATAGATCCGCGTTTCCGGTGGCAGCGACAGGATGCGCCGGATCGACCGGTACAGCGTTCGCGCATCCCCTCCGGGAAAGTCGGCGCGGGCGGTGCCCACATCGGGCATGAAGAGGGTGTCGCCGACGAAGGCCGCGTCATCCACCAAATAGGCCATGTCGGCCGGTGTGTGCCCCGGAACCAGCAAAGCCCGAGCTTCGACCCTCCCGATCGTGAAGACCTCCCCGTCCCTGAAGAGATGGTCGAACTGGGAGCCATCGGGCAGAAAGTGGCGTTCCAGGTTGTACAGCTTCTTGAAGGTTGCCTGAACTTCCCTGATGTGCTCCCCGATGCCGATCCGGCCGCCGATGGCCTGTTGCAAATACCGCGCCGCCGACAGGTGATCCGCATGAGCGTGAGTTTCCAGGATCCAGTCCACCGTCAGGCCCTGCTCACGCACCCAGGCAAGCACCTTGTCGGCCTGCACGGTGCTCGTGCGTCCTGACTTGAAGTCGAAGTCCAGGACCGGATCGACAATTGCGGCGCGCATGCTATCCCTGTCGGTGATGACATACGAAACGGTCCATGTGTGCTCATCGAAAAATGCCTGGACAGTGGTTCTGGACGTCATGGGCACTCCATAATTGATATATATTTTTATATTATATTGTTTGATATAATATTTCAATACCGAGGAGCCCGCACCTTGTCTGAAAAAACCGTCATCGATCCCGACTCGCTGCGCAAGGCGGCCGGCCAGGCTGTGAGCGCGCTGAAAGCACTGGCCAATGAAGACAGGCTTCTGCTGCTCTGCCAGCTGTCGCAGGGCGAGATGAGCGTGGGCGAGCTGGAGGAGGCCCTGGGCATCCGTCAACCGACGCTGTCACAGCAGCTGGGCGTGCTTCGCTACGAAGGCATCGTCCATACCCGCCGGGAGGGCAAGCGCATCTGCTACAGCCTGGCGGACCCCAGGATGCTGGAAATCCTTCAAGTCCTCTACAGCCTGTACTGCCACAAGGAGTAATTCCATGACCATCGACTGGAGTTCGTTCACGCCATACGCATCCCTGGCGGGTGGGCTGCTCATCGGCCTTGCGGCTGCCATGTTGATACTGCTGAACGGACGCATCGCCGGCATCAGCGGCATTCTGGGCGGATTGCTCAGGCCAGCCAAGGGTGAGTTCGGATGGCGAGCGGCGTTTTTGCTCGGCCTGATCGTCTCACCTGTCGTGTACGCCTTTGTCGGCACGGTGCCGAGCCCCCGGATCGACGCTGGCTGGGGCCCGCTCGTCATTGCCGGCCTTCTGGTCGGTCTCGGAACCCGTTATGGCTCGGGTTGCACGAGCGGCCACGGGGTCTGCGGCTTGTCACGGCTCTCGCCACGTTCGCTCGTGGCCACGCTGGCGTTCATGGCGTCCGGGTTTGCGACCGTGTTCATCATCCGGCATGTCCTGGGCATGTAAGGAGGATCTGTCATGACCATCGTCACTTCCTTCCTCGCGGGTCTGGTGTTCGGGCTCGGTCTTCTCCTCTCGGGTCTGGCCAACCCCGCCAAAGTGCTCGGATTTCTTGACCTGGCTGGTGCCTGGGACCCGTCGCTGGCCCTCGTCATGGGCGGAGCCATTGCGATCGGCGTGGTCGCTTTCGCCATCGCCAAAAAACGCACCCAGACCATGCTGGGCCAGGCCATGAGGCTGCCCTCCGAACGGCGCATCGACAAACGCCTGGTGGGCGGCTCTGTGTTGTTCGGCATCGGCTGGGGTACCGCCGGCTTCTGCCCGGGCCCTGCCCTGACGGCACTCGGTATGGGTGAGATCAAGGCGGTTATCTTCGTGATGGCCATGCTGGGCGGCATGGCTTTGTTCGAAGTGCTGGAAAGGCGCCGATAGGCGGGCTCCCAGCCGGACAAAACGCAAGCAAGTTTGCTGGGGTTTCCACACCCGGGAATTGATTGCCTGCGACCAAGGCGAAAGACCGCTTGGCATGCCATTTGCCACGGGAATAGCGGCGATCCGGGGAAACACCAGTTTGGTGCATCCGGGTGGAGGCTGACGCCCACCTACAATCGGGTTTCTGGCTGGAACCGCGTGGTATCCGGTGTTCAATCTTTTCTGAGGCATTTTTTCCATGAAGCATCTGCTCCTGACGGCCAGCCTGCTCGGCGCCGTGGCACTGGCTGGTTGTGGTAAGTCCGAGGCGCCTCCTGCGCCTGCAGCCGAAGCACCCGCTGCGGCACCGGCGCCGGCCGAGCTGCCGGAACTGAAGGTCGCCATCGATCCGACCTACGAGCCCTTCACCTACAAGACGGCCGACGGCAAGCCCACCGGCTTCGATGTGGACATCGCCGAGGCACTGTGCGCCGAGATCAAGCGCAAGTGCGTGTACGTCGAACAAGTGTGGGATAGCATGATCCCCGGCCTGCAGGCCAAGAAGTACGACGTGATCATCAGCTCGATGTCGATCACCGACGAGCGCAAGCAGGTCATCGACTTCACAGACAAGTACTACAGCACCCCCAGCCGCATCGTCGTCAAGGAAGGTACCGAGTACACCGATCCGGCCTCGCTCAAGGGCAAGAAGCTGGGTGTGCTCAAGGGCAGCACGCAGGAGAAGTACGCGCTGGGCGAGCTCAAGCCGGCTGGCGTGAACGTGGTTCCCTACGAAGCGCAGGACCAGGTCTATCTGGACATCCGATCGGGCCGTCTGGACGGCACCGTGGCTGACCAGGTCGAAGTCACCGGCGGCTTCCTGAGCAAGCCCGAAGGCCAGGGCTACGGCTTCGTCGGTCCGGCCCTCAACGATCCGCAGTACTACGGCATCGGCATGGGCGTGGCCCTGCGCAAGGGCGAGGACGAGCTGCGCAACCAGCTCAACGACGCCATCAAGGCCATCCGCGCCAACGGTGTCTACGAGACCGTGGCCAAGAAGTACTTCGACTTCGACGTTTACGGCGACTGACACGTCGCGGGCGAATGCCTTTGTCCGGGTATTATTTTTCCATCCTGCAAGGCGCCCTCCTGACGGTGGGCGTCTCGCTGGCTTCCCTGGCCCTGGCGATCCTGCTGGGCCTGCTGGGTGCCGCCGCGAAGCTCTCCGGACAAAGGCCGCTCGTGATCCTGGCCACTGCCTACACCACGGTGGTGCGCGGTGTGCCCGAGCTGGTGCTGATGCTGCTGGTGTTCTACGGGGGCACCATCGGCCTGAACCACCTGCTGGCCATGGTTGGCAGCAAAGCCACCGTGGACATCAATCCTTTCGCCGCTGGCGTGCTCACCATCGGCTTCATCTATGGCGCCTACATGACGGAAACCTTCCGCGGCGCCATCCTCGCCATCCCCAAGGGGCAGATGGAGGCCGCCTGGTCCTTCGGCATGGGACGCCTGCGCACCTTCCTGCGCATCACCCTGCCCCAGATGGTGCGCTATGCCCTGCCCGGCTTCACCAACAACTGGCTGGTGCTCATCAAGGCCACGGCCCTCGTCAGCCTGATCGGTCTGCACGAAATGACCTACCTGGCCAAGCAGGCCAGTGCGGCCACCCGCGAACCTTTCACCTTTTACCTGTTTGCGGCGGCGCTTTTCCTGATCTTCACCAGTGTCTCGCTTTGGGCGTTGCGCTGGCTGGAGCGCCGCTACAGCCTGGGCGTGCGCCGGGGGCAGGCCTGACATGCGCTGGGACGTCATCTTCCAGGCCAAGAACCTGGCGCTCTATTGGGAAGGTCTGCTTACCACGGCGGGTCTGCTTCTTTCGTGCCTGGTCATCGGCGCCGTGCTTGCGGTCATCTTCGCGTTGGCCCTGACCAGCCGCATCGCGGTCCTGCGCTGGATCGCCGGCGCCTACACCTACGTGATCCGCGGCACGCCGCTGCTGATCCAGCTGTACCTCATCTACTACGGCATCGGCCAGCTCGAATGGATCCAGGCCCGGTGGGACACCGTCTGGCCCTGGACGCATTTCAAGGAACCGTTTTTCTGCGCCTTGCTGGCCTTCAGCCTGAACACCTCGGGCTACACGGCAGAGATCATCGCGGGTGCCATCCGCGAAACCCCGCACGGCGAGATCGAGGCCGCGCAGGCCATGGGCATGAGCCGATGGCAGACCATGCGCCGCATCGTGCTGCCCAGCGCCCTGCGCCGCTCCTTGCCGGCGTACAGCAATGAAGTGGTGCAGATGCTGCACACCACCAGCCTGGCCAGCGCCGTGCCGGCCATGCTGGACCTCACCGCAGCTGCCAGCCGCGTCTATTCGGACTACTATCTGCCTTTCGAGGCATTCATCTTCGCGGCGGTGATCTATCTGTGCATCACGTTCGCCCTGGTGGGCATGTTCCGCCTGGCCGAGAGGTATTTTCTGGCCCACCTGAGGCCGCGCCCGCACTGAGGACCCGCCCACAGCCCGCATGCGACGCACAGAACATGAGCTGCTCAATGCCACCCTGGGCACCCGCAAGGCGCTGACGGCCTTCCACTTCGGGGTGGCCGGCGCTCGTCCCAAGGTTTACATCCAGGCCAGCCTGCATGCGGGAGAGCTGCCGGGCATGCTCGTGGCGCATCATCTGCGATCCCTGCTGGAAGCCGCCGATGCGGCTGGACAGATTCGGGGCGAAGTCATCCTCGTGCCTGTGGCCAACCCCATCGGCCTGGCGCAGCGCCTGTACCACCACCCGCAGGGCCGCTTCGAGCTGGCCTCCACCGAGAACTTCAATCGTAACTACCCTGACCTTGCTGCTGCCGTCTGGCCGGCCGTGAAGGACCGTCTGGGTAGACATGCCACGGACAATGTGACCCTCGTGCGCGATGCCGTGGGCGCCTGGCTGCGTGACTGGCAACCCGACACCGAGCTGCAGAGCCTGCGTCGCCAGCACCTGCTGCTGGCCCACGACGCCGATGCCGTGCTGGATCTCCACTGCGATGCCGAGGCCGCACTCCACATGTACACCGAGGAACCCTGCTGGCCCTCGCTGGAGCCTTTGGCGCGTCTGCTGGGCTGCCAGGCCGTCCTGCTGGCGCGCGATTCGGGTGGCGGCTCGTTCGATGAGCGCCTGTCGGGCCTATGGTGGCGGCTGCGCGAGCGCATGCTGGAAGCCGGGTTGCCAGATGCCCTGCCGCAGGCGTGTGAGAGCACCACCGTCGAGCTGCGCGGCGAGACCGATGTGGCCCATGCGCTGGCCGAGCGCGATGCGCGTGCCATCTTGGCCTTCCTGGCTCATCGGCAGGTGGTGGGTTCGAATGTGCCCTTGCCTGCCCTGCCCCCGCTGCCCTGCAAGGCCACACCCCTGTCCGGCTCGCAGACGCTGCATTCTCCGGTGCCGGGGCTGCTCGTCTTCCTGGCCCGCCCCGGGGCGAAGCTGGCGGTTGGCGACGTGGTGGCCGAGGTGATCGATCCCGGCGCCGAAGGTGCCTCCCGCGTCACGCCCATCCGTGCCGAGGTGGCCGGCGTCCTCTACGCGACCGTTCGCGACCGCTACGTCCACACTGGCGGCGAAATCGGCAAGATCGCCGGCGCCGTGCCCTTCAGAACCGGGTACCTGCTCGGTGCCTGACCTGTCCGTTCTTCCTTCATGAACTCCAACACCTCCCCCGCCGACTCCGTGCTGCTTGACGTGCAGGACATCCACAAGCGCTTCGGCGGCAACGAAGTGCTCAAGGGCGTGTCGCTGCAGGCGCGCGCTGGCGACGTGATCAGCCTGATCGGCAGTTCCGGCTCCGGCAAGAGCACGCTGTTGCGCTGCATCAACCTGCTCGAAAAGCCCAACCAGGGCCGCATCGCGGTGGCCGGCGAAGAGCTTCAGCTGCGGCCGGACCGCCAGGGCGAGCTCCAGGCGGTGGACGTGCAGCAGCTGCAGCGCATGCGCACGCGCCTGGCCATGGTGTTCCAGCACTTCAACCTCTGGTCGCACATGACCGTGCTGCAGAACATCATCGAGGCGCCCGTGCACGTGCTCGGCATCCCGAAGGATCAGGCTGTGGACACGGCACGCAAATATCTGGAACGTGTGGGCCTGCGCGGAGTGGAAGACCGCTACCCCGCCCACATGAGTGGCGGACAGCAGCAGCGCGTGGCGATTGCCCGGGCCCTGGCGGTCGAACCGGCGGTCATGCTGTTCGACGAGCCGACCAGTGCCCTCGATCCCGAGCTGGTGGGCGAAGTCCTTCGCGTCATGAAGTTGCTGGCAGAGGAAGGCCGCACCATGGTCGTGGTCACACACGAAATGGGCTTCGCGCGCGAGGTTTCCAACCACGTGATCTTCCTGCACCAGGGTCGCATCGAGGAACAGGGCATTCCCCGCGAGGTGCTCACGCAGCCGCGCAGCGAGCGCCTGGCCCAGTTCCTCTCGGGCAACCTCAAGTAACCCCCATCGGCCCGATCGCCCGAACTGGCACCGATCAGGCCCGTTGTTGCCAGCATTGCCAAGGGCGAGGCTGGTGCACCATGGCGGCATCCCGCAGATCCATCCTCGCGATGATGAAAGGACCCGCCATGAGTTCGAACGACACCCCTTTTTCCACGTCCAGCCTCTTTCTCGCCGGGCTGGGCAGCCAGCTCCAGACAAAGGCCATGAAGAAAATGGACGCCAATGCCGACGGCGAGGTGGAACAGGCCGAGTTCCAGTCGGCACTGGAAAAAGCCGCCGGCAAACTGGGCGTCGAACTTGGCCGCGAGGAAGCCGGCCAGATGTTTGCCTCCTTCGATACCGATGGCGACGGGCGGCTCAGTGGCGGCGAGGTCGGCTCTGTCGTGACCGGCTTGCTGTCCTCGCTGGGGAACCTGCAGAACTTCATGCAGTCGCGCGGCAGCGATGCGAGCGCCAGTTTCGACGCCAACACCTTTGCCAGCCGGGATCTGGATGGTGACGGCGTGCTGAGCCTGGCCGAATTCACCGGCAGTGCAGGCACGACCGTCACGACGACCACCATCACGCAAATCGTTGAAACCACGGTGGTATCGCCCGATGGCACCACCACGACGTCAACCAACGGCGCCATGTCGCCAGGCGCCCCCATCAGCGAGAGCACCGGCGCTGTCGACCAGTTGCTGGCCGATGGCACCGCCGCGCAGCCGGTCAAAGGCACGAGCAGCCTCGACAGCCTGATCGCCACACTGGATACCGACGGTGACGGGCAGGTCAGCGGCGACGAACTGACGGCCTTCCTGAACCAGATCAACACCGTGGTTCAGCACTACAACGACACCGCGCTGGGCCAGGCCGCCGCCGCGAACAGCGCCGGCCTGGCCTGACATACCGGCCTCAGGGATGCAGCCGCAGCTCGCTGACCCAGCGTGCCGGCCGCATCTGCAGCGGACGGTAGCGCACGGCCGCCCAGTCTGCGGCCATGTCGCGATAGCGGGGCGAAAACACATTGCCGCTCTGCCCCGTCTGGTACATGAACACGGATTGTTCCGGATCGGCCAGATCGTAGATTGCCCTCAGGCTGGCCGCATGGCGGTTCGCAAAGGGGGCATCCCCCTTGTCCACATGGTACTGGCCCACGTTGACCGTGTAGGCATCGCCTCCGGTCGGCGTCCGCACCTCAAACCAAGGCGCCAGGGGCTTAACGTTGCTCAGTGGCCGATGCACCGAAATCGCCGGATGCGCCTTGCCCCAGCGCCAGGCCGACACATCATCTCCGTACTCCTGCCGGATACGATCCAGCGCGCGCTCCAGCGCCCGGGTGGCAGCCACTTCACAACCCTCTTCACCGCACCAGAAACGATTGTCGGTTTCCAGGATCAGTTCCATCCCTGAGCGGAACTGCCGCTTGCCGTACATGGCTTCGAAGCGTGCCTGCCCGAGCCGGCCACCGAGCACGGCACGTGTGAACTCGTCCATCCAGACGCTGAATATGAGCGGTGCCGCGCTGTCGGCTCGCATGGTGCCATCGAAGTCGCGCAGGCTGTCCAAGGCAGCGTTGCCCAGCGCGTGATCGGGGCGGAGCTTTTTGACGTAGGGCAAGAGGCGCTGCGTGGCCTTGGAAACGATGTCACCATGCAGGCGCTTGAAGCTGGCTTGGTCGTGCTTGTCGGTCGCCGCCAGCAGTTCGGCGATCCTGTCCTGCCGGTACGGAGGTGCCCAGTCCTGGGTGAGGAAGTGCGGGTAGTCCGGCCCATGGATGCGCTGGTTGGCCGTGGCGATCCAGCCGCGCGAGCCGTCGTCTTCGGGTGTCTGCTCGTAGGGCAGCCAGCCGATCCAGTCGTAGCGTGCGTCCCAACCGGGCGAAGGTGCCACACCGCGGATGTCGTTGTCCGGATGGCGCAGTGGCACCTTGCCGGCCGCCTTGTAGGCGATGCGCCCGTCGCGGTCAGCCATCACCACGTTCTGCATGGGCGCGTGGAAGTCCTTGAGGGCATCGAGCAGCTCATCGACGTTGCGCGCGCGGTTGGAGCGCAATGTCGCGATCACGTTGCCGTTGTCGGCATCCAGCGCCGTCCAGCGCAGGGCCAGCGCATAGCGCCGTGTGTCCACCAGCTGGCTGTTGCGGCCGGGCACATCGCTGAGCACCGGTCCGTGGCGGGTCATGCGCACGGTGTGGCGCACGTCTGGCTGGCCTTTGACTCGCACCACCTCTTCGCGTGTTTCGAAGGTGGCCCAGGCCGGCTCCGGTCCATCCGAAGGGACGCGGTAGCGTGTCGGGTCTTCGGGGTGAATGGCCTCCAGGTACACATCCTGCACGTCCGGGCCGGTGTTGGTGAAGCCCCAGGCCACGCCGTCGGTGCGGCCCAGCACCACAAAGGGCGTGCCCGGCAGCGTTGCGCCGATCACGTCCATGCCTTTCATGTCTGCCGTGTCAGGCGCTTGCAGGCGAGCAAAGTACCAGATGGCTGGCGCCGACAGTCCCAGGTGCGGGTCGTTGGCCAGCAGCGGACGGCCCGTCACCGAGCGGCTGCCATCCACCACCCAGTTGTTCGAACCCTTGCCCTCGACCGTGCCCAGGGATGCGGTCCAGTCCCGGATATCGGCGCTGGCCTCGGCCAGCCAGCCGGCGGGCATTGCCGCAGGCGTGAACGAGCTTTGCGTCGCAGCGGCACGATCGGGATAGACACCGGCTTCGCGGTACAGCCGGGCCAGGTCGGCACTGGCGGCCGGCTGCTCGCCGGGGTAAGGCGGCATCAGCTCCCAAAGGCGCCCGGTATCGATCACCTCCAGCGCGCTCAGGCGTGCCAGCTCGTTGCCCCAGTTGCCGCCGAGATCCAGCGCCATCATCAACGACCAGGCCACGCTGTCGATGGCATCCCAGTAGGTACCCGCCCTCGCCTCTTCCCTCGGGTCGATGCCCAGCAGCTGGAACTCGGGCGAAAGCGCCTGCGTGCGATAGGCATGGAAGGCATTGATGCCGGCAGCATAGGCCTGCAAGGCCTGCTTGGCTTCCTCGGAAAGGAAGTCGTACTGCGCCTGTGCAGCCCGGCGGATGCCCAATGTGCGCATCAGCAGGTCGGTCTCCAGCGTGGCCGGGCCCAGCACTTCCGACAGGCGCCCTCGCGTGACTCGCCGGTTGAACTCCAGCTGCCAGGTGCGCTCCTGCGCATGCACGAAACCCAGAGCCATCCAGGTGTCGCGGGCATCCGATCCCAGGATATGGGTCACATCGGCCGGGTCGCGCCGCACCTCCACCGCAGCCCGAAGCCCTGGCAGTTGCAGTTGCCCTTCGGTCTTGGGCAGGGTGCGCCAGGCATACCAGGCGCCGGCCAGGCAGGCCAGCAACAGCAGCAGCGACACGGCGGTCGCCAGACGCTTGATCACACGCACGTTGGTCTCCTGTGGATGGCCGGTACGTTCCGGCTTTTTTCTGCTGACGCGCTATTGTTGTGCAGGCGGCTCAGCGGTGCAGCGGTCCCCGGCCCAGCACCATCGAGCCGTCGATCAGGCGAAAGCTCATGGTCGGCGTACTGAAGTCGCTGAATGGCGCGCCCATGGCGATCTCGCCGCCGCTGTGCAGCACGCACTCCTGACGACGCAGTGCAATGATGGCCTCCGATCCGGAAAAGCGCACCCAAGTGCCATAGCTGCTCGTGTCTTCAAGCACGTAGTTGCCATTGCGGATGTCGATGATCGCGTGCATCCGCGACACCCGAGGGTCACTGACCACGAAATCGGCTTCGGGCACACGGCCGATACGGATCGGCAGCTCGCTGACGGAAAACGTTCGCGTCGAATCGAGCCAGTCCAGCTCGATGCAGCTGTTCGCCGAATCCTTCTGGGGGACATGCGTGTGCAGGTCCGCCGGCATGGTCAGCTGCTCCAGCGGCACCTCCTGCTGCCAGTCGATGCGGAACACCTCGCACGGCTCCGCGCGACCCTTGACCCGGATCGGGCCGAGACTGCGGCAGCGGATCTGGCTGCGCGGATCCAGGTTCTGGATGACGTTGTCGGTCGCGAGGATCTGCTCCGACCCGGCCAGATCGCTCAGACGGGATGCCACATTCACCGCATCCCCGAAACAGTCGCCATCCACCAGGACCACCTGTCCCCGCGCCATGCCGATCTGCATCATCATCCTCAACCGGCTGGGCCAGCGGGCGACGTTGCGGGCATGTTCCTGCTGCAGCCTCAGCATGCACTCGACGGCCAGCCGGCTGTTGGTGAATGAAAGCAGAACTCCGTCACCCAGGGTCTTGACGACGGTGCCTTCGTGCTCGCGACCGACCGCGCTGATCCACTGGGTCAGACGTGTGATGGCCTCGGTCGCCCGGTCATTGCCCAGCGTTTCAAAAACGGACACGCTGCCCGTCAGGTCGACGAAGGCAATGGTCAGGTCAGCCATGTTTTTCTGGTCATCGAAGGCTTGGACGGACGCCGTGCTTGGCAGTAGACGGTCATGGTACGACAAGCCCCGCTCCCAAGCCTGTCAGCGCAGTTGTCTGTGACTTTTACCACAACAATGCAAAAAAATTGGCTCTGTCACCTAATCGTGTTGGCGGGTAAGATGGTGCACCATGCGCCGTCGCGACTTCCAGCGGCTTGTCGACTCTCTCAAGAGCCTGAGCCCGCACCAACTCCATCAGCTGAACGAGACCGT
>JAEZLX010000018.1 GCA_023415035.1 Pseudomonadota bacterium | reverse complement strand
GAAGGCGGCCCAGAGAACAGATTGCTGGAGGGAAACAAATTCGGCGATTTCCATGGGGCGTGATTGTAGGAGGAGAGCATCAACCTCTTTCGCAGGTTGATCTCTCCCCCGCGCGCCCATGCGGCGCCGGCTGTCAGCGCAGTTTGGTCAGCCGTTCCTTGGCGACGGCTGCCGCCTCTGTCGACGGATGCGCCTTGATCAGGTCGTTGAGTGTCTGCCGCGCCGCCTTCACGTCCTTGAGCTCGACCAGGCTGTTGGCCACGGCCAGCATGGCCTCGGGCACACGGGAGTGCCCGGCATGGTTGTTGATGAGCTGACGGTGCGTGCCCACGGCTTCGCGGTACTTGCGGTTGGCATACTGCGCGTTGCCCAGCCAGTACAGCGCGGAGGGCCGGAAACCGCTGTCGGGGTAGCGCCGCAGGAAACCCTGGAACGCCGTCTCGGCAGCGGCGAAGTTGCTGGCCCGCAGGGGCTCCAGCGCCGCCTCGTAATCGCGCTTTTCGGCCGGCAGCGCATTGAACGACTGTCCGTCGAGCGTCACCATGACAGGCTCCATCTCGCGCAGCCGCTCCTCCACACCCTGCTGAGTGTCCTTCTGCTGACGCTGCACTTCCGCCAGTTGCCGCGCCAGTTCCTCGTTCTGCCCGCGCAGCTGTGCCATTTCCCGACGCAACTGCTCGATCTGGTTGGACAACTCGATCAGGCTGCGCTGATTGACGGAACCTTGCTTCAGCTCGTTGATGGTGGCTTCGGACGTGGCCTTGTAAGCATCGAAGCGCTGGCGCAGCTCGATGATCGCCTTGCGGGCCTCATCGTCATTGAACAGCGCGTGCGCCTGCATCGGCCACCAGGCCGACGCCGTCAGCACCATGACCGCCCAAGCAGACCGCCGCCTGGGGAACTGCACGACCCCTGCCATCAGCGGTAAACCAGCTCAACGCGACGGTTCTGGGCGTAGGAGCCTTCGTCGTAGCCGGCAACGGCTGGCTTCTCCTCGCCGAAGCTCACCGGCTCCATCTGGCTGTCGGGCACACCCATCAGCGACAGCGCGCGGCGCACGGCCTCGGCACGCTTCTGGCCCAGCGCCAGGTTGTACTCGCGACCGCCGCGCTCGTCCGTGTGGCCTTCCAGGTTCACCTTCCGGTTGGGGTTGGCGCGCAGGTAGCGGGCGTTGGCCTCGAGGATCGGGGTCGCGTCCGCGCGCACTTCGAAGCTGTCGAAGTCGAAATAAACGAGGCGTTCGAGGCCAGCGGGCTGCGGCGTGTCGATGCCCGGTACGTTGACACCGTCCATGCTGCCCTGCTGCATGCCGGTGCCGCCCTGGTCGGTACCGGTACCGGTGCCTGTGGCGGCAGCGGCCGACCGGTCTTCAACCGGTGCTTCGTCGAGCTTGACGCTCGAGCCGCAGGCGGCCAGCGCGAGCAACAGCGCGGCGGCAGCCGTGCGCTGGACAAGGGGACGTGAAAAGCGGGCTGCAAGGTTCATGGTGTTTCGAGTGCTCATGGCGGTGGGTGGGTTAAACGAGGAAAAGCTGGATATGCACCTTCAGGCAACGGCCAAGGCCCTCCTCACTTGAGGAAAGGTCCCCAATCCGGTTCGCGGATTTCGCCTTGCACGCTGGCCAGACGGGTCTTGACGCGTCCGTCGACCGTGGTGGTCATCAGGGCCTCGCCCCGGTCTCGCGTGGCATAGATGATCAGGCGGCTGTTGGGGGCAAAGCTCGGGCTCTCGTCCGCGGAGGTGTCGGTCAGGGCCGTGCTGTTGCCGGTGGCCAAGTCCATGACGTGCAGCTTGAAACCACCACCCACACGGGAAATGTAGGCCAGCCATTTGCCGTCGGGACTGGGTGCCGGCGAAATGTTGTAACTGCCGTTGAATGTCACGCGCTGGGCTCCGCCACCATTGGCATCCATCCGGTAGATCTGCGGCGAGCCGCCGCGGTCGCTGACGAAGTAGATGTTGCGCCCGTCGGCACTGAAGGCGGGTTCGGTGTCGATGCCGCCGGATTGGGTGAGCCGGCGCGGAGTGGAACCATCAAGGTTCAGGGCATAGATCTGCGAATTGCCCGAAAGGGTCAGCGCCGCCGCCATGCGGCGACCGTCCGGCGACCATGCGGGCGCACTGTTGGAGCCACGGAAATTGGCCAGCAGCCGTCGGCGCGCGGTGAAGATGTCATGCGAGTAGATGACAGGCTTGCGCGACTCGAACGAGACGTACAGCAGTTCGCTGCCCGAAGGCGACCAGGACGGCGAGATCAGCGGCTGGTTGCTGCGGAAGACCTCGTGCGCGCCCTCGCCATCGGCATCGGCCACCCACAGGCGGTGCGTGTTCCCCTGCTTGGACACGTAAGCGATGCGCGTGGAGAACACGCCCTTGTCGCCCGTGAGCTTCTCGTACATGAAGTCGGCGATGCGGTGCGCCGCTTGCCGCAGGTCGCGGGTGGTGACCGCATAGCTCATCGCGCCCAGATCCTGTCCGCGCACCGCGTCCCAGAGGCGGAAGCGGATGTCGAACCGGCCGTCGGCAAGGCGCGAGACGCTGCCGGTCAGCAAGGAATCGGTGCCCTTGGAACGCCAGGGAGCCAGGTCGGGGCGGGAGAGCTCGTCGAGCCGGTCGCCGAGCGGCGGCACGAAGCGGAACTGCCCGGAACGTTCCAGGTCGGCGCGGATGATGGCCGCCATGTCCTGCGGAACCAGGCCGTTGTCGCGGAAGGGGGAAATGGAGAACGGCATCTGCGTCGCTCCCGCGCCGGACACTTCGACACGAAATTGTGCCCAGGCCGGTGTGAAGGGAGCGGCGACCGCCGCGGCAGAGACGGCGGCCTGGCCCAGCCAGGTGCGCCGCGAGAAACGGGGAGCGGAGCGGTTGTTGTCGTGCATGCGAGGGTTTGGTGTTGTCGGCTTTTGGTGGAGGAAATCCGCCCAAAGTTCCGATCGATGCATCGCATTGGATAATACCGGATGACGGAAGGCCATCCGTCACAAGATGTGATGGCCGCTGGGGCCGCTGGCGCCGGTGTCGTTCCGTACGCTACAACACATGCCCGATACGCCCCCCGACTCCCTTTCCATTGTTCAGCGACTGCGGCGGTTCTGGCCGTATTTCCGGCAGGCACGCAGCGGCATTGCCGTGGCCGTGATTGGCACGATCATCGGCGCCGTCAGCGAGCCCATGATCCCTGCGCTGCTCAAGACCCTGCTCGACCAGGGTTTCACCGAAGGACGCATTCCCCTGTGGATGGTGCCGGTCGCGCTCATGGGCCTGTTCGGCCTGCGCGGCTTTGCCGGCTTTGTGGCGCAATACGCCCTGTCCTACACGGCAAGCCTGGGCCTGCTGAACCTCAGGCGCGCCATGTTCCGCAAGCTCAATGAGGCGGAGCTGAGCCTGTTCGCGCGCCAGAGCGCCAGCAAGCTTTCGAACACGCTGGTCTACGAGGTGCAGAACGGCTCCACGACCCTGGTCAACGCCCTGCTCACTCTGGCCAAGGACAGCCTGACCCTGGTGGCCCTGATGGGTTATCTGCTGTACCTGAATTGGCGGCTCACGCTCATCGTGCTGCTGCTGTTCCCTGGGCTCGTGATCATCATGAAGGTGCTCTCGCGCCGCCTTTACAAGCTGACGCGCTCCAGCCAGCAGGCCACCGACGAACTGGCCTATGTGGTCGAGGAAAACGCCCTCGCCCACCGCATGATCCGCCTGCACGGTGCCCAGGCGCAACAAGGCAAGCGTTTCGAGCGTCTGAGCGTCGTGCTGCGCCGGCTCGCACTCAAGTCCACCATCGCCCAGGCCGCCATGACACCGCTGACGCAGCTGCTGGCGGCCGCCGCGCTCTCGGCGGTGATCGCCATCGCGCTGTGGCAAAGCAGCACCTCCGGCGTGACGGTGGGCAATTTCGTGGCTTTTGTCACCGCGATGCTCATGCTGATCGCGCCGGTGCGGCACCTAGCCGAGATCGCGGGCCCCATCACGCGGGGGCTGGCAGCGCTGGAGCGTGGCCTGGAACTCATCGACGACACACCGGAGCAGACCAGCGGCAGCCACGAACCGGCTTCGGTCAAGGGCGAGATCTCGCTGCAGGAGGTCTGGGTCCGCTACCCCAAACGCGAGGGTGAACTGGAAGCCCGGCCTGCCCTGCGCGGCGTGTCGCTGGACGTGCGGGCCGGCGAGGTGCTCGCGCTGGTCGGCCCCTCCGGCTCTGGCAAGACCACGCTGGTGAACCTGCTGCCCCGCTTCCTGGAGCCCAGCGCCGGCCTCATCACACTCGACGGCGTGCCGCTGCGCGACTGGAATCTGTTCGCCTTGCGCCGACAATTTGCCGTCGTCAGCCAGGACGTGGTGATGCTCAATGACACACTGGCCGCCAACGTGGCCCTGGGTTTCGATGCCGACGAGATCGACGAGGCACGTGTCCTGGCGGCGCTGCGCTCGGCCAACCTGGGCGAACTGGTGGAGCGCCTGCCCGAAGGCATCCACACCGGTGTCGGGCACAACGCCACGGAGCTGTCCGGCGGCCAGCGCCAGCGTCTGGCCATCGCTCGCGCCATCTACAAGAACGCGCCGATCCTGATCCTGGACGAGGCGACATCGGCCCTGGACAACGAGTCCGAGCGCCTGGTACAGGACGCACTCTCGCGCCTGATGGCCGGCCGCACGACGCTTGTCATCGCCCACCGCCTGTCCACCATCGAGCACGCCGACCGCGTCGTTGTGCTCTCCGACGGCCTGGTGGTCGAGCAGGGCACGCACCAGGAACTGCTGCGCATGCGTGGCCTGTACGCGCGTCTGCACGCGCAGGGCTTTCCCACCGGTGAAGCCGATGTCGCCGCCCAGGCGGACGACACCCCCTGAGCGGCGTCGTTCAAGTGACAAGTCCCGGCACCACCTGGGCATGAAAAAAGGGGCTCCTTCTGGAGCCCCTTGCTTTTCCCGATTCGGGATCAGAAGTTGTACTGGACGCCGACGCCGAAGTAGTCGATGTTGCCCCAGCGCGGGTTGTTGCTGCGGCCTTCGCGACGGATGTGGTCCGCATCAAAGCGCAGCGACAGGTTGTCGTTGAGCGAATAGGTGGCGCCCAGGCCCAGCACGCCACGGGTCTTGGAGTCGCTACCACCGGTAAAGCTGTCGTGTTTGACGCGGGCAGCGCCGAGCTTGCCGAACATACGCAGCTTCTCGGTGACGTATCCGCCCAGGGTCACCCGCGCACCCAGCGCCTGCGCGCCGACGTCATAGCCATTGGAGCCGTCCATCGAGGTGTAGTTGTGGTCCTTGCCGCCCTGGAAGAACACTTCCGCGCCCACGATCTCATTGAACTGGTAGCCGGCACCGAACTGGCCGCCAAGCTTGCGGTCGCTGTCGCCGACGCTTGTGGAGGCCAGACCGGAGCCGTAGTTGACGCTGTCATTGACCGCACCCAGCGTTCCGAACACATACGGGCCGGCGACGCTGCGCGGCTCGGGTGCCGGGGCGGGAGCAGCCACCGGAGCCGGCGCGGGTGCAGGCGCTGCGACGATGGGCGCCGGAGCGGGTGCCGGAGCCGGGGCGGGTGCAGCCGTCACTGGAGCCGGCGCGGGCACCGGACGCGGGAACGCGCTGGCGAACCGGTTGTCGCACTGGCCCATGCTGGCACGCACGGCCTTGCCGGTGGCGTCCATGTACACGTTCACCGGCATGTCGGGCGAGAACGGCACATACTTGCCCTGCAGCGCCTTGGACACGCCATTGCGGCCGTTCTGGCGGCCGACGCCGACATCGCAGGCACCGCGTGCGTACTCGGGCCCCAGATCGGAAAGCTTGGCGGAACGCACACGGGCCTCGCCCTTTTGCAGGCGCGTGGGCATGCGGGTCGCCGGCTGGTAGAAGCGCGCCTGGCCGGACAGCACGGCCTCATCGCATTCGGCCGCCGTGTCGTAACCGATGTTGCCGGAAGCATCCGTCGTGGGCGCGGCCCAGGCAGACGCCGACATCAGGCCGGCAGCCACGATGGCAATGGGGGTGAAGCGGAAGTTTTTCATGGCGATCCTTGGCAATGAAAGTTGGGATGAAAGCAATATGCCCGCGCCGTCCGATGCTGTCTGCCAGACGAATCCTACAGATCGTCACATGCAGGGTAGCCACATGACGGCTGGCAATCAGACAATCGGCGCGGCGCGGAGCCTTGCGACCGAAGTTAGCCGCGAATGGCGCGCAATTCCCGTTACAAAGGGTAAGAATTCCGTTTTCACTACCCGGGGTGTGAACGATGTCACTGGCCTGTCAGAGAAGCACGATGTCGTACTGCTCCTGGTTCATCGAGGCCTCGGCCTGCAGCGAAATGGGCTTGCCAATGAAGTCCGAGAGCCCCGCCAGGTGCTGACTCTCCTCGTCAAGAAACAGTTCGACCACCTGAGGGGAGGCAACGACACGAAACTCGCGCGGATTGAAGGCACGGGCCTCGCGCAGAATTTCGCGCAGGATGTCGTAGCAGACGCTGCGCGCGGTCTTGACGGTCCCCCGCCCCCCGCAGGCACCGCAGGGTTCGCTGAGCATCTGTGCCAGCGATTCGCGCGTGCGCTTGCGCGTCATTTCCACCAACCCCAGCTGGGAGAAGCCGCCGATCATGGTTTTGACCCGGTCGCGCGAGAGCTGCTTGCGGAACTCCGTCAGGACGGCTTCGCGGTGGTCCTCGGGCACCATGTCGATGAAGTCCACGATCACGATGCCCCCCAGGTTGCGCAGACGCAGCTGGCGCGCGATGGCCTGTGCCGCTTCCAGGTTGGTGCGAAACACCGTGTCGTCGAAGTTGCGCGCACCGACGAAGCCCCCGGTGTTGACGTCGATCGTGGTCAGCGCCTCGGTCTGGTCGATGACCAGATAGCCCCCTGACTTCAGGTCCACCCGCCTGCCCAGCGCGCGCGTGATTTCCTCGTCCACGCTGTACAGGTCGAAGATCGGACGCTCGCCGCTGTAGTGCATCAGCTTGGGCAGCGTGTCCGGCATGAATTCCGAGGCGAAACGCTTGAGGAGCCCGAACTGCTCCTTGGAATCGACCCGGATGGACTGCGTCTGCGCCGTTGTCAGGTCGCGCAGCACGCGCTGCATGAGCGTCAGATCCTCGTGCAGCAGCGAGGGCGGCGGAACACGCGTGGAGGCCTCACGGATACGCTGCCAGGTCTTGCGCAGGTAGGCAATGTCCTCGCCCAGCTCCTCGTCGGTGGCGTCCTCGGCATTGGTACGAAGAATGAACCCGCCGGCTGCGCTGCCGTCGTTCTGCGTCGCCAGCCGCATCACCCGCTGGCGCAGGGACTCACGCTGCGCGGGCGGGATCTTCTGGCTCACCCCGATGTGATCGTCCTGCGGCAGGAACACCAGCAGGCGACCGGCGATGCTGATCTGCGCCGTGAGGCGGGCGCCCTTGGTGCCGATCGGATCCTTGAGCACCTGCACCATGAGAGCCTGGCCCTCGAAGATCTGGCGCTCGATGGGCAGCACCGGGTCCGGCTTGAGGACCTTGCTCCCGTTGCCATTGGCCGGTGCATCCCCGCCAGAGGCGCGCTCCCTCGGGGCGGCGTACTTGGCCGTGATGTTGGGCATGAGATCGGCCACGTGCAGGAACGCGGCGCGATCGAGTCCGATGTCGATGAAGGCCGACTGCATGCCCGGCAGCACGCGCGAAACCTTGCCCAGATAAATGTTGCCGACCAGACCACGCTCGAGCGTGCGCTCGATATGAACCTCCTGTACCGCGCCTTGCTCGATGACGGCGACCCGCGTTTCCTGCGGAGCCCAGTTGATCAGGATGTCCTGGCTCATGATGTTCCCGAAAAGGACGTTGAATGACTCAAGTCATGCGGACGCCGGCTTGCCGCAGCAGTTGTGCCGTTTCGTATGCGGGCAGCCCCATGATGCCCGAATAGCTGCCACTGATGTGTCGCACCCACATCGCCGCCCTGCCCTGTATGGCATACGAACCGGCCTTGCCCATGGGTTCTCCGCTTGCCACGTAGGAGCGGATATCCGCGCTGCTCATCGGAGCAAATTCGACCCACGACGCCGACAGCGCCGACAGGATGCGATCGCGCCGGGCACCCGGTATGCCGACCGCGACGGCTGTCAGCACCCGATGGCGGCGGCCAGCCAGATCCGCCAGCGTGCGGCGTGCATCGGCCTCGTCCACCGGCTTGCCCAGAATACGGCGCCCCAGCGCGACGGTGGTGTCCGCGCACAGCACGGGCGCCAGCGGCAGACCACGGCGGCGCAGCCGCTGCAAAGACGCTTGCAGCTTCAGCGCGGTGACACGCTGGACATAGGCCGCGGGAGCCTCCCCGCCCTTGACCGCTTCCAGTGCCTCGACGTCCTCATCGGGATCGGGCAACAGCAGTTCGCAGCGCACGCCCCACTGCTCAAGCAGCTGCAGACGCCGGGGACTCTGGGACGCAAGATGGATGAAATCCGCCATAGGAGGTGGTGAGATGTCGTGAGCCGGTCCTGCGGACAGACAGACTCATTCCCGGTGATAGGGATGGTTGGCATTGATCGACCACGCACGGTAGAGCTGCTCGATCAGCAGCACCCGGACCATGGCGTGGGGCAGCGTCAGGTCCGACAGACGGATCCGCTGGTACGCCTGGGCACGCAACTGCGGATCAAGCCCGTCGGCTCCACCGATCACCAGGGCCACATCGTCGCCACCGAGCTGCCATTGCTGCAGCTGCTGCGCCAGCGCCTTGGTGGTCAATGCGGTACCGCGCTCGTCCAGCACAACGAGGCGGCTGCCCTTGGGCACCGCGGCGCGGATGCGTTCGGCCTCGGCCGCCATCACGCTCTCGACCGTGCGCGACGTCCGGGGTTCGCTCTTGACCGTCTTGAGTTCGACCTTCAGCTCGGGAGGAAAGCGTTTGGCGTAATCGTCGTAGGCAGTCTGTGCCCACTCGGGCACCCGGTGCCCGACGGCGACGATCACCAGCTTCATGCCTTGCGGGTCTTGGTGGTTTTCTTGGCGGCCGGCGCCTTGACGGGCACCTTGGCAGCCGCCTTGCGTGCGGGCTTGGGTGCGTTGACCACCACCTTGGGCAGAGGTGCCTTGCGCTTGGTAGGCGCGGTCTTGGCTGCCGGCGCCTTCTTCGCTGTGGCCGTCCTGGACGAAGTCCCCGTCTTGGCGGCAGCACTCTTTCGCGCCGCCGGAGCCGGCGCAGCCGCAGCCGTCTTGCGGGCCACCTTGCGTGCGGGCACCGCCGCCACCTCGGCTTTTGCGGTCGCCCTGGAGGCGGTCTTGAGGGGTGGCTTGGCTCGTGCCTCGGCCGCCTTTTCGGCGGCGGTCTTCAGCCGCACAGGCTTGGTGCCCCAGATTTCCTCAAGGCGGTAGTACTGGCGGATGACCGGCTGCATCACGTGCACCACGGCCTGGCCGCAGTCGATGATGATCCACTCGCCGTTTTCCTCACCCTCGATGCGCGGCTTGTCGAAACCGGCCTCGCGCACCGCGTCGCGCACGCTGGCGGCCAACGCCTTGGTCTGACGGTTGGAGTTGCCGCTGGCGATGATCACGCGCTCGAACAACGGCGACAGCTCGCCCGTGTTGAATACCACGATGTCCTGCCCCTTGACGTCCTCCAGGGCCTCGACGATGGTGCGTTGCAGCTTCTGGATGTTCTTCTTGGCAGTGGTTTCGCTGGTCATGAATGGTTCTGGTAGAGGTTGTGGGTGGAAATATAGCCTGCCACCGAAGGCGAGACCAGAGGAACGTCATCGAGGACGCCGTCGAGCCAGTCCTGCTGCATGTGGCTGCGCAGTGCTGTGGCGCTGACATTGAGCGGCGGCATGGTCAGTGCGACGAAGGGGATGTCGACCGAGGAAAGATCCGACGGACGGTGGGCCGGAGAGATTGCATCGGACCCAACCCGCTCGGCACGGTTGGCCACAGCCAGCGTCGCCTTGGCCAGCACGTCCCGCCAACGGTACCAGCTGCGAAACTTGTGCAACTGGTCGGCACCGATGATCAGGAACAGTTCAGCCGAGGGATGCTCGGCCGCCACCTCCTCCAGGGTATCCACCGTGTAGGTCGGGCCCGTGCGCCGCATTTCGCGGTCGTCGATTCGGGTGTTGGGCAGGTCGGCGAAGGCCAGCCGGCTCATGGCCAGGCGGTGTTCCGCACTGGTCAGCGGCCGCGACTTGTGCCACGCTTGGCCCGTGGGCAGGATCAGCAGCAGATCCAGCCTGAGCTGGGCGAGCGCGGATTCCGCCAGGGCGCGATGGGCTTCGTGCGGGGGATCGAAGGCACCGCCGTACAGGCCGATGCGAAGCGGCGGCTGCGTCACACCCATTCCCGCCGCACCAGGAATCGCCGGTACAGCGCGTCCTCCGGAGCGCCCTTTCGGGTCTTGCGGTTGTAGGCCCAGCTCACCAGCGGCGGCATGGACAGCAGGATGGACTCGGTGCGGCCTCCGGACTGCAAGCCGAAGTGGGTTCCCCGATCCCAGACCAGGTTGAACTCCACATAGCGGCCGCGCCGATAGAGTTGAAAGCTGCGCTCGCGCTCGCCATAGGGCGTGTTCTTGCGCCGGTCGACGATCGGCAGGTAGGCATCCAGGAACGCGTCGCCAACCGATGCGGTCATCGCGAAGCTGCCGTCGAAACCCAGTTCGGAGAAATCATCGAAGAAGACCCCGCCGATGCCCCGCTGCTCGTCCCGGTGTTTCAGGTAGAAATACTCGTCGCACCATTTCTTGAAGCGCGGGTACTTGTCCACGCCGAACGCGTCCAGCGCGTTCTTGCAGGTGCGGTGGAAATGGACGCAGTCCTCCTCGAAACCGTAGTACGGAGTGAGGTCCATGCCGCCGCCAAACCAGCACACGGGCTCCTTGTCTGCCGGTTTGGCAGCGATCATGCGCACGTTCATGTGCACGGTGGGCACATAGGGGTTGCGCGGGTGGAACACCAGCGACACGCCCATGGCCTCGAACGGCGCCCCGGCCAGTTCGGGCCGATGCTGGGTGGCCGAGGGCGGCAGCGACGGTCCCCGCACATGCGAGAAGCCGCAGCCGGCGCGCTCGAAGACCGCCCCGTCCTCCAGAATCTGCGTCACCCCCTCACCCTGGAGGCGCGTTCCCTCGGGCTTGGTCCATTTGTCGACCACGAACCGTCCACCGTCAACCAGGGCGACCGTGGAGGTGATCCTCTCCTGCAGGTCGACCAGATATTCGCGGACAGTGCTGATGGGAGCGTTCATGGTGTCTCCGTGCTCAGAGCGCGCGGTGGCCGATGTCGCGGCGGAACTGCACGCCGTCAAAGCGGATGCCTTCGACCAGCGTGTAGGCTTTTTCACGTGCCTCACGCACGCTATCGCCCAGTGCGGTCACGCACAGGACGCGGCCACCGGCGGTGACGATCTGCCCGTCCTTTTCGGCCGTGCCGGCATGGAACACCATGGCGTCACTGCTGTCAGCCGGCAGGCCGGAGATGACATCTCCCTTGCGCGGCTGCAGCGGATAGCCTTCCGCAGCCAGTACCACACCCAGCGCCACGCGGGGATCCCACTCGAGCGTGACCTTGTCCAGCTCGCCGCGCGTGGCGGCCAGGAGCACCTGTGCCAGGTTGGAACGCAAACGCATCATGATCGGCTGCGTTTCCGGATCACCCATGCGGCAGTTGAATTCCAGCGTCTTGACACGGCCGTCGGGCGTGATCATCAGGCCGGCATACAGGAAGCCGGTGTACGGTACCCCGTCGGCCTTCATCCCGCGCAGCGTCGGCAGGATCACCTCCTCCATCGCGCGCTGGTGGATGGCTGACGTCACCACGGGCGCAGGCGAATAGGCACCCATGCCCCCGGTGTTCGGCCCCTGGTCGGCATCCAGCAGGCGCTTGTGGTCCTGGCTGGTGGCCAGCGCCAGCGCATGCTCGCCATCGCACAGCACGATGAAGCTGGCCTCTTCGCCCTCGAGGAACTCCTCGATCACCACGCGCGCGCCACCTTCGTTGTGGGCTACGCCCAGCTTGTTGTCCAGCAGCATGAAGTCGATGGCCTCATGCGCCTCGGCGGCGGTCATGGCGACCACCACCCCTTTGCCTGCAGCCAGGCCGTCGGCCTTGACCACGATAGGCGCGCCCTTGGCATCGACGTAGGCGTGCGCCTGGGCGGCGTCGCTGAAGGTCTGGTACTCCGCCGTGGGCACGCCATGACGCTGCATGAAGGCCTTGGAGAAGGCCTTGGAGCTTTCGAGCTGTGCCGCCTTCTGCGTCGGGCCGAAAATGGCCAGGCCGTGCGCGCGGAACTCGTCCACCACCCCGGCGGCCAGCGGCGCCTCGGGCCCGACCACCGTCAGGCCGATGCCATTGGCCTGCGCCCATTCGCGCAGCGCCACCTTGTCGCTGATGGCCACATTCACCAGCTGCGTGTCGCGGGCAGTGCCCGCATTGCCCGGTGCCACATAGACCTGGCTCACGCCCTCGGACTGCTTGAGCTTCCACGCCAGGGCGTGCTCGCGGCCACCGCCGCCGATCACCAGGACTTTCATGCGTCGATTTCTGCGTTATGGAATACGTCCTGGACGTCGTCCAGGTCTTCAAGGGCATCGAGGAGCTTCTGCATGCGCTCGGCATCCTCGCCCGTCAGTTCGATGGTGTTCTCGGGACGCATCGTCACCTCGGCTACCTCGGCCTTCAGGCCTGCGGCTTCCAGCGCTCCCTTGACGGCCTCGAAATCGCCCGGCGTGGTCAGCACCTCGATGGAGCCGTCGTCGCCCGTGATCACATCCTCCGCACCGGCCTCCAGGGCGACTTCCATCACCTTGTCCTCGCTGGTTCCGGGCGCGAATATCAGCTGCCCGCAGTGCTTGAACTGGAACGCCACCGAGCCTTCGGTGCCCAGGTTGCCGCCATGCTTGCTGAAAGCGTGGCGCACCTCGGCCACCGTGCGCACGCGGTTGTCCGTCATCGTGTCCACGATGATGGCCGCGCCGCCGATGCCGTAGCCCTCGTAGCGGATTTCCTCGTACACGACGCCATCGAGGTTGCCGGTGGCCTTGTCGATGTTGCGCTTGATGTTGTCGGCCGGCATGTTGGCCGCCTTGGCCTTGTCGACGGCCAGGCGCAGGCGGGGGTTGGCGTTGATGTCGCCGCCGCCCTGGCGGGCAGCCACCATGATTTCACGGATGATCCGGGTCCAGATCCGCCCCCGCTTTTCGTCCTGACGGCCCTTGCGGTGTTGAATATTTGCCCACTTGCTGTGTCCAGCCACGGCTGTGTCCTTTTTTACGAACAGAATTTGGTCTAATCAGACGGGATTTTACGTTTGCCCGCGTCACGCATAGCCCAAGACAGGATCGACACCATGGCCGAACCGCTCCTCATCGCCCAAAATGCCAACGCCCAGTGCCATCTGCTGCCGGGCCTGGCCAACAGACACGGCCTCATCACCGGGGCCACCGGCACGGGCAAGACCGTCACGCTGCAGAAGCTCGCCGAGAGCTTTTCAGCCATTGGTGTGCCGGTGTTCATGGCCGATGTCAAGGGCGACCTGACCGGCATCAGCCAGCGCGGCCAGATCGGCGCCAAGATGGCCCAGACCCTCGCCGACCGGGGGATCGAACTGCCCGAGTCCGTGGCCTGCCCCGCCACCCTGTGGGACGTGTTCGGCGAGCAAGGCCACCCGGTGCGCGCCACCATCTCGGACATGGGGCCGCTGCTGCTGGCGCGCATGCTCGACCTGAACGAGACCCAGACCGGCGTCCTCAACCTGGTGTTCAAGATCGCCGACGACCACGGCCTGCTGCTGCTGGACATGAAGGACCTGCGGGCGCTGATGCAGCACGTGGGCGACAACGCCAGGCAGTTCACCACCGAATACGGCAACATCAGCGCCGCCAGCATCGGCGCCATCCAGCGTGGCCTGCTGGCCATCGAATCGCAGGGCGGCGACAAGTTCTTCGGCGAGCCGATGCTGGACATCAACGACTTCATGCAGACCGTCAGTGGCAAGGGAGTGATCAACATCCTGGCGGCCGACAAGCTGATGAACTCGCCGCGCCTGTATGCCACCTTCCTGCTGTGGATGCTCTCGGAGCTGTTCGAGCAGCTGCCCGAGATCGGCGACCCCGACAAGCCCAAGCTGGTGTTCTTCTTCGACGAAGCCCATCTGCTGTTCGATGGTGCCCCGAAGGTGCTCGTCGAGCGCATCGAGCTGGTGGTGCGGCTGGTGCGCTCCAAGGGCGTCGGGGTGTACTTCGTCACCCAGAACCCGCTGGACATCCCCGACAGCATCCTTGGCCAGCTGGGCAACCGCGTCCAGCACGCCCTGCGCGCCTTCACGCCGCGCGACCAGAAGGCCGTCAAGGCCACGGCCGAGACGATGCGGCCCAAGGCCGGTCTGGACATCCAGGCAGCCATCACCGAGCTCGGCGTGGGCGAAGCCCTGGTCAGCTTCCTCGATGCCAAAGGGCGTCCGTGCGAGACCGAGCGCGTCTATGTGGTCCCGCCGGGCAGCCAGATCGGCCCCATCACGCCCGAGCAGCGCCAGGCCTTGATCCGGGATTCGCTGGTCGCCGGCGTCTATGAGAAGGTCGTGGACCGGGAAAGCGCCTACGAGGTGCTGCGCGGCCGCGTCGAAAGCGGCGAGCAAGCTGCAAAGGACGCGCCCAAGACCGCACGCATCCCCGGCGCATCCAAGCCGGCCGCCGGCGACGAGGGCGGAGGCATCGGCACCATGATCAACGAGGCCCTGTTCGGCCGCACAGGCCCGCGCGGCGGCCAGTACGATGGCCTGGTTCAGACCATGGCCAAGACGGCAGCCCGGACGGTGGCCAGCAACATCGGCCGGCAGATCGTGCGTGGCGTGCTCGGCGGCCTGCTGGGCGGCGGCAAGAAGCGCTGACCAAAGTCCAGAAAAAAACGGCGGCCCGGGTGTCATGCCCGTGCCGCCGTTGTCTTTGAGGGGCTGGCTCAGTCGGCCGTCGCCTCTTCGGGCTTGGCCTTGCCTTCCTTCTTCGGCAGCGGCTGGATGTCGAGCTTGACGTCCTGGACTTCCTTGCCGTCTTCGCCCACCTTGGTCTCCAGATCCACCGTCAGGCGACCGCCGTCGACCAGACGCCCGAACAGCAGTTCGTCGGCCAGCGAGCGGCGGATGGTGTCCTGGATCAGGCGCTGCATCGGGCGGGCGCCCATGAGCGGATCGAACCCCTTCTTGGCCAGGTGCTTGCGCAGCGCGTCGGTGAAAGTGACCTCCACCTTCTTCTCGGCCAGCTGGCTTTCGAGCTGGAGCAGGAACTTGTCCACCACACGCAGGATGACGTTCTCGTCCAGCGGCTTGAAGCTGACAATGGCATCCAGGCGGTTGCGGAACTCCGGCGTGAACAGGCGCTTGATGTCCGCCATCTCGTCACCCGCCTCGCGCGGGTTCGTGAAGCCGATGGTCGCCTTGTTCATGGTCTCGGCGCCCGCGTTCGTCGTCATGATGATGATGACGTTGCGGAAGTCGGCCTTGCGCCCGTTGTTGTCCGTCAGCGTGCCGTGGTCCATGACCTGCAGCAGCACGTTGAAGATGTCCGGGTGCGCCTTCTCGATCTCGTCGAGCAGCAGCACCGCGTGCGGCTTCTTCGTGATGGCCTCGGTCAGCAGACCGCCCTGGTCGAATCCGACATAGCCCGGAGGCGCGCCGATCAGGCGGCTGACCGCATGGCGCTCCATGTACTCGGACATGTCGAAGCGGATCAGGTCGATGCCCAGGATGTAGGCCAGCTGCTTGGCTGCCTCGGTCTTGCCGACGCCGGTCGGGCCGCTGAACAGGAAAGCGCCGATCGGCTTGTCGGCCTTGCCCAGGCCAGAACGGGCCATCTTGACCGAAGAAGCCAGCACTTCCAGCGCCTTGTCCTGGCCGAAAACCACGCTCTTGAGGTCGCGCTCCAGCGTCTGCAGCTTGCTGCGGTCGTCGCTGGACACGTTCGCGGGCGGGATGCGCGCGATCTTGGCCACGATGTCCTCGATCTCGGCCTTGCCGATGGTCTTCTTGCGCTTGGACGGCGACTGGATGCGCTGCGCGGCACCGGCCTCGTCGATCACGTCGATGGCCTTGTCGGGCAGATGACGGTCGTTGATGTACTTGGCCGACAGCTCGGCGGCCGCCTGCAGCGCCGCGTTGGCGTACTTGACGCTGTGGTGCTCCTCGAAGCGGCTCTTGAGGCCCTTGAGGATCTCCACGGTCTGCTCCACGCTGGGCTCGACCACGTCGACCTTCTGGAAGCGCCGCGACAGTGCCGCGTCCTTTTCGAAGATGCCGCGGTACTCGGTGAACGTGGTCGCGCCGATGCACTTGAGCTGGCCACTGGAGAGGGCCGGCTTGAGCAGGTTGGACGCGTCCAGCGTGCCGCCCGAGGCCGCGCCGGCGCCGATCAGCGTGTGGATCTCGTCGATGAACAGGACCGCGTGGGGCTTGTCCTTGAGCGCCTTGAGCACGGCCTTCAGGCGCTGCTCGAAGTCGCCGCGGTACTTGGTGCCGGCCAGCAGCGCGCCCATGTCAAGCGAGTACACCGCGGCCTCGGCCAGGATCTCGGGCACGTCGCCCTGGGTGATGCGCCAGGCCAGGCCTTCGGCAATGGCCGTCTTGCCCACGCCCGCCTCGCCCACCAGAAGGGGGTTGTTCTTGCGGCGGCGGCACAGTATCTGGATGGTGCGCTCGACCTCGTACTCGCGGCCGATCAGCGGGTCGATCTTGCCGTCCTTGGCCGCCTGGTTCAGGTTCTGGGTGAACTGCTCCAGCGGAGACTGCTTCTCGTTGCCCTTGGCCCCCTGTTCGACGGCTTCCTCGTTCTCGGCCGCGCTCTCGCCCGGCTTGCCCGATTCCGGCGGATCGCTCTTGCGGATGCCATGGGCGATGAAATTGACCACGTCCAGGCGCGTGACCCCCTGCTGGTGCAGGTAGTACACGGCATGGGAGTCCTTCTCGCCGAAGATGGCGACCAGCACGTTGGCGCCCGTCACTTCCTTCTTGCCGTTGCCCGTGGACTGCACGTGCATGATCGCGCGCTGGATCACGCGCTGGAAACCCAGCGTCGGTTGCGTGTCGACCTCTTCGGTGCCGGCCACCTGCGGCGTGTTGTCCTTGATGAAGTTTGTCAGGGACTTGCGCAGATCGTCGATGTTGGCCGAGCAGGCACGCAAGACTTCGGCGGCGCTGGGGTTGTCCAGCAGCGCCAGCAGCAGGTGCTCGACGGTGATGAATTCGTGTCGCTGTTGCCGGGCCTCTACAAAGGCCATATGCAAGCTGACTTCAAGTTCCTGGGCAATCATGGACACTTCCTTTGGTGCTGGGTATCAGGATAGGCGATTTGTCCGGGTCGGATCAATGGAAGAGACCATTACATGGGGCTGATTTCATCCTTATTCAATAGGTTCGCTGGTGCATTGCAGGGGATGTCCGGCATGGCGTGAGGCCTGCAGGACCTGCTCGACCTTGGTGTTGGCCACGTCGCGGGTATAGACCCCGCAGACGCCTTTGCCTTCCAGGTGGATCTTGAGCATGATCTGGGTGGCCGTTTCACGGTCCTTGCCGAAGAATTCCTGGATGATCTGCACGACGAATTCCATCGGGGTGAAGTCATCGTTGAGCAGCACGACCTGGTACATCTGGGGCGGCTTGACCCGCTGCGTGCGGCGCTCAAGCACGACCGAATCTTCGCCCCCCACCTGGGGTGGCGCGACCGGGGGATTCACGGGTTTGTCGGACATGGAATCATTCTAGCCAGCGGCGTGCACACCCGTGCACGACGGACACATTTTGAGTGTTTCGCGGGCGCCTTGGGAGGGCTCGCGCCAAGCCCCTGACGGATGACGGGTGTTCGTGACGGGAAACCACGCCGGCGTGCGGAAAGTCGCCCCAGCAGGATTGCCCCACTGGGCACCCAAACAGCACTCTGTTACAAAGGGTGTGCCATCCGGCGCTACGGTTTCAACCCCACGATGGAGAGGACATATCCATGAGCGGTCAATTCGTCATCAGCCAGGCCAAAAACGGCAAGTTCGTCTTCAACCTCAAGGCCGGCAACGGCGAGGTCATCCTGACCAGCCAGATGTACGAGGCCAAGGCCAGCGCGCAGCAGGGCATCGCGTCGGTCAAGACCAACGCCCCCCTGGACGAGCGCTACGAACGCGCCACCTCCACCAACGGCAAGCCCTATTTCAACCTGAAGGCGGCCAACGGGCAGGTCATCGGCACGAGCGAGCTTTACTCCTCGGCGACGGCCATGGAGGGAGGGATCGCGTCGGTGAAGAAGAACGCGCCGGGCGCCGCCGTGACCGACCAGACCTGAGCACCGCGGCGGCTGGCGGAGCCTGAAAGCCCATCCGGGACGGGACCTGCCCTGCCCGGCACGCCGGGCAGATGGCTCACTCGTCCATGGCCTCGATCATGGCCTGCCCGAAGCCCGAACATGACACCTGGGTGGCACCATCCATCAGGCGGGCGAAGTCGTAGGTGACCCGCTTGGCGAGGATGGTGCGCTCCATGCTCGCGATGATGAGGTCGGCGGCCTCGCGCCAGCCCATGTGGCGCAGCATCATCTCGGCCGAGAGGATCTCGGAGCCCGGGTTGACGTAGTCCTTGCCGGCGTACTTGGGCGCCGTGCCGTGGGTCGCCTCGAAGCAGGCCACGGTATCGCTCATGTTGGCCCCCGGGGCAATGCCGATGCCCCCCACCTGCGCGGCCAGCGCGTCGGAGATGTAGTCGCCGTTGAGGTTGAGCGTGGCGATGACCGAGTACTCGGCCGGCCGCGTGAGGATCTGCTGCAGGAAGGCGTCGGCGATGACATCCTTGATGATGATCTGGCGCCCGGTCTTCGGGTTGCGCAGGCGGCACCACGGGCCGCCGTCAAGCAGCTCGGCGCCGAACTCCTTCTGGGCCAGTGCGTAACCCCAGTCGCGGAAGGCACCCTCGGTGTACTTCATGATGTTGCCCTTGTGCACCAGGGTCACATTGGGCTTGTCATGGTCGATGGCGTACTGGATAGCCTTGCGGACCAAGCGCTCGGTCCCCTCGATGGAGACAGGCTTGACTCCGATGCCGGAGGTTTCGGGGAAGCGGATCTTGTTCACGCCCATCTCTTCCTGCAGGAAGCGGATGAGCTTTTTCGCGCCTTCGCTCTGGGCGGGGTATTCGATGCCGGCGTAGATGTCTTCCGAGTTCTCGCGGAAGATCACCATGTTGGTCTTCTCCGGTTCCTTGAGCGGGCTGGGAACCCCCTTGAAATACTGCACAGGGCGCAGGCAGACATACAGGTCCAGCTCCTGCCGCAGGGCGACGTTGAGCGAGCGGATGCCGCCACCCACAGGGGTCGTCAGCGGCCCCTTGATGGAGACGACGAAATCGCGCAGGACCTGCACGGTCTCGCCCGGCAGCCAGACATCGGGGCCGTAAACCCTGGTTGCCTTCTCGCCGGCGTAAACCTCCATCCAGTGGATCTTGCGGCGGCCACCGTAGGCCTTGGCCACGGCCGCGTCCACTACCTTGATCATGACCGGCGTGATGTCGACCCCGGTGCCGTCGCCCTCGATGAACGGGATGATCGGCTCGTCCGGAACGTTCAGGGACTGGTCGGTGTTGACAGTGATCTTCTGGCCTTGTTCAGGCACCTGGATGTGCTGGTACATGCCGAAATTCTAGCCCCGAATCCCGGCGGGGCGAGGCGCGCGGACAACCGCCCTGCGCTTGACGCACAATGCCGGCTGAACACCTTACCGACAGGCATCCGATGCGCAAGAAATCCCTGATCGCCAGCCTGCTGCTGGCCATTCCCGCCCTGCTGATGGCCCAGGAGACGCCGCAGCTGAACCTGCCGCGCGTGACACTGAGCGCCGGCATGCACCTGGTCCAGGCCCAGGTGGCCTCCACTCACGAGCAGCGCGCCGTGGGCCTGATGTTCCGCAAGGAGATGCCGCCCAACGAAGGGATGCTGTTCGTGTTCGAGCAGCCGGCCACCCAGTGCTTCTGGATGCGCAACACGCTGCTGCCCCTGACGGCCGCCTTTGTGGGTGACGACGGCACCATCGTCAACCTGGCCGACATGCAGCCGCTGTCGGAGGACACGCACTGCTCCGCCAGACCCGTGCGCTACGTGCTGGAGATGCACCAGGGCTGGTTTGCCAAACGCGCAATAAAGCCCGGCTTCAGGCTCGGCGGACCGCCTTTCGGCGGTCGCTGAGCCCTCCCCCGGGCTTTGACTGGCTGGCCGAGGCCGCTCAGGCGGCGAGCTTGGCCAGGGCTTCGTTGAACAGCTTGCTCGGGCGCATCACGGCCTCGAGCTTGGCGAAGTCCGGCTTGTAGTAGCCGCCGATGTCCACCGGCTTGCCCTGGACCGCGTTGAGCTCGGCCACGATGGCCTCTTCCTTCTCGGTCAGTTCCTTGGCCAGTGGCGCGAACCTTGCTGCCAGTTCCGCATCCTCGGTCTGCGCGGCCAGCTCCTGCGCCCAGTACATGGCCAGGTAGAACTGCGAGCCGCGGTTGTCCAGCTCACCGGTCTTGGGCGACGGGCTCTTGCGGTTTTCCAGCAGCTTGCCGGTGGCAGCATCCAGCGCCTTGGCCAGCACCTTGGCCTTGTTGTTGCCGGTCTTGATGCCCATTTCCTCGATGCTCACGGCCAGCGCGAGGAATTCGCCCAGCGAATCCCAGCGCAGGTGGTTTTCCTCCACCAGCTGCTGCACGTGCTTGGGCGCGGAGCCGCCCGCACCGGTTTCGTACATGCCACCGCCGGCCATCAGCGGCACGATGGACAGCATCTTGGCCGAGGTGCCCAGTTCCATGATGGGGAACAGGTCGGTCAGGTAGTCGCGCAGGATGTTGCCCGTTGCGCTGATGGTGTCCAGACCGCGGATGACGCGTTCGAGCGTGTAGCGCATGGCGCGCACCTGGCTCATGATCTGGATGTCCAGACCCGAGGTGTCGTGCTCGTGCAGGTACATCTTGACCTTGGTGATCAGCTGCGCCTCGTGCGGACGGTACGGGTCGAGCCAGAACACCACCGGCATGCCGGAGTTGCGGGCGCGCGTGACGGCCAGCTTGACCCAGTCGCGGATGGCGGCGTCCTTGACCTGGCACATGCGCCAGATGTCGCCTTCTTCCACGTTCTGGCTCAGCAGCACCTCACCGGTATCCAGGTCGGTGATGTTGGCCACGCCGTCCTCGGGGATCTCGAAGGTCTTGTCGTGGCTGCCGTATTCCTCGGCCTGCTGGGCCATCAGGCCGACGTTGGGCACCGTGCCCATGGTCTTCGGATCGAACGCGCCGTGCCACTTGCAGAAGTTGATCATCTCCTGGTAGATGCGGGCAAAGGTCGACTCCGGCATCACGGCCTTGACGTCCTTCAGGCGGCCGTCGGCACCCCACATCTTGCCGCCGTTGCGGATCATCGCGGGCATGGAGGCGTCCACGATGATGTCGTTGGGCGAGTGGAAGTTGGTGATGCCCTTGGCCGAATCCACCATGGCCAGCTCGGGACGGTGCTCGTGGCAGGCATGCAGGTCGCGCTTGATCTCTTCCTGCTTGCTTTGCGGCAACGAGGCGATCTTGTTGTACAGATCGACCATGCCGTTGTTGACGTTGACGCCCAGCTCGTCGAACAGCTTGCCGTGCTTCTCGAAGGCTTCCTTGTAGAAGATCTTCACGCAGTGGCCGAACACGATGGGGTGCGAGACCTTCATCATGGTGGCCTTGACGTGCAGCGAGAACAAGATGCCTGCGTCCTTGCAGTCTTGTAGTTCGCGCTCATAGAAGTCGCACAGCGCCTTCTTGCTCATGAACATGGAATCGATGATCTCGCCGTCTTGCAGCTTGACCTTTTCCTTCAAGACGATGGTCTTGCCAGAAGTAGTTTCCAGCACCATCTTCACGTCACGGGCCTTGTCCAGCGTCATGGACTTTTCGCCATGGTAGAAGTCGCCTTCGTGCATGTGAGACACGTGGGTCTGCGACCACTGCTTCCACTCACCCATGGAGTGGGGGTTCTTCTTGGCGTAGTTCTTCACGGCTGCAGGTGCGCGGCGGTCAGAGTTACCTTCACGCAGCACAGGGTTCACCGAGGAGCCGATGCACTTGGAATAGCGCGCCAAAATGGCCTTGTCTTCTTCAGTCTTGGCGTCTTGTGGGTAATCGGGCAGTGCGTAACCCTTGGCCTGCAGTTCCTTGATAGCAGCAATCAACTGCGCCACCGAAGCGGAAATATTGGGCAACTTGATGATGTTGGCCTCAGGTGTCAGGGTCAACTTACCC
>JAEZLX010000016.1 GCA_023415035.1 Pseudomonadota bacterium | reverse complement strand
CTGCTGAGCGCCGGCACCGGCCTGGGCCACCCGCAGGACGTGCAGCGCCTGCAGCCCCAGGTGGCGCTCACCCGCGTGGCCTGAGGTGCGGGCGCTGCGGCCACCAGCGGTCAGCGCGCCGCCACGTGCACCCGCTCGCCGCAGCCGCAGGCACAGCCCTCGCCACCCATCGCCAGCCAGCGGTTGCCTGAACCCAGCCAGCCCTGGCGCCTGGGCAAAGCCTGTCCGGCGCGCTGCTGCGCCAGCCTCAGCCGCAGCCGGACCGCCGGGTCCTGGACCAGCGCATCGTCCACCCCGTCCAGAGAACGGGCAATGCGGGGTTGGCGTGTGGAAGCTGTCATGTTCGGTCCGCAAAAGGGTCCAGCCGGCTGGCAGGATACCGTCCATTTTATGGAAATCATTTGCATTAGCAGCCAAAAAAAGGAGCGTCGTTTGTTGATTTCATGGCATGCGCCGACAATGACCCCATCACTGCCCCCGCAAGAAAGGAGTCCCCGATGAAAGGTGACCAGAAAGCCATCGCCCACCTTCAGGCCCAGCTCAAGAACGAGCTGACCGCGATCAACCAGTACTTCGTCCACTACCGCATGCTCAAGCACTGGGGTCTGGACAAACTGGCCAGGAAGGAATACGAGGAATCCATCGGCGAGATGAAACACGCCGACAAGCTGATGGACCGCATCTTCATGCTCGATGGCCTGCCCAACCTGCAGGACCTGGGCAAGCTCCACATCGCCGAGAACGTGCCCGAGATGCTCGCCAGCGACCTGGCGCTGGAGCGCGGTGCGCAGGCCACGATCAAGGAAGGCATCACCTACTGCGAATCGGTGCACGACTACGTCTCGCGCGACCTGCTGCTGGAAATCCTGGAAGACACCGAGGAACACATCGACTTCCTCGAAACCCAGATTGATCTCGTGGAAAAGGTGGGCCTGCCCAACTACCTCCAGAGCCAGATGGGCGAACCCGCCTGATGGACCACCCCGGCCTGGCCGGGGTTTGTCCCTCTGGTCGGGAGGGACTTGGCACTTTGAATGCGAGCGATTATTATTTGCCGGCATCTTTCCTTATCGATTGCCAGTGCCATGATCGTTTGTGTATGTCATCGGGTCAACGACCAGACCATTGCCCGCGCGGCGCGCAGCGGCATGGCGTTCGACGATATCCAGCTGGAGTACGGTGTCGCCACCCAGTGCGGCAAATGCGAAGGCTGTGCCCGCGACATCTGGTCCGAATGCGCCGCCAGCCATGCACTGGCCCACATCCAGAAAGTCCTGCCCGAATCCTCGCGCGAGGGAGTGCTGGTCGGCGCCGCCTGAACCACCCCATCCCGGCTCCAGCCCCGCCCGGCCCCGCTGCCCGGCGGGGTTTTTGCTGGGTAAGCGCCCCGCGCGAGGGTGGCGATCAATGCAATTCCTGCATGGGCGCGCCACCCGTCACGCTTTAGAATGTGCAAACTGTTTCCATATTGCAAGATTTCCCCGGAGACCTGCCATGAGCACCGATCCCAAAGCTGAGAAGCGGGCCGAGCTGCGCCGATCCGCCCTCGAATACCACGAGCATCCGGTGCCCGGCAAGGTCGCCATCGCTGCCACCAAGCAGCTGACCAACCAGCGCGACCTGGCACTGGCCTACTCGCCCGGCGTGGCCGCGCCCTGCGAGGAGATCGTCGCCGACCCGGTCAACGCCTTCAAATACACCAGCCGCGGCAACCTCGTGGCGGTCATCACCAACGGCACCGCCGTGCTCGGTCTGGGCGACATCGGCCCGCTGGCCGCCAAGCCCGTGATGGAAGGCAAGGGCGTCCTCTTCAAGAAATTCGCCGGCATTGACGTCTTCGACATCGAGATCAACGAGAAGGACCCGGACCGGCTGGTGGACATCATCGCCGCGCTGGAGCCCACCTTCGGCGGCATCAACCTGGAAGACATCAAGGCACCCGACTGCTTCTACATCGAGCGCAAGCTGCGTGAGCGCCTGAATATCCCCGTGTTCCACGACGACCAGCACGGCACCGCCATCGTCGTCGGCGCGGCCCTGCTCAACGGCCTGAAGGTGGTCGGCAAGGACATCCGCGACATCAAGCTCGTGACCTCGGGCGCAGGTGCCGCCGCGCTGGCCTGCCTGAACCTGCTGGTCAAGCTGGGCGTGCCGCGCAAGAACATCTGGGTCACCGACCTGGCCGGCGTGGTCTACGAGGGCCGCACCGAACTCATGGACGACGACAAGCGCCAGTTCGCCCAGCCCACCGACCAGCGCACGCTGGCCGAGGTGATCGAGGGCGCCGACGTGTTCCTGGGCCTGTCGGCCGGCGGCGTGCTCAAGCAGGACATGGTCCGCAAGATGGCCGCCAACCCGCTGATCTTCGCGCTGGCCAACCCCACGCCCGAGATCACGCCCGAGGAAGTGCGCGAGGTGCGCGACGACGCCATCATGGCCACCGGGCGCACCGACTACCCGAACCAGGTCAACAACGTCCTGTGCTTCCCCTACATCTTCCGCGGCGCGCTGGACGCGGGCGCCTCCACCATCACCGATGAGATGGAAATCGCCGCGGTGCACGCCATCGCCGACCTGGCCCAGGCCGAACAGAGCGAGGTGGTGGCGGCCGCGTACATCGGCGAGAAGCTCAGCTTCGGTCCCGAGTACCTGATTCCCAAGCCTTTCGATCCGCGCCTGATGATGAAGATCGCGCCGGCCGTGGCCAAGGCCGCCGCCGACAGCGGCGTGGCACAGCGCCCGGTCACCGATCTGGAGGCCTACCGCGAGAAGCTGCAAAGCTTCGTGTTCGCCTCGGGCACCATGATGAAGCCGGTGTTCGCCGTCGCCCGCCGCGCCACGCGCAAGCGCATCGCCTACGCCGAGGGCGAGGAAGAGCGCGTGCTGCGTGCCTGCCAGGTGGTGGTCGACGAGGGCCTGGCCCGGCCGACGCTGATCGGCCGCCCGGCCATCATTGCCCAGCGCATCGAGAAGTTCGGCCTGCGCCTGAAGGAAGGCGTCGACTACGACGTGGTCAACACCGAGTACGACGAGCGCTACCGCGACTTCTGGCAGACCTACCACGAGCTGATGGAGCGCCGCGGTGTCAACGTCCAGCTGGCCAAGATCGAGATGCGCCGCCGCCTGACCCTGATCGGCACCATGCTGCTGCGCAAGGGCTACGTGGACGGCCTGATCTGCGGCACCTGGGGCACCAACCCCATGCACCTGAACTACGTGGACCAGGTGATCGGCAAGGGCGAGGGCGCCCAGTGCTACGCAGCCATGAACGCGCTCATGCTGCCGGGCCGCCAGGTGTTCCTGGTCGACACCCACGTTAACTACGACCCCAGCGCCGAGCAGCTGGCCGAGATCACGGTCATGGCCGCGCGCAAGATGATGCGCTTCGGCATCACGCCCAAGGCCGCGCTGCTGTCGCACTCCAACTTCGGCTCGTCCGACCAGCCCAGCGCCGTCAAGATGCGCCAGACGCTGGCCCTGCTGCAGGAGCGCGCGCCCTGGCTGGAAGTGGACGGCGAAATGCACGGCGACGTGGCGCTGGACGAGCAGGCCCGCCTGGCCCTGATGCCCCGCACCACGCTGCAGGGCGACGCCAACCTGCTGGTCTGCCCCAACATCGACGCGGCCAACATCGCCTACAACCTGCTCAAGACTGCCGCCGGTGGCAACATCGCGATCGGCCCGATGCTGCTGGGCGCGGCCAAGCCGGTGCACATCCTCACCGCCAGTGCCACCGTGCGCCGGATCGTCAACATGACGGCGCTGACCGTGGCCGAGGCCAACACCACCGCGTAAGCCCTAAACGAAAAGCAAGCGCTAACAAACCGCTACTTTTCACAACCCTGGCGGCTGCTCAAACTTTGGGCAGCCGCTTGCTTTTTCAGCCTGCTTGCGGCACACTACACACCTTGATTTACAGGGTTAACCCGCCCCTAAACCACCGCAGGCAGCCGCTTCCGGCACCGGTGGCAGTGGCGGGTTGATCACATCAGGAACAGGGTTTTCACTCATGGATCTGCGTCGGATCCGGGCAGTTGCGGACAAGCGAGCCAAGGCCAAGCTGATCAGCCTGGCCATGGTCCTGGCGGCAGCGGCGGGTACCTGGCTGGTACAGGCCCGCGCCCCCCAGCCGCTCACCGCCCCGGCCCTGGCTTCCGCCCAGATCTCCGTGTCCGAACTGCCTCCCCAGGGGCAGCAGGTCATGGCACAGATCCGTCAGGGCGGCCCCTTCCCGTACGAGAAGGATGGCACCGTGTTCGGCAACCGCGAGCGACTGCTGCCGCGGGCCAACCGGGGCTACTACCGGGAATATACCGTTCCGACGCCGGGCCTGGATCACCGTGGGGCCCGACGCATCGTCTGTGGTGGGGAAAAGCCCCGTCATCCCGATGACTGTTACTACACGGAAGATCACTACGGCAGCTTCCGACGCATCGTGCAATGACCAAGCCAAGCGCTGCCGTGACCAAGAGCCGATTTTCAACCTTGCATGTGGAAAGAACCGCGGAGATGGACACGCCACTTCGTAACGTACGCACCAACATCGTTCAGTCGATCCGCGCCTACAGCGTGAAGGACCTGCAGGCCGCCGCCGAGACCCTGGGCCACCACTTCCTGTATGCCAACCTGGCCAAAGCCCAGAGCAAGCAGGACGTGCTGGAACTGATCGCGGCCCAATACACCCTGCCGCCGCACTTCGGCAAGAATTTCGACGCCCTGTACGACTGCATGACCGACCTGGTCCACAAGTCCGGTCCCCAGACCGGCTTCATCGTCGTGCTCGAACACATTCCGGCCCACGCCAAGTTCGACAAGGAAGCGCGCGAACAGCTGCTCGATATCTTCCGTGACGCCGCCGATTACTGGGCCGACCGCAAGATCCCGTTCCGCTGCTTCTACTCCTTTTCGGTAGCACGCGCCTCCAACGGTGAAGCCCCTGTCGAGATCGAGGGCGAGGAGCCCATGCCCACCGACAAGATCCTCGACGTCAGCCCCATGGCGCTGCGCATGAGCAGCCCGTTCAACGCCGGCTACTGGCTCACCGCGGCCTGACCGCCCGCCCGCGGCGCGTCACCACCGGCGCGCCGCCCCCCTCACCGATCTGCGTTCACGGACCGGCGCGTCCGGCGCCCTGAACGACGCGGCAGAAGGAAACTCGCCCTCAGCGAGCCTGGACCGCCTGCGCCAGCGCCACGTACTCGGACACAGGCACTTCCTCGGCGCGGCGCTGCAGGTCCACATTGCCCGCAAAACCCCGCTGATCGAGCCAGCGCCCCAGCGTGTGGCGCAGGATCTTGCGCCGCTGGCTGAAGGCCACCTGCACCAGCTCCCCGAACAGCACCCGGTCGATGGCTGGCGGCTCAGCCAGCGGCACCATACGCACCACGGCGCTGTCCACCTTGGGCGGCGGGTCGAAGCACTCGGGCGGCACGAACAGCACGTTCTCCATCGCATAACGCCACTGCAGCATCACCGACAGGCGCCCGTAATCGGACGTGGCCGGCTGCGCGACCATGCGGTCGATCACCTCTTTCTGCAGCATGAAGTGCTGGTCAGCCACAGCGTCCACATAGTCCAGCAGGTGGAACAGGATGGGCGAGGAGATGTTGTAGGGCAGGTTGCCGACGATGCGCAACCGGCCCAGGCGCTGCGCCAGCGCCGTGAAGTCCACGCGCAGCACATCGGACTCGATCACGTCCAGCTGCGGATGCGCGCGCAAGCGGGCCGCCAGATCACGATCGAGCTCGATCACCGTCAAGCGGCCGAGCCGCTCGACCAGCGGCTGCGTCAGCGCCGCCAGGCCCGGTCCGATCTCCACCATGGGATCACCCGGGCGCGGCCCGATCTCGCGCACGATGGCGTCGATGATGGCGCTGTCGCTGAGAAAGTGCTGCCCGAAACGTTTGCGGGCCTGGTGCTGTTTCATGAGGTCGGCCCGCCTGGGCTGGTCTGGGCGTTCAAGGTTGCGGCGGATCGCGGTATTCGATGAAGGCGCGGCTGCGCACGTCCTCGCCCCAGCGGGTCAGGGCCTCCTCGGCCTTGCGCTCGCGCAGCATGGCACGGATCTGTTCGCGCTGCTCACGCGGGCTGATGCGCTGCTCGCGCCGCTCGTCCACCCGGATCAGGTGCACGCCGAAACGGGACACGGTCGGCTGCGAGATGTCGCCCGGCCCCAGCCGGTTCATGACCTGCTCGAACTCGGGCACGAACTGGCCGGGCATCGTCCAGCCCAGGTCACCGCCGGCCGCAGCCGAGCCGTCCTGGCTGTTCTGGCGCGCAAGGTCCTCGAAGCTCGCGCGGCCGGCCAGGATGTCGGCCCGCATGCGCGCGAGCCTGGCCACCGCGTCCGCCTCGCTGAGCGCCGGCCCCGTGCGCAACAGGATGTGCCGGGCACGGGTCTGCACCACGGTCGCCGCCGGCAGCCCCGCCTGGCCCTTGTCATTGAGGCGCAGCACGTGAAAACCGGCCGGACTGCGCACAGGCCCGGCGATCCCGCCCATGGGCAGGTTGCGCGTGGACTGGACAAACAGCTCGGGCAGACGGTCGGCCGGACGGGCGCCGAAGCGCCCACCCTGCACCTTCTCCGGCGCATCGGAATACTCGCGGGCCAGCGCCGCGAAATCCTCGCCGGACCGGGCCCTGTCCGCCACCTGGCGCGCGCGCGCTTCGAGCGCCCGCACCTGCTCGGCCGGGGCATCCTCCGGCACCAGCACCAGGATGTGCGAGAGGTCCAGCATCAGGCTGGCCTCTTCTCCTCCGGTCTGCTCGCGGATGTAGGCGTCGATGTCGGATTCGGTGATGCGCACGCGCGCATCGACCTCGCGCTCGTGCGCACGCTGCAGCAGGATCTGCTGGGTCAGTTCGGTGCGCACCTGGCGGGCGTCGATGCCTTCCGCCGCCAGGCGGCGCCGGAACTCCTCCAGGCTCATCTGGTTCTGCGCCGCGATCGAGCGCTCGGCATCCTGCAGCGTGGCTTCGTCAACGCGGATGCCCGTGTCGCGCGCATGCTGGATCTGCGCGCGCTCGTTGATCAGCAGCTCCAGCACCTCGCGGGCGAGCTGGTCGGGCGGCGGCAACTGCGCCCCCTGCTGCGTGAACTGCTGCCGGATGCGCAGCATGCGCTGGCGCACCTCGTTGTTGGTGATGGGCTCGGAGTTGACCAGCGCCACGATGAAGTCGGCCGTCCGCACCGAGGTCGTGCCACCGCTGCTGGCCGCCGGCACCGGCAGGGACAGCCCGCCGCCGCGCGGCATCTGCACCTGCGCCCAGGCCCCGCCCGTGAGCAGCAAGCCGCTCAGCAGCGCCACGGTACAGGCGCGCACGCCCGTCACCGCCACACGCCGGAAAGAGAAACCGCCACGCAGCAGCGCCGGAAAAAAAGTCATATCAGTCATAGTTTTCAAAGCGGCTGGGCACGAGCTCGCCGTCACGCAGGGCCTTGTAGCGGGGGATGTTGGAGCCCAGCGTCTGCAGCGCACCGCCGCCGAGGCTGGCGAATCCTGAAAGCTCCAGCTGGAACATGATGCGCTTGTCATGCGTGGTCCGGCTGGTCTGGCGGCGCTCCAGCACCACACGGCCCAGCCAGCAACCGGCGTCATACTCGAAGCCCGCGATCGCTTCCAGTGGCTTCTTGTCGGTCATGCTGTAGTTGACCCGACCCACACCATACCACTGCCCAGGTCCGTAGGCCTTGTGCTTGACCCGATCCGGCAGATTGCCGAACAGGTCCGACAGCGGCCACTGCCAGCCGACGTCCACCTGCTCGCTGACATCGCGCTGCACACGGTAGGCCAGACTCAGGACACGGTAATCCCCCGGCGTGTAACGCACACCGATGGTCTTGCGCGAGGATTCGCGGGTCTCGTGGTTGAACTGGACGTTGGTATCCACCGCCCAGTTCCTGGTCCACTGCACGCGGGCCGCCACCAGCATGTCGCTCAGACCTTTGGGAATGGCCTGCCTGCGACCCGGCAACGTCACGTTGATGTCGTCAAAGTAGTAACGCTGGGCCAGACCCAGCCGCATCAGCTCGGCACCGTTGCCGGCATCGATCAGGCGGGAGCTCACCCCAAGCGACATGGCCTTCATGTCGCTGATCCTGTCGTTGCCGCCATAGATGTCGTCATGGAACATCGACATCATGTTGAAGTCGAGCGCGGCCGAATCGTAGTTGGGCAGGGTGCTCTGATCCTTGAAGGGGGTATAGGTCAGGAACGCACGGGGCTCCAGCGTCTGCACCAGCTGACGCCCGAACAGCCCCACGTCGCGCTCGAACAGCAGGCCGCTGTCGAGGCTGAAAGTGGGGATCGCCCTGGACTGATTGGACCGTGCTCCCAGCGCCCCACCACCCGCCTGGTACTGCGCAAAGTTCACCCGTGCCCGGGGCTGAACGAACCAGCCCGGTGCCTGCCAGCGGTGCGACAGACTGGCCTTGACCAGGAACCGGTCGCCGCTGTCGTCCACATGTTCGCCGGATGGGTAGAAGAACGATCGCCGGAACTTGGTGGCTTCGGTGGAGAAATCCACTTCCCAGTTGTCCAGCCCGAAGAACCGCATATCTTCCTTGCGGTAGCTTGCCGCGAGCTTGGGCAACTGGTCGTACGGCGGCTCGATCCAGGAATCGGCGGTCTGCAGCGCCTGGTAGGTGACGGCCGCGGCGGAGACATTCCATCCCGAATAACTCCAGTTGACCCCGCCAACCCCGGGCAGCAGCCGCGCCCAGCGGTTCTGGCCCAGACGGTCGAAGTCGCGCCAGTAGTCGGCATCGCCCACGCGCGTGACGTCGGCCGAGAAACGCAGCGTGCCCCGTGACACCGGTATCAGTTGGGAATGATCCAGCAAGTAGTACCAGCGCGTCTCATCCCTCAGCTTGTCGGACGGCAGCACCGCCAGCTTGGCCACGCCGGAGTAGCTGGGGCGCAGATAGCGGAATTCACCTTCCACGTCGACACCCCGCTTGGCCATCAGCGTGGGTGTCAGGGTCAGGTCGTAATTGGGCGCGAGGTTGAAGTAGTAGGGCGCCTTGACGGTGAAGCCGTTGGTCGACCCCATGCCCAGCGTCGGCGGCAGGAATCCGGTCTTGCGTTCGTCCGTGATGGGAAAGGTCAGGTAGGGCGCTCCCATGATGGGCACGCCCTGGAACTCCAGCACGCCGGCATACGCCGTGCCCATGCCTTCCTCCTGGTCCAGATCGATGCGCTTGCCGCGCACCAGCCAGTCCGGCTTCCAGGGGCCGCCCGGCGGGCGGGGGCAGGTCGAGTAACGGCCCTCGTGGATCTGCATGTGCTCCTTGTCGACGAAGTCGATGCGGCTCGCATCGCCCACGCCCTCGTTGCGCAGCAGCTCGTACTCGGGCTTGTCGAAGTGACCCTGTCCGGTATTGGCGTTGATTTCCAGATAGGGGCCACGGAAGCGGTCTCCATTGCGCTGGATCCGCACATTGCCCTCGGCCTTGGTGTCGCCCGACGATGCGTCGTGTTCGATGCGGTCGGCCCGGATGGTTCCGTCGTGGCGCCGCAGCTCGGCGTCCCCCTCGATCACGGTCGGCCCGTCCGTCGTGCCCTCGATCTTCTCGCCGAACACGAAGGTGGGCGTCTGGCGGCGCGTGTCCTGGGGCAGATCTTCCTGCAGCATGCCGCCCGGCCTGAGCTGCACACCGCCCTCCGCCCGGATGGCCTGTGCGCCCGCCACGGAGGGCAGGGCGAGCGCGGACAGGGCCATGCCCGCGACCAGCACCTGCAGCGCACGTGCGATCGGCGTGGGTTCGGGAAGGATCGGCGAACGGGTGGATCGCTGGCGCTGGAGCGGTGTCTGTTCTTGGGTCACGGTAATCGGATCTGTGAGGGTCAAGTTCGGGCGCGCCCGCAAGCGGACAGGTATCGCCCGGCGCCCCGGCGGCCATCAACGGCCACCGGCATGCCGGCCGGTAGAATCCGGGCCATTATCCTATGATGCCGCGCCGTTCACGAAGCGCCGGAACGCGACGGCCCGGCCCTTCCCGCCATGACGCCATCCCCATCCCCCGTTGTCTGGTCCGACCCCCAGCGTGAACAGGCGTTCGCGCAGTGGCTGGCTGCCCTGTGCGAAGCGCACCGGCTCGTCCCCGCCAGTGTCAGGCTGGCCTCGGCCGACGCGAGTTTCCGGCGGTACCTGCGGGTGGACACGGCCGACGGCGGCACACGCATCATCATGGACGCACCGCCGGACAAGGAAAACAGCAGGCCATTCGTCCACGTGGCCGGCCTGATGCGCGACGCCGGGCTTCGCGCGCCCGAGGTGCTCGCCTGGGACGAGGCCCAGGGTTTCATGCTGCTGACCGACCTCGGCCAGGACACGATGATGGCGCGCATCGACCCCGATCAGCCGCAGGCCAACCTGGCGCTTTACCTACAGGCCGCGGACGCCCTGATCCGGTGGCAGACGGCCTCGCGCCCCGGCGTGCTGCCGCCATACGACGAGGCCCTGCTACGGCGCGAGCTGCAGCTGTTCCCCGACTGGTACCTCGCGCAGCACCGCGGCGTGCAGGTCGAGGGCACCATCGCCCAGACCCTGCAGAAAACCTTCGACGCCATCGTCGCGCGCAACCTGCACGCACCCCTGGTGTACGTGCACCGCGACTTCATGCCCCGCAACCTGATGTGCCCGCCGGAGCCGGGTGGTCCGCTGGGCGTGCTCGACTTCCAGGACGCGGTCCACGGCCCCGTCACCTACGACATTGCCAGCCTAATGCGCGATGCCTTCCTCAGCTGGGAGGAAGATTTCGTCATCGACATCACGGTCCGCTACTGGGAAAAGGCGCGCAAGGCCGGGCTGATGGACTTCGAGGACTGGCACAGCGACTTCGGCGCCTTCTACCGCGCCGTCGAGTGGATGGGTCTGCAACGCCATCTGAAAGTGGCCGGCATTTTCACGCGCCTGACGCTGCGCGACGGCAAGCCCAAATACCTCGCCGATGCACCTCGCTTCATCGCCTACATCCGCGCCACAGCCCACCGCTACCGCGAGCTGACGCCGCTGCTGCGCCTGATCGACCAGGTTGAGGGCCTGCAGTCCGCTTCCGGCTGGGCCTTCGGTCGCGTCTGAGCCAGCATGCCCCGCATCTTCTGCCCCGTTCCGCTGGCCGCCGGTGCCGAGCTGGCTCTGCCACCGGCCGCGGCGCGCCATGTTCAGGTGCTGCGACACCAGCCCGGTGATGCGCTGACCCTGTTCAACGGCGAGGGCGGGCAGTGGCAGGCCACCATCGTTCGCATGGGCAGGCAGGACGTGCAGGTGCGCGTCGGTGAGCACGACGCCACGGAACGCGAACCGTCGCGGCAGGTGCAGCTGTTCGTCGGCATGCCGGCCAACGACCGCATGGACTGGCTGGTGGAAAAAGCCACCGAACTGGGCGTGGCCGCGATCCAGCCCCTGCACACCGAACGCAGCGTGCTGCGCCTGTCCTGCGAGCGGGCCGCGAAAAAGCAGCAGCACTGGCAGCAGGTGGCCGTGGCCGCGTGCGAGCAGTGCGGCGGCAACCGGGTGCCAGCCATTGCTCCCGTGGCCGACATCGGCTCGGCGCTCGGAACACCAGCGACCAGCGGCCAGCGCTTCGTGCTCTCGCTGGCCCCGGGGCACCTCCCTCTGGCCACGGCACTCGGCGCCCTGCCGGCCGATGCCTCGCTGGTTTTTCTGAGCGGCCCCGAAGGCGGTCTCAGCGAGCGGGAAGAAGCACGGGCGCTGGAAGCCGGCTGGCAGCCAGTGAGTCTGGGGCCGCGCGTGCTGCGCGCCGAAACCGCCGCGCTGGCGGCCCTGGTGCTGGCTCTGGGCTGAGCGCGACGATCAGGCCGCGTACATGGGCTTGAGGTCGTTGAGGTTCAGCCAGCCCTTGACGATGCGGTAGATGAACCAGACAAAACCGGCCAGCAGCACGAACAGGCCCACGCCGACAAACAGCGTCAGGACCCCGATCACCCCCCACAGCAGCGAATACCAGAAGGTACGGATCTGCCAGCGGAAGTGGCTCTCCAGCCAGCTGCCCGCCACATCCTCGCGCTTGACGTAGTTGATGATGACCGCCACCAGGCAGGTGACGCCCAGCAGGATGGACGCCGCGTACAGCGCGTAGATCACGTGTGTCAGCTTGCGGTTGGCTTCGGCCTGGTCCACCGCGGCGCCAGTCTCGTTCATCGGATCCTCCTCGTGCAAGGGCGCCCCACAACGCGCGCCATGCTTCCACTATAGCGGTGGTCGTCCCTGATTCCATGTATAAACGATGGCTTATGAAAAGAACCTCTGGCTGCTGGCCATCGCGCAAGGGCTGTTCCTGACCAACAACGTGGTGTTCATCGCCATCAACGGACTGGTCGGCCTGTCGCTGGCCCCCCGAGGCTGGATGGCAACGCTGCCGGTGATGGGTTACGTGGTGGGCGGTGCCATGGCCACGCCGCTGGTGGCGCGCACGCAAAGCGCCTTCGGTCGCCAGGGGTCGTTCCAGATCGGTCTGGTCGTCGCCCTGGCCTCGGCGTTGCTGTGCGCCTGGGCAGCCTTCACGCAGCAGTTCTGGCTGCTGGTGACCGCCACGGTGATCGCGGGTTACTACAGCGCCAACGGCCAGCTGTACCGTTTCGCGGCCGCCGAGCTGGCGACGCCGGATTTTCGCGAGAAGGCCGTGTCGCTGGTGCTGGCCGGTGGCCTGGTGGGCGCGGTGGTCGGTCCCAATCTGGCCAGCCGCACACGCGGGCTCTTCGAGGTGCCTTTCGTCGGCGCCTACCTCGCGCTGGCCGTGATCGCCGCCATCTCGATGGCGGTCATGGCAGGCATCCGGTTTCCCGCGCCACCGGCGAGGCGTGCCGGGGCAGATGCCGGCCGGCCGCTGTCGGTCATCATCCGGCAACCGGTGTTCATCGTGGCGGCCGCAGGGGCCGCGCTCGGCTACGGCGTGATGAACCTGCTGATGGCCGCCACGCCGCTGGCCATGCAGGTGTGCGGCTATCCCTTTGACGACGCGGCGCTGGTGCTGGAATGGCACGTGATCGGCATGTTCGCGCCGGGCTTCTTCACCGGCCACCTCATCCGCCGTTTCGGAGCGCTGGCCATCATGGGCGCGGGCGTGCTGCTGAACCTCGCCTGCATCGCCATCGCGCTGTCCGGCGTCGGGCTGCACCAGTTCCTTATTGCCCTTTTCCTGCTCGGCGTGGGCTGGAATTTCCTGTTCACCGGCAGCACGACGCTGTCGCTGCAGGCCTGGCGCCCCGAGGAAAAGGACCGTGCCCAGGCCGCCATCAACTTCGCCGTGTTCGCCACCATGGCCATCACCTCGTTCGCATCGGGTGCCCTCGTCACCACGCAGGGCTGGACACTGTTGAACATCGGCTCGCTGGTGCCGGTGGCGCTGACCGGGCTGGCCCTGGCCTGGCTGGCCTGGATGCGCCGGCAGGCCTGGCACCCGGGCGAGAGGCCCTAACCCGCCTGGACGGCCCGCTGCCCCTGCCAGGCACGCACGCGACGCTCCAGCCAGACGCGCAGCTCGGCGAAGACGGGATCGGCATCGTCCTCGTTGAAGATCTCGTGGTAGTAGCCCTCGAAGCAGCGGCTGGTCACCCGGTCGCGCGGCGCGGCCTGCGCGAAGCGGCGACTGCCACTCGGATGGACGAGGTGGTCGTCGCCCGCGTACATGAGCAGCGTCGGCACGGTCCAGCGCGGCGCGGCCTCCACCACCTCGGGGCCGTGCGTGGCGATGAAGTTGGCCAGGCGCGCCGAGATCCGGTCGTGCACGCGCGGATCCTTGCGGTAGGCCTCGACCACGGCCGGGTTGTGCGAGATCTTCGAGGCGTCGAGCCCGTTGCCCAGCGTCAGGTCGGGCGCCCAGCGGTACAGCCGCCCGATCAGCCAGCGCTGCCAGGCACCGAGACCGGCGTCAAGGGCGGGCGAGGACAGCACCAGGCCGTCGACCGGCGCCATGTGCTGCCGCACGAACGAGGCGCACACCAGCCCGCCCATGCTGTGGCCGAGCAGGATCAGCGGGCAGGCCCAGGGTTCGGCCAGGTGCCGGCGGGTGTCATCGACCACCTCCAGCAGATCCTCCAGCAGGTCGTCGTCGTCCGACAGCCTGCCGGGCCGGCCGCCCGAGTCGCCATGGCCGCGCTGGTCGTAGGCGCGCACAAGGAAACCCCAGTCGTTCAGGCGCCGGGCCAGCGGGTCGTGGCGCCACGCGTGCTCGCCCAGACCGTGCACGATCAGCACCACGGCGTGCGGGCGCTGCCGCCAGGGCAGCGGCCAGTCGTACAGGGCGATGTTCAGCCCGTCCCGGAGAGTGAAAGGAGCCTGGGTGGTGTCGGTCATGCGGGGGCGCCGCGAGCCGTCAGGGCATGCGCGCGATCACCTGGGTCACGCTGGCCGTGAGCCTGCGCGCATAGTCCAGATGCAGGAACTCGTTGGGCCCATGGGCGTTGCTCTTGGGGCCGAGCACGCCGCAGACCATCATCTGGGCCGAGGGGAAACCCTCGCTGAGCATGTTCATCAGCGGGATGGTGCCGCCCTGGCCGATGGTGCCGCAGCCGGCACCGAAATGGGCCATCGACGCCTCCTGCAGCGCCTGGTCGAACCAGGGCGTGGTGGCCGGCGCGTTCCAGCCGCTGGCCGCTCCCTCGCCCTCGAAGGTCACCCTGGCCTGGTAGGGCGCGTTGTCTTCGAGCAGCCGCTTGAGTTCCTGCACGGCCCGGGCCGCATCCACCAGCGGCGGCAGGCGCAGGCTGAGCTTGAACGCGGTGTAGGGCCGCAAGACGTTGCCGGCGTCCCTGAGGGCGGGGAAACCCTCCGCGCCGGTCACGCTCAGGGTCGGCCGCCAGGTGCGGTTGAGCAGGGCCTCGACCGGGTCGGTCGTGGTGGGCAACGCGAACAGGGTGCTGCCACCACAGTCGTGGTGCGCCCACGGGAAGCGCTTGTAGATTTCGTCGCCCAGGATGGCGGCGGTCGCCCTGGCCTGCTCGATGCGCTCGGCGGGCACCTCGCAGTGGAAGCTCGCAGGCAGCAGGCGGCCGGTGGCGCTGTCTTCCAGGCGATCGAGCACCTGGCGCATGATGCGAAAGCTCGAGGGCACCAGGCCCGAGGCGTCACCCGAGTGGATGCCCTCGGTCAGCACCTCGACCTTGAGGACGCCGCTGGCCATGCCGCGCAGGCTGGTGGTGAGCCAGAGCTGGTCGTAGTTGCCGGCGCCGCTGTCCAGGCAAATGACCAGTCCCACGTCACCCAGGCGCGGGCGCAGGGCATCCACATAGGGCAGCAGGTCGCCGGAGCCGCTTTCCTCGCTGGTCTCGATCAGGCCAACGATGCGCGGGTGCGCCACGCCCTGGGCCTTGAGCGCCTGGATGGCCGCGACACTGGCGTAAACCGCGTAGCCGTCGTCGGCGCCGCCACGGCCATAGAGCTTGCCATCCTCGATCTTGGGCGTCCATGGGCCCAGGTCGCTGCGCCAGCCGTTGAACTCGGGCTGCTTGTCCAGGTGGCCGTACATCAGCACGGTCTGGCCCGACGCCGGTGCGGGCGTGCCATCGCGCCCTGCGCTGGCCGGCACCTCGAAGAAAAGTACCGGGGTTCGCGGACGGCCCTGGGCGTCCTGCAGGCGCACGATCTCCATCGTCAGGCCCGGCACCTGCTGGTCACGCACCCAGTCGGCGGCCGACTGCAGCACGCGCTCCAGCAGGCCGTGCGCGATCCATTCGGGGTCGAAGGCCGGCGACTTGGCCGGCACCTCGATGTAGCGGACAAGCTCCGGAACGATGCGCTCGTTCCAGGCGCTGTCGATCAAAGCCTGGGTGGCCACGGGATCCAGGGCCAGGGATTGGGCGGGCAGTCGGGCGTTCATCTGGCGGCCTCTTCAGGGGCAGAAATGCGGGGACAGTTCTGCCAGTATAGGCAGACTTGCCCCGTTTTGGGCGCTCGGGGACCCCGGCACAGGGTCAGGGCAGCCGGAAGGTCGCCACCAGATCCGCCAGCCGCTGCGCCTGCTCGCGCAGGCTCGCCGAAGCCGCCGCGCTTTCCTCGACCAGCGCCGCGTTCTGCTGTGTCATCTGATCCAGTTGCGCCACCGCGTCATTGACCTGCGCCATGCCCTGCGACTGCTCGCTGGCGGCCGTGTTGATCTCGCTGATGAAGGCCGAAATCTTGTCGGCGTTGGCCACGATCTCGGCGATCGTGCTGCCCGCCTGGCCGACCAGCCGGGTGCCGGTTTCCACCTTCTCCACGCTCGTGCCGATCAGCTGCTTGATCTCCTTGGCCGCCTCCGCGCTGCGCTGCGCCAGGCTGCGCACCTCGCCCGCCACCACCGCAAAGCCACGCCCCTGCTCGCCCGCGCGCGCCGCTTCCACCGCCGCATTGAGCGCCAGGATGTTCGTCTGGAACGCAATCCCGTCGATCACTCCAATGATGTCGCTGATCTTGTGGCTGCTGTGGTTGATCTCCTGCATGGTGGACACCACCTCGCCAACCACCTGGCCGCCGCGCGCGGCCACCTCGGCGTTGGACATGGCCATCTGGCGCGCCTGCTGCGCGGCATCGGCGCTTTGCTGCAGGTTCGCGTTGATCTGTTCGATGCTGCCTGCCGTCTGCTGCAGATTGCTGGCGGTGTTTTCGGTCCGGTTGGACAGGTCCTGGTTGCCGGAGGCGATCTCCGCGCTGGCGGTGCCAATGCCGTCGGTCGTGCGGCGAACCTCGCCCACGATGCGTACCAGGGAAGCCTGCATGCCGTTGAGCGTGCGGGTGAGTTCCGCCAGCTCGTCCTTGCCGCTGTCGTGGATCTGTTGCGTCAGGTCGCCGTTGGTGATCGAGGCCGCGAGCTGGCGCGCACGGTCCATCGGCTGGCAGATGCTGCGCATGTTGATCAGCGTGGTCGGCACAACGATCAGGGCCGCCAGCGCCAGCACCACGCTGAACCAGACGATGGTCTGCCGGCTTGCCGCGCGGGCAGCCTCCTTTGTCTGCTCCGCCTCCTGCCCGATCCGCGCCTCGATGCCGCTCATGTCGGACAGCACCCCCTCATACAGGCTGTGGGCACGCCCGAGCATGCGGTTGGCACCCGTGGCAGAGTCGTAGCCGCCGTTGCGGATCTGCGCCACGACAGGTTCGACGATCCCCACGTAGGCATTGAGCTTTTCCTCGATCCCCTTGAGCACCTCGCCATCCTCGGCCTGACCGTTCTCGCTCAGCGTCCCGAGGTGGTAACGGGCCTCCTTGAGCGACTGGTCCCAGCGCAGATTGGCCGCCGAGAGCTGCTCGGGCGACTCGTAATGGATCACCATGTCCTTCTCATGCCGGCTCATGTCCGCCAGGGCCAGCCGCAACTGGGACAGCCGGTCCGTCTGTACGAAGGCGTGGCTCATGAACCGGTCACTGACCGTGGTCATGCGTTGCATGCCCCACAGTCCCGACGCGCCAACCATCACCAGCAAACAAAGCACGATGCCGATGGCACCGATCATTCGCATGCGGATCGAAAACTGCCGCATCGCAGACTGCAAGTTCATTGTTTCTCCTTCTTATCGTCCAACCGGAACATCACACCCAACTTCATGTGGCGCCACCCGCGGCGGCACCGTGTTCGACGCGGAAGACCTTGACCACCTCGGCCAGCCGCTGCGCCTGCTCCTTCAGGCTCTCCGCCGCCGCCGCACTCTGCTCCACCAGCGCCGCGTTCTGCTGCGTCATCTG
>JAEZLX010000219.1 GCA_023415035.1 Pseudomonadota bacterium | reverse complement strand
CGCGATCACCTCCGTGGCCACGCCCTTTTCCTTCAGACGCACCGCCTCTTCCACCGCAATCTCGTCAAACGGGTTCATGCTCATCTTCACGTTCGCAATGTCCACTCCGCTGCCGTCGCTCTTGACGCGCACCTTCACGTTGTAGTCCACCACGCGCTTGACGGGGACGATGACCTTCATACTCGGCTGCTCCTCAAAGGTTGGAAAACGGTAACGGATTCGAACTGTTCCGCACGTTGATTGACGTGCACGTCAATCCGGATTGTATGTGCCCTTGCGCAGGCCACCGTGTAACGCTGCGCTTCAAAAACGAACGACCGTTCTTTTTTGATTATAAGCGACGATCTTCCGCGTTGACCAGATTGACCACGCGCTGCGGATACGGGATGTCGATGCCGTGTTCGCGCAACGTTTTCAGGATGGCGAAGTTCACATCGGACTTGAGGCCGCCCTGCCCGTTTTCGGGATCGCTGATGTAGAACGCCAACGTGAATTCGATGCCGTCGGCACCGAAGCTGTCAAGCATGGCCGAGGGAGCCGGTATCTTGAGCACGCGCGGCTGCGCCGCGGCACACGCTTCCAGCAGACGTTTGACCAGCTCGACATCGCTGTCGTAGCCCACCGACACCGCGGTCGTCACGGCGGTCTTGCGGTCGGATTGCGAGAGGTTCTCGACACGGCTGGTGATGAGCGAATCGTTGGGCACGATGGCCTCCCGGCCCGACAGGGCCCGGATACGCGTGTAGCGTCCCGTGATGTCGACGATGCGACCCTCGAAGCCGTCAACACGGATGTTGTCGCCGATGCGCACGGCACGCTCGGCCAGGATGATGAAACCGCTGACGTAATTGGCGGCCAGCTTCTGCAAGCCCAGACCAATGCCGACGCCGATGGCGCCGCCCAGGACCGACAGTGCGGTCAGGTCGATGCCGATGGCCGTCATCGCCACCAGCAGCCCGATGAACAGCAGCACGGCACGCACGAGCTTGGAGGCCATGCGTCGCAGGGACTGGTCGCGCGCACCGGCCGAGGCCAGCATGCGATCCTCGATGGCAGAGGATACCCACAATGTTGCGATCAGCACAGCCACCGCCGTCAGCAGGCCTTCGAGCATCGCCCGAAGGGTCATGGTGGTGCCGCCGATCTGCCAGGTCATTTCGTCCAGTTCGGCCAGCAGCACGGGCAACAGGCCGGAGACCCAAAGCACGACTGAGATCCAGGCCATCCAGCTGATGCTGCGCTCCAGCACGCGCGCCCAGGCTGCATCACCCGCCGCCTGCTGCAGGACCTTGGCGCCGACACGGATCGCGGCCAGCGAGATGGTCACCGGCATGGCGACATGAAAGAGGATCAGTGGCCCAATGTGCGCGGCCCAGGCCCGCGCCACGTAGGCGAACACCAGCAGCAGGACAGGGAACAGCACCCCGTCGAAGATGGACGTGCCAAACAGGATGGAGCGCCGGTCCTGCGGCTGTCGCTCGCCGCGCCGCCAGCGCGCGCTCAGCCACCAGGCCAGCGCCACCGCGAGCGCCAGCAACGCCGCCTCGGACAAGACACTCTTTTGCATGAAGCCCTGTGCCCACAAGGCCAGGTCATCAATGGGACGTGGCAGGGTATGGTTCATGCCCGCTCAGGATTTCCAGGATGGCGGCCGCTTGTCGATGAAGGCCTGCACGCCCTCCTGCGCGACCGGATGGACCATGTTGCAGGCCATGGTCTGGCCCGCCAGCTGGTAGGCCGATTCAATGCCGGTTTCGCGCTGCCGGTAGAACAGCGCCTTGCCCATGGCGATGGCCTCGCGCGGCTTGCCCAGAATGGCGGCAACCAGTGCTTCGACCTCCGCATCGAGCCGCTCCGAAGGCACGACCCGGTTCACCAGCCCGCGGCGCTGCGCCTCGGCGGCGCAGATGAATTCGCCCGTGAGCAGCATCTCCATCGCCTGCTTGGGGCCCATGTTGCGCGACAAGGGTACGCTGGGCGTGGCGCAGAACAGGCCCACATCGATACCGTTGACGCCGAAGCTGGCGCTTTCCGCCGCCACCGCCAGGTCGCACTGGGCCACCAGCTGGCAACCCGCCGCCGTGGCCAGGCCCTGCACACGGGCCATCACGGGCACGGGCAGGCGCTGGATCGAGAGCATCATGCGAGTGCAGCGCCCGAACAGCTCGCGGTAGAACCCTTCATCCGGTGTGGCGCGCATTTCCTTGAGATCGTGGCCGGCACAGAAGGCCTTGCCCTCGGCTGCGATCACCACGGCACGCGCGTCCTTGTCGTCGCGCACCACATCGAGCGCGCCCTGCAGGGCATCGAGCATGGACGAGGACAGTGCGTTGAAACTGCGCGGCGCGTTGAGCGTGAGCCTGTGCACGCCACGCGCATCGCGCTCATGCAGCAGCAGGGGTTCGGAAGGGGTCGTCATCGGATGTCTGCCTCCCGGATCAAAGTTCGGCCAATGCCCGGATATGTGCCTCGACGCTGCGCGCCAGCGAGCTGAGGTCGTAGCCGCCTTCCAGGCAGCTGACGATGCGCCCTTTGGCGTGGCGGCGTGCCACTTCCATCATGCGCTCGGTGATCCACACGAAGTCGGACTCGACCATGCCCAGCTGTCCCATGTCGTCCTCGCGATGGCCATCGAAACCGGCACTGATGAACAGCATCTGCGGCTTGTGCGCGTCCAGCCGCGGCATCCACATCATGTCCACCATCTCGCGGATGTCCATGCCCCGCGTGTAGGCGGGCACCGGCACGTTGCACAGGTTGGCGGCGTTCGAATGATCCCAGGGCGGATAGAAGGGATGCTGGTAGATGCTGCACATGAGGATGCGCTCATCTCCGGCCACGATGTCCTCGGTGCCGTTGCCATGGTGGACGTCAAAGTCGATGATCGCCACCCGCTCCAGGCCGTGGCGCTCCAGCGCGTACTTGGCGGCCACCGCGACGTTGTTGACAAAGCAGAATCCCATCGCCTTGTCGCGCGTGGCATGGTGGCCAGGCGGCCGCACGGCACAGAAGGCGTTGCTCATCTCGCCGGCCATCACGGCGTCGGTGGCGTCGATGGCGGCACCGGCCGCCACCAGAATCGCGTCCCACGAGTGGACGTTGATCGAGGTGTCTTGGTCCACCTGGGCATGCTCGGGGCCGCCGGCGGCGATGTCCTCGCGCAGGGTGTCGCACAGGCCGCGCAGGGCAGCCAGGTGCATGCGGTCGTGCGCCAGCTCCATGTCGGCCATCGCGGCCGGCGTGGCCTCGCGGTGGTCGAGGAAGTCGGCCAGTCCGCTGGCGCGCAGGCGGTCCTCGATGGCGTCAAGGCGCCGCGGGCTTTCGGGATGCCCCGCACCCATTTCGTGTCTCCAGCAATCCCTGTGGGTGAAGTATCCGGTGGATTGGGCCATGGCTTTTTACGGTATGGTTGTCGGCATCATGCATGCCGACTCGAAACTACAAGCTCTTCTGGATCAGCTTAACACGGTCATTGTGGGCAAACCCCGGCAGGTGGCCGACTGCGTGGCCTGCCTGCTGGCGGGCGGCCACCTGCTCATCGAGGACGTTCCCGGTGTCGGCAAGACGACCCTGGCCCATGCGCTGGCCACCTCGTTCGGGCTGGGCTTTTCACGCGTGCAGTTCACCGCCGACCTGATGCCCAGCGACCTGGTGGGCATCTCGGTGTACGAGCGCGGCAGCGAGGGCTTCGTGTTCCACCCTGGGCCGGTGTTCTCGCAGGTGCTGCTGGCCGACGAAATCAACCGCGCCAGCCCCAAGACCCAGAGCGCGCTGCTTGAGGCCATGGAGGAAAAACAGGTCAGCGTCGAAGGCGAAACCCGGCCACTGCCCGAGCCGTTCTTCGTCATCGCGACACAGAACCCGCAGGACCAGCTCGGCACCTTTCCCTTGCCCGAATCGCAGCTGGACCGCTTCCACATGCGCCTGTCGCTGGGCTATCCCGACCGCGCGGCCGAACGCGCGCTGCTGCGCGGACAGGACCGCCGCGACATGCTCGCCTCGCTCAGGCCCGTTCTCGACGCGCAGGAGCTGCGCCGTCTGCAGGCGGCCGTGACGGCGGTGCATTCGGCCGACCCGGTGCTCGACTACCTGCAGGACCTGATCCAGGCCACCCGCTCGGGACGCTGGTTCGTGCAGGGCCTGTCACCGCGTGCGGTGCTGGCCGTGATCCGGGCCGCCAAGGCGCAGGCCTTCCTGAGCGGCCGCGACTATGTCGCGCCGGACGACATCGCGGACATCCTGCCCCAGACGGTGGCGCACCGGCTCGTGCCCGTGGCCGACGCCGGGCGCGGATCGGCCGAGCAGGTTCGCGCCATGGTCGATGCCGTGCCGTTGCCCTGACCCCCATGCCCTCCACCCTGTCACGGACACCGCAAACACCCGGTGGCATCCCCGGCAGCGGCCGGCTGCGCGCGCATTGGCGGCAGTGGTTTCTCAACCGCCTGCCCCACACGGACACGCTGGTGCTGACGCAGCGCAATGTCTACATCCTGCCAACCCGGCCTGGCGGCATGCTTGCCCTGACGCTGGTGCTGCTGCTGGTGGCCAGCATCAACTACCAGCTCAACCTGGGATATTTGCTGACCTTCCTGCTGGCCGGCTGCGCGGCGGTGGGCATGCACGTGTGCCACGCGAACCTGCGCGGCCTCTCGCTGCGGCTGACACCGCCTGCGCCCGCCCATGCCGGCACCCCCGTGCCACTGGAGATCGTGCTGACGAACCCGGGACGACAGCCGCGCCACGGCATCGGCCTGGCGCTGCATGACGCCGACCGCCGTCAGCCACCCGCATGGACCGACGTGCCTGCCCAGGGCAGCGCCACCATGCAAGTGACCTGGCTGGTCCCTTCGCGTGGCTGGCACCAGGTTCCGCCCCTGACGGCATCGACCCTGTTTCCGCTGGGCACCTTCCGTGTGTGGACGGTCTGGCGCCCGGCGAGCCGCCTGCTGGCCTACCCCCGTGTCGAAGCGCATCCGCCGCCTCTGCCGCCGGGAGAGCCGCAACCGGGCCACGCCGGCATCCAGGCCAGCCGCACGGCCGGCGAGTTCGACGGCGTGCGGGCCTACCGACGGGGCGATCCCCTGCGCACCGTGGTCTGGAAGAAAGCCGCCCAGGCCATGGCGGCCGGGCGTGACGACCTGGTCAGCCGCGATGCCTCGGGCAGCCAGCGCGCCCTGCTGTGGCTGGACTACGCCACCTGCGGCGCCGCCGATCCGGAAAGCAGGATCGCTCGGCTGACCGCCTGGGTCCTGCAGGCCGACCAGCTCGACGTGGCCTACGGCCTGCGGCTGCCGGGCGCCCAGATACCGCCGGACCGGGGTGCCGCACACCGCCACCGATGCCTGGAGGCACTGGCGACATGCTGAACATCGGCCGCTCGTTGCCGCGCGACACGCGCGACACATTGTTCCTGCTGCTCGTGATCGGCTGGGTGCTGCTCCTTCAGGTGGGCAACGTACCCCTGTGGTGTTCGCTCATGGCTGCCGGCGTGCTGCTGTGGCGCGGCACGATGGCCTGGCGCGGGCGTCCGCTGCCCCGCTGGCCGTGGCGGCTGGGCCTGCTCACCGCGGCGCTGGTGGCCACATGGCTGTCGCACCGCACGCTGCTGGGGCAGGATGCCGGCGTCACCCTGGTCGTCGTTCTGCTGGCGCTCAAGACACTGGAGATGCGCGCGCGGCGCGACGCCTTCGTCATCTTCTTCCTGGCCTTCTTTGCGCTGCTCACACACTTCTTCTATTCGCAGTCACTGCTGACGGCGGTGGGCATCCTACTGGCGTTGCTCAGCCTGCTGACGGCCCTGGTCAATGCCCACACGCCGGTCGGACATCCGCCGCTGCGCCAGTCGGCCTGGATCGCCACGCGCATGGCCCTGCTGGGCGCCCCTGTGATGCTGGTGCTGTTCCTGCTGTTCCCGCGCATGGCCCCCCTGTGGGGCGTGCCGGGGCAGGATCCTCTGGGCAAGACCGGCCTGTCCGACGAAATGCGCGTCGGGCAGGTGGCTCAGCTGGCGATCGAGGACGAGGTGGCCATGCGCATTCGCTTCGACGGGCCGGTGCCGCCCTTGTCGAACCTGTATTTCCGCGGCCCGGTTCTGAGCGAGTTCGACGGAGCCGTATGGCGCCCGCAGCGACCCGATTTCTCCCTGAACGCCGCAACGCTGGCGCAGCTGGAGCCACAGGGTGAGGCCATCGGTTACGAGGTCACGATGGAACCCAGCCGGCGCCCCTGGCTGGTGCTGCTGGAGGCGGCCACCGAAGCGCCGCAGATTCCACGGGGGCGCGCCTTCATGACGCCCGACCTGCAATGGCTGAGCACCCGCCCGGTGACGGAACTGATGCGGTTCCGGACCAGCAGCCATCTGACATTCCGGCACGGTCCCCGCGAAGCCACCCCAACCCTGCAGACGCAGGTGCAACTGCCCCGCGGCTTCAACCCGCGCACCCATGAACTCGCGCGCGCCATGCGGCAGGAACACGGCGCCGGTCCTGATGCCATTCCGCGGCTGGTAAGCGCGGCCCTGCAGCGCCTGCGCACCGGCGGCTATGCCTATACGCTGGACCCGGGTGTGTACGGCCAACACACCGCAGACGAGTTCTGGTTCGATCGCAAGGAAGGCTTCTGCGAACACATCGCTAGCAGCTTTGTCATCCTGATGCGCGCGACGGGCGTCCCCGCCCGGGTGGTGACCGGCTACCTCGGCGGCGAGTTCAACGCCCTGGATGGCTACTGGGTGGTCCGCCAGGCCGATGCCCACGCCTGGGCCGAGGTGTGGATGCCCGGCGAGGGCTGGGTGCGCATCGACCCCACCGGCGTGGTGGCACCCGCCCGTCTGGGCAGCCTGACGCGGCTTGAGGCACCGCAAGGCGCCATCGCCGGCGCGATCCGCAACATCAACCCCACCCTCGCGGCCACGCTGCGCAACCTGTGGGGTGCGGTCAACAACCGCTGGAACCAGTGGGTGCTCGACTACACGCAGGAGCGGCAGATGGATTTCCTGCGCAACATCGGTTTCCGCTCGCCAAGCTGGAGCGACCTGGCCGTGGCACTGGGCATGGTCACGGCCATTGCGGGGCTCGGTGGCGCGTTGTGGATGCTGTGGGACAAGCACCGCCAGGACCCGTGGCTGCGCCTGCTCATGCGCGCGCGCCAGCGGCTGGTCCGTCTGGGACTGCCCGAGGACGTTCGCCCCACCCCCCGCGGGCTCGCCCAAAGTGCGCTCCGCCACTGGGGGGACACCGATTTCACCCGCGACCTCGCCCAGTGGTTGCTGATGCTTGAACGACAGCGCTACAGTGGACAGGCGCATGCGCCATCCCTGTCAACGCTGCGCAGGCAATTCCGCCAGCTGACCTGGCCTTCCAGACCGTGATTCATCGTTTCCGTCCCCTGATCTGCGCCGCCGTCCTGGCCACGGCCTCATGGACCGCCGCAGCACAATCGAGCAGTGCAACCGCCATGCCGGAGCTTTCCTATGCCGGCCAGCCCGCTGCGATGGCATTCGCCGACGAGCTGGCCGAGCGGCGCGGTCTGGACAGGAACTGGGTGCGCCAGCAGATCGGACAGGCCGTGCGCCTGGAGCGCGTGATGCAGCTCGTCCTGCCGCCGCCAACCAGCCAGCCCAAGAACTGGGCGGCCTACCGCGCCCGCTTCATCGAGCCCAAGCGCATCGAAGCCGGGCTGCAGTTCTGGCAGACCCATCGCGAGGCACTGGCCAGGGCCGAGGCGGCGTACGGCGTTCCGGCCAGCCTCATCGTGGGCGTGCTCGGCGTGGAAACCTTCTACGGCCGCCATCTGGGCAACTTCCGCGTGCTGGACACGCTGGCCACCCTGGCGCTGGATTTCCCGTCAGCACATCCGCGCACCCAGACGCGCCAGACCTTCTTCCGTGACGAGCTGGAGCAGTTCCTCGCCTTCACCCACCGCGCGGGGACCGATCCCGCGTCGTACCGGGGCAGCTACGCGGGCGCCATGGGATGGCCCCAGTTCATGCCCAGCAGCTGGGACCGTTATGCCGTGGATTTCGACGGCGACGGCAAGGTCGACCTGTTCGGCTCCCCGGTGGACGCGATCGGCTCGGTGGCAAACTACTTCCACCAGTTCGGCTGGCAGCCAGGCATGCCCACGCACTTTCCTGTGGGAATTGACGCGGCGCAGGCCGACATGGAGGTTCTGCTTGCGCCCGACATCCTGCCCACGTTCACCGTGGCCGGCTTCATCGGCAAGGGTGCCCGGCTGGAAGGGCCGGCGCTTGAGCACACAGGCAAGCTGGCCCTGGTGGAACTGCGCAACGGCAACGATGCCCCGTCGTACGTGGCAGGCACCGAAAACTTCTACGTGGTGACCCGCTACAACTGGAGCAGCTACTACGCCATGGCCGTGATCGAGCTGGGTCAGGCCGTTGAGGCCCGGCTCAGATGAGTCAGGGCACCGGCTCGATCTCGACCCTCACCGTCATCGATTCGTCGCCACCACCGCGCCGCACACCCTTGATCGGCGGGCAGGCCATGTAATCGCTGCCGGCGGCCAGGCGGACATGGCGCTCGTCGATGAGGCAACGGTGCGTCACATCCAGACTCACCCAGCGCGCGGCAGCCGGATCGATGCAGACATCGGCCCAGGCATGGCTAGCCAGCTCCGGCTCGTTGGCTGCGTGGAAATAACCGCTGACATAACGGGCGGGCCATCCGAGGCTGCGGCAGACAGCGACCATCACATGCGCCTGGTCTTGGCACACGCCCAGCCCCCAGTCGAAGGCTTCCAGCGCCGTGGTCTCGACCGCCGTACGGCCGGGTTGGTAGTGCACCTTGTCGGCCACCGCAGAGGCCAGGCGAACCAGCGTTGCCACCGGGGGGGTTGCGTTGCCACCGGCCAGTTCGGGCAACTGCTGCCGTGCCCAAGCTGCCAGGCGCGGGTGCGACTCCGCATGCGCCGTCGGGCGGCGGTAGAAGAACGGATGCGGCAGCCCCGGCGGGTCTTCGAACTCGGCAACGCCATGGGTCTGCACCACCCCTTCGGCGACGACGCGCAGTTCGCGCAGGTTGTCCTCCGGCCGTGCCACCAGACTGAAGGCATGCACATGGTTGCCGAGGCACTCGGGCTGCACCGTCACGCTGGCAGGCGCACGCAGGCGCCATTCGAGCACGGTCTGGAAGGGCCCCGAGGACGGCCACAGGTGCAGCGCCTGCACCGAGTAGCGCAGCGGCTCGGAGTAGCTGTAGTGCGTGGTGTGTCGGACGTGGAGTTTCACGTGCTGGGTACAAGAAAGTCCTGGCTGATCCGGCCGCCCAGTTCATTGACGCGGTCGAGGAACTGGGTCAGGAAGGCATGCAGCCCCGTGGCCAGTATCTCGTCGATCCTCGCATACTGCAGGTCGGCCCTGAGCTTGCCGGCGCGGCGCAGGGTTTCATGCGAATGTTCGTTGGCGACCACTTCGAGATTGCTCACGAGTTCGTTCAGGCTCGCGGCCAGGCTGCGTGGCATGTCGGGGCGCACGATCAGCAGCTCGGCCACGCGTTCGGGAGTGATGACGTCGCGGTAAACCTTGCGGTAGACCTCGAACGCGGAAACCGAGCGCAGGATCGCGCTCCAGTGGTAGAAATCGTACTCCTGATCCTGCTCGCTCGCGGCACCGAAGAAATCGCTGTGCACGGCATGGAACTTGACATCCAGCAGACGCGCCGTGTTGTCGGCCCGTTCCAGGAAGGTGCCCATGCGGTAGAAGTGGAAGGCTTCGTCCTGCAGCATGGTGCCGATGGCGACGCCGCGCGAGAGGTGCGAGCGGAACTTGACCCACTCGAAGAACTCGCCCGGGTCGCGCTCGAAGTTGCGACCCTGCAGCATCCGGGTGAGCTCGAGCCAGGTCTGGTTCTGCGTCTCCCAAAGCTCGGTCGTCAGCGCGCCGCGCACGGCGCGGGCGTTCTCCCGCGCAGCCCGCAGGCACGAGACGATGCTCGACGGGTTGTTTTCGTCGCGCACCATGAAGTCCAGCACATTGCGCGCATTGATGCCGTCATCACCGTACCTGGCGTGAAACGTCGGCAGCAGCTCGCTGATCGACAGCAGGCCCTGCCAGCCCAGCTGTGCCACGGCCGTGGACTGCGGCAGCAGCGAGGTCTGGTAGTTGACATCGAGCATGCGCGCGGTGTTCTCGGCCCGCTCGGTGTAGCGGGACATCCAGAAAAGATGGTCGGCGGTTCGCGACAGCATGTTCAGGCCTCCAGAATCCAGGTGTCCTTGGTGCCACCACCCTGGGACGAGTTGACCACGAGCGAGCCTTCCTTGAGGGCCACGCGCGTGAGGCCGCCGGGCACCATCTGCACTTCGCGCCCCGAAAGCACAAAGGGGCGCAGGTCGATGTGGCGCGGTGCGATGCCGCTGTTCACGAAGGTCGGGCAGGTCGACAGCGAAAGCGTCGGCTGAGCGATGTAGCGCTCGGGGTTGGCTGCCACGAGCCTGGCGAATTCGTCGATCTCGGCCCGCGTCGAGGCCGGCCCGACCAGCATGCCGTAGCCGCCGGCACCGTGCACTTCCTTGACCACCAGCTCGCCGATGTTCGCCAGGATGTACTTGAGGTCTTCCGGGTTGCGGCCCATGAAGGTGGGCACGTTGCTGAGGATGGGTTTCTGACCGAGATAGAACTCGATCATTTTGGGCACGTAGGGGTAGATCGACTTGTCATCGGCCACACCCGTGCCCACGGCGTTGCAGATGGTGACGTTGCCGCTGCGGTACACGCCCAGCAGACCGGCGCAGCCCAGAGAGGAATCCGGCCGGAAGGCCAGCGGATCCAGGAAATCGTCATCGACGCGGCGATAGATCACGTCCACGCGGCGCGGGCCGCGCGTGGTGCGCATGTAGACAAAGTTGTCCTTGACGAAGAGGTCCTGCCCCTCGACCAGTTCCACGCCCATCTGCTGGGCCAGGAAGGCGTGCTCGAAGTAGGCGCTGTTGTACATGCCGGGGGTGAGCACCACCACCGTCGGCTCGGCCGTGGTCGCCGGGCTGACCGCGCGCAGGGTTTCCAGCAGCAGGTCCGGATAGTGGGCCACCGGCGCGACGCGGTTCTCGGTGAACAGCTCGGGGAACAGCCGCATCATCATCTTGCGGTCCTCGAGCATGTAGGACACGCCGGATGGCACGCGCAGGTTGTCCTCCAGCACGTAGTACTCGCCCTCGCCCTGGGCATTGGGCGCGCGCACGATGTCGATGCCCGAGATGTGCGAGTAGATGTTGCCCGGCACGTCCACGCCCATCATCTCGGGGCGGAACTGCGCGTTCTGGAACACCTGGTCGGCCGGGATCACGCCCGCGCGGATGATGTCCTGATCATGATAGACGTCGTGGATGAAGCGGTTGAGGGCCGTCACGCGCTGGACCAGCCCCTCCTGCATGCGCTTCCACTCGTGTGCGGGAATGATGCGCGGGATCAGGTCGAACGGGATCAGCCGCTCGGTGCCGGCACCGTCCTCGTCCTTGGTGCCATAGACCGCAAAGGTGATGCCCACGCGGCGGAAGATCATTTCCGCCTCCTCCCGCCGGGAGGCCATCACGTCGGCGGGTTGCTCGGCCAGCCAGCGTGCATAGGCCTGGTAGTGCGCCCTGGGTTGCCCGGGCTCGGCATACATCTCGTCGTACATCGGTCGGCTCATGACGCGCGTCCTCCTGTCATTGAGCATAGCAAGGAGCAGGCCAACCCGCCTCCAAGTCAATGGTCCGCATCCGGTAAATCCGGTTGAGTGAGGATAATTTCACCATGATGGGCATCCGCCTGATCCGGCTGCCAGCGCCAGTAACGCCGCTGCTCCTCACGCCAGCAGCGCACCGCGTCGGGCGCATCACTGCGCCAGAATGCCGCACCGCATGCGAACGAGGCGACCCAGGGAATGCCGCGCTGCCGATAGCGCGCGATCACGGTGGGTGACGGGTGCCCGAAATGGTTGCGGTAGCCTGCCTGGATGATGATGCGCCTGGGCTGCAGGACATTGAGCCAGGCGGGCGTGGACGAGGTCCGGCTGCCGTGGTGCGGCGCCATCCACAGGCTGGCGCGGTCATCGGGCCGGCTCAAGGCCAAGCGCACCTCGCGTTCGGCATCGATATCGCCCGTGAGCCAGGCGCTTTCCCGACCGGCGGCATGGGTGATGCGCAGTACGCAGGACATGGCGTTGTCGCTGAGCAGCGGCTCTCCCTGCGGGCCATAGTCCTGCGGCCAGGGATGAACGATCTCGAAGCGCACGCCGTCCCAGTCCCAGTGCTGTCCGGCCACGCAGCGCCGCCAGGACTCATCGGCAAACGGCGCCAGCCAGTGCGCCTGCGGGTGCGCCGACGCGATCGCCGCCATGCCGCCCGCGTGGTCACTGTCGCCGTGGCTGACCACCACCAGATCCGGGCGCTCGCCCAACGAGCGCAACAGGGGCACGATGATGCGGTCGCCCGCGTTGCTGTCCTCGCCCTGGGCCGGCCCGGTGTCGAACAGCAGACTGTGGCGCGCGGTGCGCACCAGGATGGCACTGCCCTGCCCGACGTCGATGGCCATCACGTCGAACTCGCCAGCAGGTGGCCGTGACGGTGCCCACAGCAGCACGGGCCAGGCCAGCAGCAGTCCGGCCGAGCGCAACACCCAGGGCCAGCGCTGCACCAGCACCACACCACCGACCACGGCAGCAAACGCCAGTGGCCACGGCGCCATGGGACGCTCGACCACGGCCCACGACCAGGCCGCCATCACAGCCAGCACCTCCCCCATCAGCCCCACCGCCCAGGCAGCCACACTCCACAATGGCGGGCAGAGCGCGCCAAGAAAGGCCAGCGGCGTCACCAGCATGGTGACCCAGGGCACGGCCAGCAGGTTGGCGAGCAGTCCGGCCAGAGACACCTGCGCGAACAGCAGCAGGGTCAGCGGCGCCAGCGCCACCGTCACCACGGCCTGCTCGGCCAGCATCCGGCGGATGGCCACAAGCGGCCGCCGCCACAACGCCTGTCCAGCCTCTCCTCCGGGCAAGGTCCGCCCGGGATCGGCCGCAAACAGGATGCCCACGGCCACAAAGCTGAGCCAGAAGCCCGGCTGCGTCAGCGCCAGCGGGTCCAGCAACAGCACGACCGCCATCGCGGCCAGCCAGGTCACCGGCCAGGGCCATCGCCTGCCGCGCAACCGCAGCGACATCACCACCGCCAGCATCAGCAGGGTGCGCTGGGCCGGCACACCCCAGCCGGCAAACAGCGCATAGGCCGTGGCCAGCAGCAGGCCACCCAGCGCCGCCGCACGTGGCGCGGGCATCGCCATCAGCAGCCCCGGCTGTCGTCGCCCCGCGCTGCGCCAGCCCCAGCCCACCAGATGCACCGCCAGCCACGCGAACATGGTCACGTGCAGGCCCGAGATGCTCATCAGGTGCGCGACACCGGTGATGCGGAACAGCTCCCAGTCGGCCCGGTCGATGGCGCTCTGGTCGCCCACCACCAGCGCGGCCAGCACACCCGCCTGCCGGCCGTCGGGCACACGGGCGGCAATGCGCTCGCCCACGTACTGGCGGGCGGCGTCGATGGCGTGCAACGACGAACGGCCCAGCCTCACGGGAGCGGCCTGGCCACGGCCCGAGACGACGGCCCCCGTGGCGCCGATGCCGCGCTCCCAGAGCCAGCGCTCGCGGTCGAACCCATGGGGATTGAGCACGCCATGCGGGCGTTTGAGCCGCACCGGCAGGCGCCAGCGATCACCGGCCCGCACCACCGGCGACGCCTCGGCCCCAGGCCTGCGCGGCGGATACCAGCCCAGCAGCAACCGGCCGGGCAGTTGCACGTCCCGCCCCTGGGCCGTGGCCGATTCGGTCACGAATTCGAAGCGCTGGAAGCCGTCGCCACCGCGTTGCGGCAGGCTGGCCACCCTGCCCGTGACGTCCAGTACCACGCCCTCAAGCCCGGGGGCAAGGCGGTCATCGGCCTGCGCGGCCGCCCGTGCGCCGGCCCAGCC
>JAEZLX010000053.1 GCA_023415035.1 Pseudomonadota bacterium | reverse complement strand
GAGCGTGCCAGCGCCCAGCATCTTCGAGCGCGACCGCCCGCTTGCTGACGCCACGTGCCGGCGGATCGCCAAGGGGATCATGCGCTACGTGGTCACCAACCCCAACCCATTCATCGTAGAGGACGAGCATGGAGAAAGTCGTGCACATCGAGCAGCTCAAGAAGCGGCGCGAAGCGTCCAGGCAAGCAGCCCTGGTCATGACCGCGTGGGACCGGTTGGAGCACCGAGAGAAGCGGCAGAAACTGGAGCGAAAAGCGGAAGTGGAGCGCGAAGCGCGCCATCGCTGGTGACCGCGTTCATCGCCAAGCACTACACCGGCGTGGTTGGCAGCGAACTGGTGGACCCGATGGCCACCATCACCAGCGTGGATCACCACAGCCTGGTCGCGGCCAACATGGTCCCCATCGACAACCAGAGCAGCACCGACGAACCCCTGCACACCATCAGCGCACAGGGCACCCACCATGCCGAAGTGCGCGCATTCCTCATCAAATACTACGGAACCGACGGCGACCCCGCCCTGAGCGAACCGCTGCACACCGTCACCACCAAGGACCGCTTCGGCCTGGTCACCGTCAAGGGCGAGCCCTACGCCATCGTTGACATCGGCCTGCGCATGCTCACCCCGCGCGAGCTTTACCGCGCCCAGGGCTTCCCCGACAGCTATGTGATCGACCGCGGCGCCGACGGCCGCCCGCTAACAAAGACCGCCCAGGTGCGGATGTGCGGCAACAGCGTCTGCCCGCCCCTGGCCCGCGCCATCGTGGCCGCCAACTGGCCGGCGGCCGAGGAAATCAGGAGAGTTGCATGAACACCCTCTACACCTACGGCTACGGCAACAAGGTCATCCGACTGCCAGAAACGGAAATCACCCTGAAACCAGGCGAGCGCTACGCAGGCGCGGTACTGGACGCAGATGGCCATGTGCTGCACCACCTGGTTCTGATGGCTCAACGCCCAGCCGGCCGGCTGAAATGGCAGGACGCCATGGACTGGGCAAGTTCTGTGGGCGGGCGACTTGCCGTCTAACGCAGAGCTGTGCGGCGGCCCGTCAGGGTCGTCCGAACGAGCGCCGGGTTAGGCGCAGGAGGTTGAATATGAGCGTGCAACAAGAAAACCGATACAGGAAGCTGGTTATCTCGCAAGGACGAGAAGCGACAGACAGGCAGCGCGAGATTGAAGCGGCCTGCATGGTGCGGAAGCCGCGAAAGCCGGTGATTCCGCCGCCGCCGAGTGCGCGCCGCCGGGATGTGCGCGCATGGATGCGACACAACGCGGAGCGCTACGAAACAGCGACCGAACTTGCTGAAGCCGCGAACGCCATCTTTCGGTTGCCTGATGGTGGACTGGATGATGAAACGCACTGGGTATGGGATGAGGCAGCAGAGGCGATTGACGCCTAACGCTGGAGGTAAGCGGCATGAATGAAGCGCATCGAAATGAATGTCCGATTGACCGACACCGCGAACAGGCCGAGAACGCCACACTGCAAGCGGCCTGGCGCATTGCCGACGAGGCGAGCCGCGAACTCATCGACAGCCACGGCATCAAGGTCGACTACATCACCTATAGCCTTGACCCGGATGGACTGGCAAGCGCCCCAGCACTTGAGGAAGCCATCACCTACCTTGAAAACCGTGGCCTTGCCACACGAATGGATGCGTCCGACGAGGTGCTTGTGATCATGAACGAGGACGACGCATGACCACAAACCTGATCGAAGGTCTTGCCGCCGCCTTCGGCGTGCTCGGCACCATGCTCCTGGCCCTCAACGGCCCCCGCGCCGGCTGGGGCTTTGTGGCCTACCTGGCCAGCAACGCGGGCTGGATCGCGTTCGCATGGATGCACGGCCACTGGGGCCTGCTGGCGCAGCAAGCCATTTTCACCGGCACCAGCCTGCTCGGCGTGTGGGTGGGGCTGGTGCGCCCACGGAGAAAAGCGTCATGCCCCGCGCCCGACCCAAGCCAAAGCGCCGGCCACAGGTCTTGCGCACCTACACCTACCTGCACGAACTCATGGCCAGCGCGACCGAGCCCATGCCCAAGGCCTACCGCATCAGCCAGCTCACCCGCATGTGGTCCGGCCTGGCCTCGATCGAGACCTCGCCCAAGCCCACGGCCAACGACTGGCGCGTGGTCAGCGACGCCGTCAACCTGCTGGAGACGCTGATCGAAATGGGCGTGGCCGAAGACTCGACTGGCCTGCTGCACGACGCAACGCGAGCCTTGGCCATCGCCGGCGCACGCCACCTGGAAACCGGCGCACCGATCCGCCTGGACGGCGCTGGCATCCAGGCCGTGCGGGCCGTGCTGGAGAGCTACGCCGAGATCCTGGAACAGATCCCGCACCGCACCGCGATCGCCGCCCACCGGCGCACGGAGAAGCGCATCCAGGAGATCTATGAGGGCAAGCGCCGCCCGCATGACGTTGAGGTCATGGCCATATGACTACACCCCGCCCTGATTTGACCGACGCCGAGATCGACGCCCTGTGCGAAGGCCTGCGGCAGAACGCTGCCAAGGTCCGGTATCTGCAGGGCCTGGGCCTGATCGTGCACACCAGGCCGAACGGCCGACCGCTGGTGTGGCGAGCCCACGCCGAGCAGGTGCTGGGCGGCCTCATGCCGCAGACCGCCCCCCGCACCATCCAGCCGCCAGAGCCCGCAGGCGTCAACCGCGCCGCCCTGATTCAGTTATTCCGCCAGCCCCGCGCCGCATGAATGCCGCTACCATGCCCCCCATGGGCCGCCGTCGCAAGAACTCTTCCGAGCTGGAACCGCGCGTGTACATGCGCGCAGGCTCCTACTACTATGTCCACCGCGACACCGGCAAGTGGGAGAACCTGGGCAAGGACATGGCAGCCGCCAACGAGCGCGCACGCCTGTACAACGACCCCAATGGCCTGCACGGCACGTTGATGTACTGGCTCGACCGATTCCTGGTGTTCTGTGAAGAGCGCCACAAGGCCGGCACGATGTCAGCGCGCACACTGGCGGACTACACCATGGCGATCAAGGGCGTTCCGCCAAAAGGTGGCCGGCCTGGCCGTCCCGGCTCGCTGCGCGTGTTCTTCGCGCCGCCACTCACGCCTCAGCAGGTGACGCCGCCCATGGTCCAGCAGTTCCTAGACATCGGTGCCGAGCTGGGCCGCCCGGTGCAGGCCAACCGCGAAAAGGCCGCGCTCTCTGCAGCCATGTCCTGGATGATCTCGCGCCACGGCAACGAGATCCCCGGCCTGCTGGTCAACCCATGCCTGCGCGCCAGTGGGATCAAGCGCAACCGCGAGTCCCGCCGCGATGTGTACGTGCCTCACCAGGACTACCAAGAGGTGTATGCGGTCGCGCCCAACAGCGTGCGCCTGCTCATGGAGCTGACCTACCGCACCCTGCAGCGGCCCGAGAGCGACATCATCCACTGGGACACCACGGTGCTCGCCACGGCGCAAGGCAAACGCGTGCTGAAGTTCCAGCAGGGCAAGACCAAGAAGGTCATGCAGATCGAGGTGACGGCCGAGCTCAATGAGCTGATCCGCACGAGCCTGGGCGAGGTGCCCAAGCTGCGTCAGCCGCTGGTGCGCACCCGCGACGGCAAGCCCTACACGTATGACGGCATCAGCGCCATGCTCAAGCGCTGCATCGCCAAGGCGAACAAGCTGCGCCTGGCCAAGAACCCCAATGCCGAGCGCATTGCGCCGTTCGGCTTCCGGGATCTGAAGGGCAAGGGAGCCACCGATATGTGGCAAGCTGGCGTGCCGATCGAGCAGATCCAAGCACTGTGTGGCCACGAGGACAAGACCACCACCGAGATTTACGTCAAGCAGCGCTGGCGTGAGACCGTGCAACCGAACCGCGTTGCACTCTGATAACTGTAGCGTGCGCAGCAGCGGACGCTGCGCACTACTGGATATTGGAAGCCTTCCAATATTCTTCCAACAAGCAAGAAAAAAGCACCTAGGCCGATATGACCTAAGTGCTTGTTTCTGTTCGGTATTTTTGGCTCCCCGACCTGGGTTCGAACCAGGGACCTGCGGATTAACAGTCCGTCGCTCTACCGACTGAGCTATCGGGGAACAGACTTGAATTATAGCCACATTTTTTCGACTTTCACAAGCACACGAAAAAAATCTGAAAAAAAGTAGAGCACGTCCCTTCACACAGCCGGACCGTGGACGCCCCAGACTGCGCGAACCGCCGCGTGCTTGGATACACTGCGAGCACATACAGCCCAAGCCGCCGCCCGGCCACTTCACCTCCGCTTCATGATCCGCACTGTCCTGCGCTGGAGTTTCTGGCTGCTGCTGACCCTGGTCACAGTGGCATCGCTTGCCCCCACGGCCCACCTGCCACCCCAGGTCTTCGACATCTGGGACAAGGCGCAATATGCGGTCGGGTTTCTGATGCTCACCGGACTGGGCGCGCTCGCCTACCCGATGCCGGCCTGGCGCTGGGGATTCGCGATGGCCCTGTATGGCGCATCCATCGAAGCGTTGCAGGCTGCCACCGGCTGGCGCACGGGCGACCCGCTGGACTGGGTGGCCGACATGACCGGCGTTGCGGTGGCGCTGCTGTTCCTGGCCATCATGCCCCGCCCGGCTAGGCCATCCGCCCTCTGACAGCCCACGCAACCGGTACCCGATTCACAATACGGCCATGACCCAGCCGCCGCCGACCCGCCCGCTCCCCTGGCTGGAGCCTGGGCAGGCCTTCCCGTCCGTGCATGAAGCCTGGGGGCCGCGCGACCCGGCCCCCGGACTGCTAGCAGCTGGCGGCGTGCTTGACGTGCCGACCCTGGTCAATGCCTATTCGCAAGGCATCTTTCCCTGGTACAGCGCGGGGCAGCCCATCCTGTGGTGGAGCACCGATCCGCGCATGGTGCTGGAGCCACGGCGCTTCAGACTGCAGCGCTCGCTGGCCAAGGAAATCCGTTCCCTGGCCAAACAGCAGCGCCTCGAGATCCGCATGGATCACGGTTTTGAACGCGTGATCAGTGCGTGCGCCCACACGCCGCGCGCGGGCCAGAACGGGACCTGGATCCTGCCCGTGATGGTGGATGCCTACATCCGCCTGCACCGCGCCGGCATCGCGCACAGCGTCGAATCCTGGATTGACGGCGAACTGGCCGGCGGGCTTTACTGTGTCAACCTCGGTGGCATGGTGTTTGGCGAGTCGATGTTCAGCCGACGCAACAACGCTTCCAAGATGGCGCTGGCCGCGCTGGTGGCGTTCTGCCGTGCCCACTCCCTGCCAATAATCGACTGCCAGCAGGAAACTTCCCATCTGGCTTCCATGGGTGCCAGCCCCATTCCCCGCGACGAATTCATCCTCCGCTCCAAGCTGGCTCAGCGCCTGGCCGCTCCCGACTGGCGCTACGACCCCGTATACTGGAAACACCTTTTCGACAGCCCTGCCGAAACCGCGTGACGCACCTCAAGGACCTTCCGCTACAGGCGCTCCAGTTCTACGCCACGGCGCCCTATCCGTGCAGTTACATCGCGGGTCGCTCCGCACGCTCGCAGGTGGCGACACCCAGCCACCTGATCCACAACGACGCCTACTCCGAGCTGGTCACCCTGGGCTTTCGCCGCAGTGGCATGTTCACCTACCGGCCCTACTGCGACGGCTGCCAGGCCTGCGTCCCGCTACGCATCCCTGTCGCGCGTTTCTCCCCGAGCCGCACCCAGCGCCGCTGCCAACGCGACCACGCCAGGCTGCAGACGCGTGTGCTGCCACTGTGCTTCGTTCCGGAACACTACCAGCTGTACCTGCGCTACCAGAACAGCCGCCACTCGGGCGGCGGCATGGACCACGACAGCATCGACCAGTACACCCAGTTCCTGCTGCAAAGCCGCGTGAACTCGCGGCTGGTCGAGTTCCACGTGCCTGCGCAGGACGGCGCCCCACCTCAGCTCAAGATGATCTCGATCATCGACGTCCTCGACGATGGTCTCTCCGCGGTCTACACCTTCTACGAACCGGACGACAAGGCCAGCTACGGCACGTACAGCGTGCTGTGGCAGATCGAGCAGGCCCGCAACTTGCAACTGCCCTACGTCTACCTGGGCTACTGGATCGCCGAGAGCCCCAAGATGCGCTACAAGTCCGGCTTCCGTCCCCACGAGCTGCTGGTCAACGGCCACTGGACCGAGGTTTTCTGAGCGAATCTGTCCCGGTTGAAGGTTCTGGCATCGCCTGGCCAGGATTTCATCCTGTAAAATAGCGGGACACCATCTGACTGCCATGAGCAAACGATCCGACGTCTTATCCAGTGCGCCCACCGTTCAGGTCATTGAACGGATGTTCAACCTGCTGGAGGTCCTGGCCTCGCGAGAAGAGCCGGTATCGCTCAAGGAAATCAGCGAGAAGACGGGCTTGCACCCCTCCACCGCCCACCGCATCCTCAACGATCTGACCATCGGCCGCTTCGTCGACCGCCCGGAGGCCGGCAGCTATCGCCTGGGCATGCGTTTGCTGGAGCTGGGCAACTTGGTCAAGGCTCGGCTGAACGTGCGCGACGCGGCCCTGGCCCCCATGCGCGAGTTGCACAAGCAGATCCAGCAGCCGGTCAACCTCAGCGTGCGCCAGGGAGATGAAATCGTCTATGTGGAACGCGCCTACAGCGAGCGTTCGGGCATGCAGGTGGTTCGGGCCATCGGTGGCCGCGCCCCGCTGCACCTGACTTCCGTAGGCAAGCTGTTCCTCGCCAACGAGGAACCCCAGCGCGTGCGTGCCTACGCGGCCCGCACCGGTCTGGTGGGCAACACCCGCAACAGCCTGACCCAACTGCCCCTGCTGGAACGGGAGCTGCAGCAATGCCGCCAGCTGGGCGTGGCGCGCGACAATGAGGAACTGGAAACCGGGGTACGCTGCATTGCTGCCGGCATCTACGACGACCAGTCGCGCCTGGTGGCTGGCCTGTCGATCTCCGCGCCCGCCGACCGCATCGACGAGGGCTGGGTCCCCAAGCTCAAGGCCACCGCGGCCGAGATTTCCGACGCCCTGGGCTACCCCGGCGAAAACACTCTGCGCCGCTGACCGGCGTGCCGCCGGCCCCCCCGTTCAGCTCTGGGGCTGGGTGTAGGAAGTCATATGCCGGGCTGCCGGCTGGACGCCATGCTGCGCCTCGACCCAGTGACGCACGCGCTCGGCGTCCTGGATGCGGTGAACGGATGCGGCCGCATCCAGGAACACCATGATCAGCTTGCGGCCAGCCACCTCGGCCTGCATCACGAGGCAACGCCCTGCCTCCGAGATATAGCCCGTCTTCTGCAGCCCGATGTCCCAATCGGGGTTGCGCACCAGCCGGTTGGAGTTGCGGTACTGCAGCACACGGTTGCCGACGTTGAGCGCGTATTCGGGCGAGGTCGAGAGTTCCCGCAGCAGCGGACGCTGGTAGGCCACCGATACCAGCGTGGCCAGATCGCGCGCGCTCGACTGGTTCTGGCTCATCAGTCCGGTCGGCTCGACATAGCGGGTGTCGTACATGCCCAGCTCACGGGCCTTGGCGTTCATCAGCCGCACGAAGTGGTCCATGCCGCCGGGGAACGTGCGGCCCAGCGCATGGGCCGCCCGGTTCTCGCTGGACATGAGCGCCAGGTGCATCAGCTCGCCACGGGTGAGCCGCGTGCCCACGGCCAGACGAGAACTGCTGCCCTTGTAGGTGTCCACGTCCTCGCTCGTGATGGTGATCATCTCGTCCATCGGCAGGTTGGCATCGACGACCACCAGGCCCGTCATCAACTTGGTCAGCGAGGCGATCGGCAGAACGGCCGACTCGTTCTTGCTGAACAGCACCTCGCTCGTGTCCTGGTCGATCACCAGGGCGACGCTGGAATGGAGGGACAGCGGATCATCGCTGCCGCGCAGACCCATGCGCTGGCCGAAGGTCTCGCGGGCCGGAACCGAAGCGCGCATGACCGTGCTGGACTTGCCCTGCCGCGCTGCGGCCATCCGCGTGTTTGCGGACGCAGGCGCCTTGGCCGTCTTGCGCGTGTTTTTCTGCTTGGCCGAGGCCGTCTTCGTCTTCTTCTTGGCCGATACGGTCTTTTTCTTAGAAGGAGCGGCCTTGCCTGATTTCTTGGCCACCTTGGTGGCCGCGGGCTTCTTGCTGCGGTCCGACTTGGCTGCGTGCACTTCTGCAACCGGCATCAGCATCGACAGCGATACCAGACCCGCCATGAGCAGGCGGCACAAGCTTTTCATGCCGGAAATACGAACCATCATGGGAACCTTCGAAGCCTCTATTGCACGCCGACACGAAGTATAGAGACCTCTCAAAAAACAAGCAATAACAATTACTTGCTCAGCATTCCTCGATGAGGATCACAAAAAGCCCCCATATCTGTGCGTCACTCACCGTAACCGTGCATGAGTCGCGCGCAAGTCCTTGATTTGCAAGGACTCGCGCTTTTGGTGCATGGCTCAGCCCTGGGCCGCGACGCGTTCGGCCTTGCTGTGCAATTTGTTGAGCGCGCTCAGATAGGCCTTGGCAGACGCCACCACGATGTCCGGGTCGGCGCCCACGCCGTTGACCACACGGCCACCGAGCTGCAGCCGCACGGTCACCTCGCCCTGGCTCTCGGTCGAGCCGCTGGTGATGGCGTTGACCGAGTACAGCAGGAGCTCGGCCCCGCTTTTGACGTGCGACTCGATCGCCTTGAGGGAGGCATCGACAGGGCCGTTGCCTTCGGCCTCGCCGCGGAACTCCTTGCCACCAGCGGTGAACACCACCGTGGCTTTCGGACGCTCGCCGGTCTCGCTGTGCTGCGCCAGCGACACGAGGCCGTATTGCTCTTTCTCGGGCGTCACGCTCTCGTCGTTGACCAGCGCCAGGATGTCCTCGTCAAAGATCTCCGCCTTGCGGTCGGCCAGTTCCTTGAACTTGGCGAAGGCGACGTTGATTTCGCTTTCGGAGTCCATGTGGATGCCCAGATCCTGCAGGCGCTGCTTGAAGGCATTGCGGCCCGAGAGCTTGCCCAGCACAATCTTGTTGGCGGTCCAGCCCACATCCTCGGCACGCATGATCTCGTACGTGTCGCGAGCCTTGAGCACGCCATCCTGGTGGATGCCGCTGGCATGCGCGAACGCATTGGCGCCCACCACCGCCTTGTTGGGCTGCACCACGAAACCGGTCGTTTGGCTGACCATGCGACTGGCCGGGACGATCTGCGTGGTGTCGATGCCCACCTCAAGGCCGAAGTAGTCCTTGCGGGTCTTGACGGCCATCACCACTTCCTCGAGCGAGCAGTTGCCGGCGCGCTCGCCCAGGCCGTTGATGGTGCATTCAACCTGGCGCGCGCCGCCGATCTTCACGCCGGCCAGCGAGTTGGCCACCGCCATGCCCAGGTCGTTGTGGCAGTGCACCGACCAGATCGCCTTGTCGGAGTTCGGAATTCGCTCACGCAAGGTGCGGATGAAGTTGCCATACAGCTCGGGAATGGCGTAGCCCACCGTGTCCGGCACGTTGATGGTGGTGGCACCCTCGTCGATCACGGCCTCGAGCACGCGGCAGAGAAAGTCCATCTCGCTGCGGTAGCCGTCCTCGGGGCTGAACTCGATGTCCGCGCACAGGTTGCGCGCAAAGCGCACCGACAGCCGCGCCTGCTCCAGCACCTGCTCGGGAGACATGCGCAGCTTCTTCTCCATGTGCAGCGGGCTGGTCGCGATGAAGGTGTGGATGCGCGCGCGGTTGGCGCCCTTGAGCGCCTCGGCCGCGCGGCTGATGTCGCGGTCGTTGGCACGGGCCAGCGAGCACACGGTGGAGTCCTTGATCGCGTTGGCGATCGCCTGCACGCAATCGAAGTCACCGTTGGAGCTGGCCGCAAAGCCGGCCTCGATCACGTCCACCTTCAGGCGCTCAAGCTGCCGCGCGATGCGCAGCTTCTCGTCCTTGGTCATGGAAGCGCCGGGCGATTGCTCGCCGTCGCGCAGGGTCGTGTCGAAAATGATCAGCTTGTCGGTCATCGTGTGCTCCTGGTCTGTGCCTGGCCCGGGGGTGAGCCTCAGGCAGCCGTCGTTTCTGCTTCGGGTTGAGATTGTGCCTCTTGTGCGGGCTGACCCGCGAAGGTCCGCGACACGCCGGACATCACGGCCTTGAGCGCGGCCGCCGTGGTATCCACGTCGGCGCCCACGCCGAAGAACGGGCGGGAGTCACCGACGCGCATTTCCACATAGGCCACAGAGCGCGCATCCGCGCCGGCACCGATGGCATGCTGGTGGTAGTCCACCACGCGCACGGGCTGGCCGGTCAGCTCGCTGAGTGCGCGACTGAAGGCGTCGATGGGACCGTTGCCACGGCCTTCAATGCTGTGCGTGGCCCCTTGCCAGACGAGATCGCCGCGCAACACCGTCACGGCGTCATCGCCCTGCCCCACCACTTCCTGCACGCGCCGCGCCAGGCCTGCCTGGCCGTCCAGGCGGTATTCGTCGCGGAAGATGGCCCAGATGTCGGCCGCTGTCAGCTCCTTGCCGTCGCAGTCCATCACGCGCTGTACCGCCTGACTGAACTCGATCTGCAGACGCCGCGGGAGCCTGAGGCCGTACTCGCTTTCGAGCAGGTAGGTGATGCCGCCCTTGCCGGACTGGCTGTTGACGCGGATCACCGCCTCGTAACTGCGGCCCACGTCCTTGGGGTCGATGGGCAGGTACGGGATGTCCCAGATGTCGCCATCCCGGTGAGCGGCGAACGCCTTCTTGATGGCATCCTGGTGCGAGCCCGAGAATGAGGTGTAGACGAGGTCGCCCACATAGGGATGCCTCGGGTGCACCGGGATCTGGTTGCAGTGCTCGACCGTGGCACGGATCTCGTCGATGTTGGAGAAGTCCAGTTCCGGCGACACGCCCTGGGTGTAGAGGTTGAGCGCGACGTTGACGATGTCGAGGTTGCCCGTGCGTTCGCCGTTGCCGAACAGGCAGCCTTCGAGCCGGTCGGCCCCGGCCATCAGCGCCAGTTCGGCGGCGGCCGTGCCGGTGCCCCGGTCGTTGTGGGGGTGCACCGAGAGGACGATCGAGTCGCGCCGCTCAAGGTTGCGGTGCATCCACTCGATCATGTCGGCGAAGATGTTGGGCGTGGAGTGCTCCACCGTCGACGGCAGGTTGATGATGCACTTGTGGTCCGGTGTCGGCGCCCACACGGCCGTGACCGCATCGACCACGCGCTTGGAAAAGCTCAGCTCCGTGCCCGAGAACATTTCGGGCGAGTACTCGAAGACCCAGTGCGTCTCGGGGCGGCTGTCCGCCATTTCCTTGAACTTGCGCGCCTGGCGCACGGCCAGGTCCACGATGCCGTCCTCGTCCAGGCCGAGCACCACCCGGCGCATGACCGGCGCCACGGCGTTGTACAAGTGGACAATCACGCGCGGCGCACCCTTGACAGCTTCGAACGTGCGCTCGATGAGATGGTCGCGCGCCTGTGTCAGGACCTGGATGGTCACATCGTCGGGGATACGGTTCTCCTCGATGAGCTTGCGCACGAAGTCGAATTCAATCTGGGATGCCGAGGGGAAGCCGACTTCAATCTCCTTGAAGCCGACCGCCACGAGCGTCTCGAACATGCGCATCTTGCGCGCAATGTCCATGGGTTCGACCAGCGCCTGGTTGCCGTCCCGCAGGTCGGTCGACAGCCAGATCGGCGCCTTCGTGATGGTGGCGTCCGGCCAGGTGCGATCCTTCAGACCGATAGGGGCGAAAGCCCGGTATTTGGTGGCGGGATTTTTCAACATGTTGCTGGTTCCAACGCGATTTCTTGGGGCTACCAGCAACCTGCATGCAAACGAAAACGGCCCGTTGCTGGTGCATACGGGCCGTTCAAGTAGTGTGAGACTGACGCGCGCTACTCTGCCTGCCCGCAGGA